>JASFQN010000192.1:0-4679 GCA_050115425.1 Gammaproteobacteria bacterium | reverse complement strand
CGCGTACCCTCCGCGTTCGCGATAGTCCAGCGCGACAAGAATTTCTTCGCGCCTGTCGGCATTGATCCGATAACCCATGCCCGGGCACTCCGCCCCTGGATCGGGTACAAGCGTCACCACTCGCCCCGGATAGTGAGGAACGCCACGATGGTCGACGGAGGCCTGCCAGAAACGCCGTGCCCACCCGCGAATCACTCCCGGGCAGGCTTCCACCCAGACAAAATCCGGTCGCCAGATGAGCGAGCCATAGCCGAACAGCCAGAGGTCGGATTCGGTAGTCACCCAGGCGCCTTTCTTGCCGTACCTGCTCCGACTATACGGAATCGCCCGGTGGCCGGGCAATGCGCCCGGCAGAGCGAGGGAAAACGATCGGGGAACGAAAAAAGGGGCGGCACGGAGCCGCCCCCTGGTCTGCAGTCGGCAATCCTGTCAAAGCCACACACCTCCGAAACTGGCCAGGAAAGAATACATCGCACGCAGACGCATCCGCAGGGATTGACCGGTGGGGGACAGTCGGCCCGTGCCGATATCCTCCTGACTGGCCGGCCCGCGGAGGCCGGTACCGATATCTTCCTGGCCGGTTGGACTCTGGAAACCGGTGCCGATGTCTTCCTGACCGGTCGGACTCTGGAAACCGGTGCCGATGTCTTCCTGACCGGTCGGACTCTGGAAACCGGTACCGATGTCTTCCTGGCCGCTGGTACCGACAAATCCGGTGCCGATGTCTTCCGCGAATGCGGGCGCGCCGCTCACGCCCGCCGCGAAAACGAGTGCCGCCAGTACTGCTGTCTTGTTGATGTGCTTGGCCATGATAAGCCTCCAGTTCGTGCGTTTGAGGGAGTCACCAGAAGAGCTGTCACCCGGTGTCGCGAACATTGATTCACGACACAGTTTGAAAGTGGGATTCAAATCCCAGCATCACTTCGAGTTTATGTAAGCGGTGGGGAATGTCAACGTGGAGAAATCGGGCGCGCTGCCGGTACATCGCCGTGTGGCGCGGGCTGCGGGGCACTTTGGGAGGCTGTGGCCATAAAAAAACCCCGGCG
This sequence comes from Gammaproteobacteria bacterium, assembly GCA_050115425.1. Classification (GTDB taxonomy): domain Bacteria; phylum Pseudomonadota; class Gammaproteobacteria; order Natronospirales; family JASFQN01; genus JASFQN01. The sequence goes on along the minus strand of JASFQN010000192.1, from coordinate 3,633 downwards.
TGTTGCCGGGGTTCTTCAAGCAATGTGGAGCTGGCGGCGGCCGGCTCAGGACTCGAAATAATAGAGCCCCAATCCCGTCCGGTAGTAGGTTTTGCCGGACTTCTTCACTTCATCGGACCGATCGTAGATGAAGTGGTGTACGCGCCGGGCCATGGTTTCGGTCTCCTTGCGCACGTAGTCGCGCACCTCCTCGAGGGCCTCCTCGGGGATTCGCGCGCTGTAGACCTGGCGCTGGGGGAATTTCACTGCCACGCCCGGGCGCAGATTGTGCTCCATGGTGGAGAGCAGATCGTTGGCGCAGATGCGCACGACGTCCAGTTCGTCGGGCGAGCCGACCTCCGGGAAATAGGAAAGCTGGCGCAGCTTGACCACGCCGTCCTCGGTTTCCTCGACTGCGCCCGAACGGCGCAACTCGTCCAGGATGGCCCGCGGCGGCACGTCACCGCTGTACAGACGGACCAGATCCGTGAACGAGCCGGTATCGCCCTTGAACGGCAGGTCGCGCGGCTTGTCCTTGTCGTCGCAGAACAACGGGTTCTCTGTCCAGCCCGTGAGTACCCGCGCGGCGCGGTTCGAGGTCGTGATCTCGTCCGACTCGTCCGGTGGCGGCAACTGGCAAAGACGCAACACCTCCTTGCGCGACAGGCCCGTAAGGATCGCGGCCCGCGACTTGAACTGCTTGCGCCCCGGCAGCTGGAATTCGTCATCGCCCATGGCGACATCCACAAAGACCCACCGGGAAATCTCGGTGAATTCCTGGCTGGACATGCCGTGGCGTAACAGAATCCGGATCAACGGCCTGAGCACCTTGACGGTGAGCGACAGCAGCGCCTTCTTCAGGCCGGACTGTTCGTTGTGCAATGCATGTGAAGACATGGCTGGAAATTCTCCGTTTGGCCGCGCGTGGGCGTGGTACAGCAGTCCCACCAGGCGATAATTCGAGTATAAGACAGGCCCCAAGCGTGTCAACTCAGGCCCGACTCACCTCGCCGGGGCGCCCGATCGTGTGTACCTTCCGGGTATTCGTAGGGAAACCGCACATGGCCGAAGCGCACCACGAGCACAGCCAGGGCCAGCAACAGGATGGCGCCGGCCAAGGCCAGCACCGCCAGATAGTCGAGTTCCTTGGTGTCGAGCAGCAGAAAGCGGGCCAGGGCCACGATGGCGATATAGATCGGCATGCGTACCGGCAACTTGCCCGATCGCCAGTAGATGCCGACCATCGTGATCACTTCCAGGTAGATGAAAAGCAGCAGGAGATCCATGACACTGACACGACCGGCATGCAGCATGGCCGCGCAATGCTGATAACCGGCCACCAGCGTGGCGACCAGTATGATGACAAGTCCGGCGCCCTCCACCACCGTGACCACACGGTCGCCGGCATTGAGAATCACGTGAGGCTTCATGACCCCTTTCCCCCTGGTCAGACTGCCGGGCGGGCAGCTCCCTTTCGGCGCCGCAAGGCAAGCATCGAACCGGCAACCACCAGCAGCCCGGCCAACAGCAGGAACGCCCGCTGGGCGCCACGCAGCAGCCACCAGCAGACCAGCACACCGGCGCCGAGCAACACCCAGCGACGATGTTCGCGAAAGAAACGCGCCACGCGGTGAGCCAGGGACTGAGCTCGCCGCTCAGACCCTCCGTCGTCAGTCACGCCGGCAGCACGCCGGAAACACCAGGAGGCGAGAAGCAGCAGAGGAAGCCCCGGCAACAGCGGAAAAACGATACCCACGAAACCAAGCGCCGCGGAGGCGATGCCTGCCATCCGCCAGAGCAGTGGGCCGTACGCGTCATTGCCGTATGCAGCATTCATGCCGCCATGAAAGCATGGCCTGATCAGGCGCGCAAGGCAGTCAGGTTTCAGCCGGACCGGTGCCGCAGATAGCGGACGATGTCGGCGGACTCGTACAACCACTCCACTCCGCCGTCCGGCCTGCGGATCCGCAGGCACGGCACCATGCCATGCCCGCCGCCCGCGACCAGCTCGTCACGACGGGCCCGGTCGAGACGAATGTCGTACAGCGGCATCTCGAGCCCGAGTCGGGCAAGTTCCTGCCGTACGATTCGGCAGAAGGGGCAGGTCTCGAAATGATACAGCGCAAGTTCCGGCTGCCCGTCGGCACCTGCACCGGAGGCGTCCGCATCCTCATCCGCGATTTGGAGCTGTTCAAGTGTCTTCAACATTGCCAGGAAATGATCCAAAAAATCAGGAAAGCGCGCACATCCTAAACCATCCGGCCGCAGGACTGCCAAAGATCGCCCGGCGGGCTGATTTTTGCTCGATCCCGGCTAGACTCTGAATGTCATGCGCAGCGGCGCGGATAGCTGTCCGGTTGCATCGCAACAAACAGGCCAGAGAGTGACGCAGGTCACCGTATCACACCCGGAAGCGCGCCTAGCATGATTCAACGGTCGGGAAATTTGTCCCCGGTCGGTGGAGGCAACATGCATTACCAGGGTGATCAACGCCAGGCCGAGCGCGTGACGCCGGCATTCAGGATCAAGGTGAATACGATCACCATGATCAGTCAGCCCTACGTGGCCAGCATCGAGTGCTCTCCGCTGGACGTTTCCGCACACGGCATCAAGCTCGCGCTCGACCACTGCATGCCCAAGGGCTATGTCCTGGACATGCTGGTGGAAGTCGAAGCAGAGAACCGGCCCTTCCGCCTGGTGGGCAAAGTCCGCTGGGTTCACAGTCGTGACGGCGGCCAGCGACACCTCCACGGACTGGAATTCTGCGAGCATGGATGCCATGACCTCGAGCGATGGCGCCAGATGCTCGCGCGGCGGGTCCATCAGAGTCCGGTCTCGGTGCAGTCCGGCAAACAGCACTACGCAGTCAACTGACAACCCGATGACGCCGGGCGTTTGTCGCCCGGCGCCGGCTCTCCTATCATCCCTTGTCAGGCCCGCCGGCTGCGACAAGGCATGCACAAGAAAAGTCTCCCGATTCTGCTCGCGACAAGCCTGCTTGTCAGCGCTTGCGCCACCACCCCACCCCGTCACAGCGACAATATCTGCCGGGTCTTCGATCAATACCCCGACTGGTATGACTACGCCCACGAAGCCGAACAGAGGTGGGGCACCCCGGCGCAGATCCTCATGGCGTTCATCCGCAGGGAGTCCGGCTATCAGGAGAGCGTACGACCCAAGCGGGACTGGTTCCTGTTCATCCCTCTGCCGCGGGATTCCAGCGCCTACGGCTATGCCCAGGCGCAGGACCCGATCTGGGAGGAGTACCTCAAGGCCACCGGCTCGCTGTTCAAGAGCCGCACCGACATCGAGGACGCGCTGGACTTCATCGGCTGGTACACCAACCGCATCCACACCAGGCTCGGCATTTCCAAGTGGGATCCCTACCACCTTTATATCGCCTACCACGAGGGCATTGGCGGCTACCGTCGTGGCCAGTGGAAGTCCAAGGCCGGCGTGATTCGTGCGGCCCGACAGGTCGACTGGCTGGCTCGGCAATACGGCGCCCAACTCAAGCAATGCGAAGCGCGCTTCCAGTGCCGGCACTGGTACCAGTTCTGGCCGTTTTGCTCGAAATCGGGATAATCGGACGGCGCCTGCCGGAAAACGGCACAACAGACACCTTGGATTGGCCCGTGGATTTCGCCATTCGCC
>JASFQN010000191.1:0-4687 GCA_050115425.1 Gammaproteobacteria bacterium | reverse complement strand
TCGACTGGTCGGGCTATGCCAGTGCGCGTTCGGTGGCACTGACGGCGCCGGGTTCCGGCAACGGTTTCCAGGGCAGCGAGGCCAGCGTGAGCGGCGGGTTCGACAACATCAACTCGGTCACCGGCAACGGCACGGCCGGCGACACCCTGACTGGCCTGAACGCGGCGGCCAGCTGGACACTGGACAGCAGCAATACCTATAGCAGCACCAACACGCTGGCCTTCGCCGGTTTCGGGACCCTGAACGGCGGCAGTGGTGCGGACAGCTTTACGGTCAACACCGCACACTCCGCGTCGCTGAACGGCAATGGCGGCAACGATCTGTTCACGCTTCTTGCCGCGCTCACCGGTGCGATCGACGGTGGCGCGGGCACCGACAGCATCGACTGGTCGGGCTACGCCAGTGCGCGAACCATCAAATTCAGCGCCGCCGGAGCCACTGACGGTTTTGCCGGCACCGAGGCCAGTGTCTCCGGCGGCTTCGACAACGTTGATCTGTTCACCGGCAGTGGGCTGGCCGATACATTCAACATCAACGCGTCGGGTACGGCCGACCTCAACGGTGGCGCGGGCAGCGACCTCTTTGCCTTCGGCAGTGGCACGGTGCTCAACGGCGCCATCGACGGGGGCACGGGCAGCGATACGCTTGATTGGTCCACCTACGGAAGTGGCCGGACGATCCTGCTCACTGCGCTCGGAAGTACGGACGGTTTTGCCGGACAGGATGCCAGCATCGGGTCCGGTTTCGACAATATCGAAGGCATAACCGGCAGCAGTGGCTCGGGCGACTCGCTCAGTGGCTTGAATGCCGTTTCCACCTGGACACTGGCCGCGAGCGCCACTTATTCCAGCAGCCGCACGCTGGACTTTGCCGGCATTGAAAGCCTGAACGGTGGCAATGCGGCCGATCGCTTCAATGTCAATTCCGCCAGCAGCGAAAACCTCAATGGCGGCGGTGGCAGTGACCGCTTCGTGTTTGCCGACGGGACTGCGACCAGTGGCACGGTGGACGGTGGTACCGGGACCGACACGCTTGACTACTCGGCCTGGACCACCGCAGTGTCGGTGGACCTCGGTTCCGGAAGTGCATCGGCGACCGGCGGTATCAACAACATCGAAGGCATGCTGGGCGGTTCCGCCAGTGACACCCTCACCGGCTCCAACAGTGCCAATGTCTGGATTGTGAGCGGCACCAACAGCGGCACGCTCAATGGTGTCGCGTTCGCGGATGTGGAAAACCTCGCCGGCAATGCGTCCAGCGACAGTTTCACCATCAGCGGCGGCACGCTCTCGGGCGGCCTTTCGGGCGGCGCTGGCAGCGATACCCTGACCGGCGACGACACGGTCAATGACTGGCAGATCAACGGTGTCAATCAGGGCAGCATACAGGGTGTCACCAGCTTCACCGGTATCGAGACCCTGGTGGGTGGCAGCGCCGCGGATACTTTCGCCTTCCTGTCCGGGGGCACCATCAGTGGGCAGGTGGACGGCGCCGGCGGTGTCGATACCCTCGACTGGTCGGCCTACGCCAGCGCCCGCGACGTGGGTCTGTCCGGTCTCGGCTCGAGCGACGGGTTCAGCGGTACCGAGCCGAGCATTACCGGCGGCTTCGACAACATCGATGCCCTTGTGGCCGGCACCGTACCGGCGGGCGATACGCTGACCGGTCCGGCCCTGGATACCAACTGGCAGATCAGCGCTGCCGACGGTGGTCAGCTCTCCGCCAGCGGTCGCAGCCTGGCCTTCTCAGGGTTCGGCAACCTGCGTGGCCGCACCGGGGTCGACAGCTTCGTACTGGCGGGGGGGTCGCTTTCCGGCACACTTGCCGGTGGTGCCGGCGCCGATTCCGTCACCGCAGCGAACTCGGCCAACAACTGGACCATCACCGCGCTGGATACCGGCGTGGTGGACGGCGTTGCGGGTGGCTTCTCGGGCATCGAAAACCTCCAGGGCGGCAGTGCCAGCGATACCTTCACCGTCGTCAGTGGCTCGATCACCGGCAGCGTGAACGGCGGCGGCGGCTCGGATACTCTGATCGGCGCCAATGCATCGAATACCTGGAACCTGTCCGGAAGCGACAGTGGTTCGGTGAACGGCATCGCCGCTTTTGCCTCGATTGAGAATCTCACCGGCGGGACAGCGGACGATACCTTCAGCTTTGCCGATGGCGCGTCGGTGACTGGCAGCGTGGACGGCAGCGCCGGTACGGATACGCTCGATTACAGTTCCTATACGAGTGCCGTGAGCGTGGATTTCGCCACGGGTGTGGCAACCGGTACCGGTGGCATAAGCAACATCGAAGGCATGATCGGCGGCAGCGGGTCCAACAGCCTGGCGGCCGGTGATGGCAGCAATGTCTGGGTCATTTCCGGTGCCGATTCCGGCACGCTCAACGGCACCAGCTTCAGCGGCATCGGCAGCCTGCTGGGCGGCTCAGGCAGTGATCTTTTCCAGGTGAGCGGCGGCACGCTCAGCACCGGGCTGGCGGGGGGTGCGGGCTCGGATACGCTGGCGGGTGCCAATACCGCCAACAGTTGGCTGGTTTCCGGCACCAACAGCGGCACGCTGACGGGAGTGACCGCATTCTCCGGCATCGAAAATCTCACCGGCGGCAGCAATGGCGACCAGTTCCACTTCGCCGCCGGGGCCTCTGTGAGCGGTACCGTCCAGGGTGGCGCCGGCACCGACAGCCTGGACTACTCCGCGTGGAGCACGGCCGTCACCGTGAATCTGGGCGCGGGCACGGCGACGGCAACGGGAAGCATCAGCGGAGTGGAAAGCGTGACCGGAGGGTCGGGCACGGACACCCTGGTCGGCGCCGGCGGTTCCAATGCCTGGGTGGTCAGCGGCGCAAACAGCGGCTCCCTGAACGGCAACCCTTTCAGCGCCATCGAAAATCTGACCGGCGGAACGGGGGACGACAGCTTTCAGATCGCGGGCGGTACGCTGTCGGGACTGATCACGGGCGGAGGTGGAAGCGACTCCCTGACCGGCGACAACATCGCAAACACCTGGTCGATCACGGGGTCGGATTCCGGCACGCTCACCGGCATCGGCGGCTTCGCGGCCATCCAGAACCTGGTGGGCGGCAGCGGCCCGGATGTGTTCACACTCAGCGGCGGCACGATTTCGGGCAGCATCGACGGTGCCGGTGGCAATGACACACTCGTGGGAGACAACCTGGCAAATACCTGGCACGTGACCGGAGCCAATGCGGGTGATGCCACGGGAGTTGCGGCCTTTGCGGGTATCGAAAACCTCACCGGCGGCAGCGCCACCGACAACTTCATCATCGCCGGCGGTACGCTCGGTGGCAGCATCGTCGGCGGCGCCGGTGCCGATGTGCTGCAGGCCGACGACGTAGTCAACAGCTGGACAATCAGCTCTGCGAACGCGGGCAGCGTGACCGGGACCGGCGGATTCAGCCAGATCGAAAGCCTGATCGGTGGATCGCAGAGCGACAGTTTCGTGCTCAGTGGCGGCACGCTCAGCGGCACCATTGTCGGCGGAGCCGGCACCGATTCGCTGCAGGGCGACAATGTCGCCAACAGCTGGGTCGTGAACGGCGCAGACAGCGGCACGCTGACGGGCACGGGTGGTTTTTCGGCAATCGAGAATCTCGTTGGCGGCACGGGTGCGGACAGTTTTGTCCTGTCCGGGACGGGTACGCTGAGCGGGACGCTGAATGGCGGTGCCGGCAATGATGCACTGACCGCAGCGAATGTCGCCAACACGTGGCAGGTGACCGGCACCAACGCCGGTACGGTGACGGGAACGGGCGGTTTCAGCAACATCGAGAATCTGATCGGCGGCTCGAATCCCGACAGCTTCACGATTGCCGGAGGCACGATTGCCGGTCAGATCAATGGCGGTGGGGGCGCCGACACGCTGATCGGCGACAACATGGCCAATACCTGGGTCATTACCGGCGCGGATGCCGGTACGCTTTCCGGCACCGGCGGCTTTGTTTCCGTGGAAAACCTCACCGGAGGAACGGCTGCCGACACCTTTGCTTTCAATGATGGCGCGACGCTTTCCGGTGTCATTGACGGCGCCGCCGGCACGGATACGCTGGACTGGTCCGGCTATCTCACGGCACGCTCGATTACGCTGACCGGAGCCGGCCCGGTGGACGGTTTCGCTGGCACCGAGACAAGTGTCTCCGGTGGCTTCACCAACATCGATGCCATCGCGGGAAGCGCAGTGGCTGACCAACTCGTCGGCAACAACCTTGCCAATACGTTCAATGTAACCGCCAGCGACGCCGGCGATATCAATGGCGTGTTCACCTTCTCCGGGGTGGAAAATCTCCAGGGCGGATCGGCCGGCGACATCTTCAACCTGCAGGCGGGCCTCAGCGGCGTCCTCAGCGGTGGCGGCGGGACCGACCAGGTCAACTTTCTGACCGGGTTTACGGCACCCGGTCCGGTATTGACCATCGACGCGGAAACGCTCGCCAATCCCTCGGACGTTACCGTGACCGCGCCGTCGGTCGTACTCTCCGGTGTTACAGCGGGCGGCTCGGTGGTTCACCCGCTGCTGACCAATGCATCGACTCTGCAGCTTGCAGGCAACGGCGATGTTTATCTGAATAACGCGGGCGCGCTTGACCTGGCCGGAGTGAACCTGCCGACCGGGAGTCTGCATCTCGGCGCAGGCGGGAATGTAACGGAAAGCGGAACGCTTTC
>JASFQN010000190.1:0-4698 GCA_050115425.1 Gammaproteobacteria bacterium | reverse complement strand
GTTGCATCAACGCCTGGTCAGCGGCGTCGTTGGCAGTCACGTCGGCGCGCAGCAGCACCGCCTGGTTCATCAATCGCTGTACGCCCGGATCGCGGAAGGTGGTGTGTTCCATCTCCTTGCAGGAGATGCACCAGTCCGCATAGAAATCCAGCATCACCGGACGCCCGCTGGCGCCGGCCGCGGCCAGCGCCCGATCCAGATCCGTGGTGGTCTTGATCGGGCGAAAGGCCGGCGCGCCGCGCGCCGCGGATGTGGGCTGACTGGCAGTCAGTGTCTCCAGCGGGGCCAGCGGATTGCTGCCGCCGGCCGCCGCGCCGAGCACCACGGCCACTCCCCAGGCCAGCAGGATCAGCCCGCAGGCCTTCCACAGCCGGCGCCAGCCGCTGGCTTCCGGCGCCAGATGATCGACCGCGCCCAGGTAGACGGCGCTGCCGATGAGCAGCGCGCCCCAGAGCAGCATGCTCACCACGCCCGGCACGATGCGGTCCAGGAACCACACGGCGACCGCCAGCATGAGCACACCGAAAGCGGCCTTGACCGCGTTCATCCAGGCGCCGGCGCGCGGCACCAGCTTGCCGGCCGAGGTGCCCACGGCAAGCAGCGGCACGCCCATGCCCAGTCCCAGGGCGAACAACGACAGCCCGCCGCGCAGCGCATCGCCGCTCTGTCCGATGAACAGAAACGCACCGGCCAGCGGCGCCGCCGTGCACGGGCCCACGATCAGTGTGGAAAGAAAGCCCATGGTGGCCACGCCCAGCAGGGTCCCGCCACGCTGGCGGTTGCTGGCGTGGCTGACCCGGTTCTGCAGGGCGGCCGGCATCTGTATCTCGTAGAGCCCGAACATGGACAGTGCCAGCGCCACGAAGAGCGCGGCGAACGCGCCGATCACCCAGGGGTTCTGGAAAATGATCTGCAGATTGGCACCGGTGAAGCCGATCACCGCGCCCACCAGCGCATAGGTCGCGGCCATCGCCAGTACATAGACCAGCGACAGGCTGAAGGCTCGCATGCCGCCGATGTTCTTCTGGCCCACGATGATGCCGGAGAGGATCGGCACCATGGGCAGCACGCAGGGGGTGAAGGCGAGCAGCAGGCCGAAGCCGGCGAAGCTGAGCATCACCCAGGCAAGATTGCCTTCGCGGATCAGGCCGGCCAGGCGATCCTGCTCGGAGCTGTCGCCGGATGCGCCGCGCGGTGCCGTTTCCGTGGCCGTCGCACCGGCCGCGGGTTCGGCAGTGCCCGAATCAGCGGCGGCCAGTGTGAGTGGCAGTATCCTGGTGATCGGTGGATAACAGAGCCCCTTGTCCGCGCAACCCTGGTAGACCGCCTTGACCTGTATTTGCTGGCCGGCCCTGGCGCCGCTGAGCGGCAGCGTCACATCCACCTGCTTGTGATAGACGACCATCTTGCCGAAGTAGTCGTCCACCTTGGTCTGGCCGGGCGGAAACTGCGGATCGCCCAGGCGGGCAGCACCGGCATCCACCAGCGAGAACTTGAAGCGGTCGCGGTAGAGGTAGTAGCCGTCGTGGATGTCCCAGTGCAGGTGCACGGCCGAGGGCGCGGCCGAGACCACGCCGGGCACGAAGGCCACGTCGGGCGGCAGGAATTCCTGGTCATTGCCGCCGACCAGGCTTTGCAGCGACTTGAGCTGGGCGGCCTGGGCGGCCGCGCCGGCCAGCAGCAGGGCGGCCGCCAGGAGCACGCTTCGGGAAAATGTCAGTTTCATGCGCTTGTCTGTTCCAGTACCCAGTCCAGGTAAGCCCCGGAGCCCTTTTCCACACGGACTGCGATGACTTCCGGAAGTTCATGGGGGTGCAGTTCACGGATCCGCGTCTCGAGCGCTTCCCAGCGTTCCTCGCGGGTCTTGATCACCAGCAATCGCTCGGGATCGGCGGCGACTTCACCGCGCCACTCATATATAGACGTCGCCGCCGGCAGAACGTTAACGCAGGCCGCCAGCTTTTCCGCCACCAGCGTGCGCGCCAGGCGCTCGGCGGTCTCGTCGGCGGGACAGGTACACAGTCCCACGAGAATGCCCTTGCTCATGCGTTCCTCCTGTCTGCGGCGCGGCCGCCCAGCATAGTGGCTGGACGGCCGCCTGTCATCGGAGTGGCTCGCAGTCGCGCCCAATGACCGGCTGATTTCCCGGGGCCGCACGGGCGCGCCTAGCAGGCCCGGCGGTGCCCGTCAAAGTGCCGGCAGGGCCTTGACTCTGCGACTTTCGGCACTATTATTAGCACTCGAGTCCGGTGAGTGCTAACAACACGACAGCCCGGACAAACCTGTATTAAGTCGTTTCTCAAGAGATGTGAGGAGACCAATCCATGAAGATGCGTCCGCTTCATGACCGCGTAATCGTAAAGCGCGTCGAGGAAGAGCGTAAGTCGCCCGGCGGGATCGTGATCCCCGACTCCGCCGCCGAGAAGCCCATCCGGGGCGAAGTGCTGGCCGTGGGCAACGGCAAGCTGCTCGAGAATGGCGATGTCCGCCCGCTGGACGTCAAGGTCGGCGACAAGGTGCTGTTCGGCAAGTATTCCGGCACCGAAGTGAAGATCGACGGCGACGAACTGCTGGTGATGCGCGAAGAAGACATCATGGCGGTGCTCGAGAAGTAAGCCGCTCACTCCGCGAACAACGGTTTTGAACAGAATTCAGAAAGAGGTTCATTAAAATGGCTGCGAAAGAAGTCAAGTTCAGCGAGTCCGCGCGTCAGCGCATGCTCAAGGGTGTCAACACCCTGGCCAATGCGGTCAAGGTCACCCTGGGTCCCAAGGGCCGCAACGTGGTTCTGGAGAAGAGCTTCGGCGCTCCGACCGTGACCAAGGACGGCGTGTCCGTCGCCAAGGAAATCGAACTGGAAGACAAGTTCGAGAACATGGGCGCCCAGATGGTGAAGGAAGTCGCTTCGCAGACTTCCGACGTCGCCGGTGACGGCACCACCACTGCCACCGTGCTGGCTCAGGCCATCCTGCGTGAAGGCATGAAGGCCGTCGCCGCCGGCATGAACCCGATGGACCTGAAGCGCGGCATCGACAAGGCCGTGCAGGGTGCCACCGAGGAACTGCGCAAGCTCTCCAAGCCCTGCGACAACGACAAGTCCATCGCCCAGGTGGGCACCATCTCCGCCAACTCCGACGAGGCCATCGGCAAGCTGATCGCCGAAGCCATGAACAAGGTCGGCAAGGAAGGCGTGATCACGGTCGAGGAAGGCCAGGGCCTGGAGAACGACCTGGAAGTCGTGGAAGGCATGCAGTTCGACCGCGGCTACCTGTCCCCGTACTTCATCAACAACCAGCAGTCCATGTCCGCCGAGCTGGAGAATCCCTACATCCTGCTCTGCGACAAGAAGATCTCCAACATCCGCGAACTGCTGCCGGTGCTGGAGTCGGTGGCCAAGTCCAGCCGTCCGCTGCTGATCGTGGCCGAGGACATCGAAGGCGAAGCCCTGGCCACGCTGGTGGTCAACACCATCCGCGGCATCGTCAAGGTCGCTGCGGTCAAGGCGCCCGGCTTTGGTGACCGTCGCAAGGCCATGCTGCAGGACATCGCGGTGCTGACCGGCGGCCAGGTGATTTCCGAGGAAGTCGGCCTGACGCTCGAGAAGGCCACCGTGGACGACCTGGGTGGCGCCAAGAAGATCCAGGTCACCAAGGACAACACCACCATCATCGGCGGTGCCGGCAAGAACGACGAGATCAAGTCGCGCGTGGACCAGATTCGCAAGCAGATCGAAGAGTCCACTTCCGATTACGACAAGGAGAAGCTGCAGGAACGCGTGGCCAAGCTGGCGGGCGGTGTTGCGGTGATCAAGGTCGGTGCCGCGACCGAAGTCGAAATGAAGGAGAAGAAGGCCCGCGTGGAAGACGCCCTGCACGCCACCCGTGCGGCCGTCGAGGAAGGCATCGTCCCGGGTGGCGGCGTGGCCCTGCTGCGTGCCCGCGCCGGCATCGAGAAGCTCACCGGTGACAACGAAGAGCAGAACGCGGGTATCGCGATTCTGCGTCGCGCCATCGAAGAGCCGCTGCGCCAGATCGTCGGCAATGCCGGCGGTGCGCCTGACGTGGTGGTTGCCAAGGTCATGGAAGGCAAGGGCAACTTCGGCTTCAACGCCGCCACGGGCGAGTTCGGCGACATGGTGGAGTTCGGCATCCTGGATCCCACCAAGGTCACCCGCACCGCCCTGCAGAACGCCGCCTCGGTGTCCGGTCTGATGATCACCACCGAAGCCATGGTCGGTGAACTGCCCAAGAAGGAAGAGGCTGCCCCGGCCGGCGGCATGGGCGACATGGGCGGCATGGGCATGATGTAAACGGGAGTTCGCTGAACCCGCGTCCGATCTGCTGCGGAACAGCGACTTCGGTCTATCCCGCCGGACTTCCTCCTTGCGTAGCGCTGCTACGCGGCGTCGGAAGCTCCGGCGGGCTATCCTCGAAGTCGCTGCCCCTCGCGACGACCGGACCCGGACCCAGCGAACTCCGGGTCCCTGAACGGCCCGATCGAGCCCGCTGCGAATCGCTGGACTCGACCGGACCGCCCAGGAGCCCGACATGTCCGAAATGTTGTGTGGAGAAGGCCCCGCTTCGGCGGGGCTTTCTTTTCACCCCCCCCGAGGCCAGAAAGCACGTCCTCTCCCCTTGCTTGCGAGGGGAGAGACAGAAAGGGGGTGCGCCGGGTTTGAGTAGGGCCGCTTCGTTTGGG
>JASFQN010000189.1:0-4707 GCA_050115425.1 Gammaproteobacteria bacterium | reverse complement strand
ATGCAGGTTGTTGTGCAGTGCCCAGTCATACTCCTGCTCGCCCAGCATGTAGCGGTCCTTGCGAAAGGCAGGCTTCAACGCCTCGCGGCCGACCCTCGACGGGTCCTCGAAGTAGGTACGCGCCAGGAAATCGTGGAGCCCCAGATAGGCCGCAGCAGCCTTGCGTGATGCCACCTGCAGTCGCGCCAGCAACGTGCCGCGACCCGGACCGCCGGGAATACGCTGCTCGGCAATCCCGGTGAGCGTGCTGGCGAAATACTCGGCATTGGCCCGGCTGGTCTTGAGCCCGGTGCGCTCGAGCATGCGCCAGTCGGGCGTGTTGCCCGCCTTCGCGCCCGCGGCGAGCTGGTGTTCGGCCACCGACAGGAAACGCGGTATGTCTTCCAGGCGGCTGATCAGCCGCTCCCAGTCGGCCGGTGTTCCATAGGCGCCGTGCGCCTGTTCGTCCATGCCCTGCAGCAGCCAGTCGACGCCGCGAAACGGCTCGTCAATATAACTGTCCAGCGAGCGCTGCTGGTAATGGCGCACCTGGTGGAGGTGGAGCATGTACCGAATCTGGTGAATGGCCACCTCCCGATCCACCCGCCGGTCGGGTGAAAGGCGGTCCGGGTCAATGGCATGCAGCTTGCCAAGCACACCGCCCAGCCAGCGGTCCTCGGCTTCCAGCGCCGCCGGAGAGTCGTCGCGCAAGCGGCCGTCGGCTGCGGCAAGTTTCGGGTCAAGGCCCGCACCGCCGAGATAAGTATTTACGACCGGATAGTGCTGCAGAAAGCCGATTACATAATCGTGCAGAACGGGCTCAAGCGCGGCATCCCCTTGCGGGCTGTCTGCCAGCGGCCGGCTGGCCTGGGTACAGGCGGCAAGAACAAGACTGCAGAACATCAGAATCCAGCGGCGCATGGCGGCTCCTGTCGTTTGGGTCGATTTCAGGGTCCGGTACGATAGCCCATGGCGCCATGGAACGGGAACCCCCGCGAGGCGGAACCCTGCAGCGCAATATCTGTCTCAACACGAATACGCTCTTCTACCGCCATTGCCCCTGCTGGCAGGGCGTCAACAACAACCGGCCGGCGAGCACGCGAGGGGGCGCGACCGGCCGGACACCGCAAACCGGATGGCATTCCGCCAAAAGGAGGAGTTATGCGATTCACCCGACATTTCATACGCCTGGTCGTGGCCGTGGCTGCGCTGGGGACGCTGGGCATGGCGCATGCCGCCGAAAAGGCCCTGCCTCGCTATCCCACCATCCACGGCAACACCGTGGTGTTCGAGGCGGCCGGTGACCTGTGGCAGGTCGACCGCAACGGCGGCACGGCCGAACGGCTCACGACGGACCGCGGCATGGACCTCATGCCCCGCTTCTCGCCGGACGGCAAGTGGATCGCGTTCACCGGTCAGTACGACGGAAATACCGATGTCTATGTGATCCCCGCCGGCGGCGGCAAGGCACGCCGGCTGACCTACCATTCCGACGTGGTGGACGATGCCCCGCTCCGCTGGGGGCCGGACAACATGGTTGTCACCTGGACCCCGGACAGCAAATCCATTGTCTTTCTTTCCCGCCGCAACACCATCAATTCCTGGTTCGGCCGCCTGTTCAAGGTACCCGTGGAAGGTGGCATGCCCGAGCAGTTGCCGCTGCCCAAGGGCGGCATGACCTCGTTCAACAAGGACGGCAGCAAGATCGTTTACAACCGCATCTTCCGCAACTTCCGGACATGGAAGAAATACCATGGCGGCATGGCGCAGGACGTCTGGATGTACGACTTCGACAAGAAGTCATCCGAACGCCTGACTGACTGGAAAGGCACCGACACCGATCCCATGTGGTACGGCGACACGGTGTATTTCGCCTCTGATCGCGGCCCGGATCAGCGAGTCAACATCTGGGCCTACGACATGAAATCGAAGCAGTTCCGCCAGATCACCCACTTCGACAAGTACGACGTGGACTGGCCGAGCCTCGGGGACTCCGGCATTACGTTCCAGAATGGTGGCGATCTCTACGTGATCGACCTGCCTTCCGAGAAACTGCACAAACTGGACGTGGACGTGCCCGCGGATGGCGTCTACACGCGCGAGCGCTGGGTGGATGCGAGCAAACTGATCCAGTCCGCGGCGGTAGCGCCGAATGGCAAGCGCGCTGTCATCGGCGCGCGCGGGGATATCTTCACGCTGCCCGAAAAACACGGCAACACGCGCGATCTCACGCGGACCTCCGGCGCGCGCGAGCAATATCCGTCCTGGTCGCCCGACGGCAAATGGGTGGCCTATGCCACCGATGTCAATGGCGAAAGCCAGATCGCGGTCCGTCCGGCAGACGGTTCCGGAAAGGAGCGCATTGTCACGAATTTCAAGCACGGCTATCTCTACCAGCCCCGCTGGTCGCCGGACAGCAAGAAGCTGGCGGTGGGCGACGGCAACCACAATCTGTGGTGGATCGACATTCAAGACGCCGAGGCGCACAAGATCGACAACGACGCCTACAGCGAAATACACGACTACGACTGGTCGCCCGACGCCGAGTGGATCGCGTACAGCAAGACGGGCAAGAACCAGATGAACAGCATCTACCTGTTCAGCCTGGACACCGACAAGGCCACGCGCGTCAGCAACACCATGAACCACGACTTCGAGCCGACGTTCGGCCCGGACGGCAAGTACCTGTTTTTCCTGTCGGCGCGGCACGAGAACCCGATCTTCAGTCAGAGCGAGTTCAATATCGCCACGCAGAAAATGACCGGTATCTATGTGACCACGCTGCGCAAGGGGCTCGCGTCGCCGTTTGCGCCCCGGTCCGACGAAGGCACGCCGGACAATGCCGACAAGAGCAAGCCCGGCAACGGCGCATGGAAACCGGGCGCAATCGAGCAATTCGACATCGATCTTGAAGGTCTGGCAGACCGCGCGGTGAAGCTGCCGGTTCCTTCCGGTAACTACCGCAACCTGGCGACGGCCAGTGGACGCGTGTACTACACCTCCAGCCCGGTATTCACGATCGGCGGAGAACTGCCCGGCGAAACGCCGGACCTGCACGTGTTCGACATGGACAAGCGCGAGGACAAGACCCTGGTCTCGAAGGTGCGCGACTACGATCTCGCCGCCGACGGCAAGAAAGTGCTCTACATGCAACCCGGCGAGGATGGCAAGCCGGTCATCTTCATTGGCTCGGCCATGCCGGACGCCAAGCCGGAGGACGCCAGCCGGATCGACCTTTCGCATATGAACATCCAGGTCGATCCGGTGGCCGAATGGAACGAAATGTTCCACCAGGCGTGGCGCCTTGAGCGCGATCTGTTCTTCAACGAAAAGATGAACGGCAAGGACTGGACAGCGGTCCGCGACAAATATGCCGCGCTGCTGCCGCGCATGGCCAGCCGCGAGGACCTCAACTACCTGATCGGCGAAATGATCGGAGAGCTGCAGAACTCGCATACGTATGTGGGCGGCGGCGACCGGTTCAGCAATGACTCGGTTCGCACCGGCCTGCTGGGCGTGGACTTCGGTCTGGACAAGGACTCCGGCCGATACTTCCTCAAGACCATCTACCCGGGCGACAACACCCGCGACGACTTCCGGTCACCGCTGGCCGAACCAGGAGTCAAGGCGAAGGAAGGCGACTATGTTCTGGCCATCAACGGCCGTGAACTGAAAGCGCCGACCAACCCCTACAGTCTGCTGGTGGGCACGCTGGGTGAGCAGGTCACGCTCACGCTGGCCGACAACGCATCGGGCCGCAACCGCCACGACGTCACCGTGGAACCGATCAAGGACGAACTGCAACTCCGCCTGCATGCCTGGATCAGGCACAACCGGGAATACGTGAGCAAGCAGTCGGACGGCAAGGTCGGCTACCTGTATCTGTCGGACATGTCTGTGGACGGCATGAACCAGTTCATCCGTCAGTTCTACCCGCAGATCGACAAGAAGGGACTGATCGTGGATGTACGCTGGAACGGCGGCGGCTTCATCGATCAGATCCTGCTGGAACGGCTGCGGCGCGTGCTGATCGGCATGGAAACCAACCGTGAACGAATTGCCGGCACCATCCCTCAGCAGGTCCTTCACGGTCATATGGTCTGCCTGGACAACCACTACTCCGCCTCCGACGGCGACATCTTCCCCTGGTTCTTCAAGAAGTATCAGTTGGGCCCGGTGATCGGCGAACGCACCTGGGGCGGAGTGCGTGGTATCCGCGGCGAATGGGAACTGCTTGATGGCGGCTACATCACCATTCCCGAGTTCAGCCTCTACGGGCTCGATTCGCAGTGGATCATCGAGAATCATGGCGTGGAGCCGGACATGGAAGTGGACAACCTTCCCGAGGACGTCATGCAGGGCAGGGATCCGCAGCTCGATGCGGGGCTCAAATACATCATGGACAAGCTGAAAACCCAGCCCATGCCGATACCGCAACCGCCCAACCTGCTGCCGGCCTACCCGCCGCAGCACGACTGATCGCAATCAGTCCGGCAAAACGGGGGCCACTAGGCCCCCGTTTTCTTATCCATTCTCAGCAAACTGGCAGTCCTTCTCCCGGATGGGTCGAGGCGCTCAAAGAAAAAGCACGAGCACGGGGCGTTCTTCCCCGCCCCTGCGGTTACCGGAACATTTTCCCGGGTCCGCCAGGAGGGGGGAGAAGGAGGGGGTGCCGCAAACGAAGCGGCCTTGCTCAAACCCGGCGCACCCCTCTCTGTCTCTCCCCTC
>JASFQN010000188.1:0-4734 GCA_050115425.1 Gammaproteobacteria bacterium | reverse complement strand
CGGCCTGTTCACCCCGGCGCCCTGGAACGGAGGCTGGCTGCTGGACGGGGGCCTGGTCAATCCGGTGCCGATCTCCCTGTGCCGGGCAATGGGCGCGGATGTCGTCATCGCCGTGAATCTCAACGGCGATCTGGTGAGCCTGCAGCGCAGCCGCCAAGCCCGCATCCAGCCGGAAGATCAGGCGACTGAACAAGGCGCCGATGAGCTGGCGGACACCGATCCGTCGGTGCTGCAGCGCCTGATGGACAGTCTGCATCTGTCGCGGAGTGTCCGCCTCGAGGCGCTCATGTCCTCCCTGCGCCGAGCGGACAATGACAAGGCGCCGCAGGCTCCAGGCCTGTTCGATGTACTTGCCGGGTCCATCAACATCATCCAGGACCGCCTGACACGCAGCCGCATGGCGGGAGACCCGCCCGACATCATGATCAGCCCCCGCCTCTCGCATATCCACCTGATGGATTTTCATCGCGCCCGGGAAGCCATTCAGGGCGGCTATGATGCGGTCGCGCCGCATGCCCGCGAACTGAAGATGCTGCGCGAGTCATGACTGCGCGTCGCCAACGGGTTTCCCCGGTCACGACCGCCCGGCTGCTGCTGCTCAACAAGCCGTTCGGCGTGGTCTGTCAGTTCACGCCGGCTGCAGGTCATCCGAGCCTCGCGGATTTCGTTCCGGTCAAGGGGGTCTATCCCGCCGGTCGGCTCGATCGGGACAGCGAGGGACTGGTGGTTCTCAGCAACCACGGACCACTGATCCACAGAATCAGTCATCCACGCCACAAGCTGCCAAAGACCTACTGGGTACAGGTCGAGGGCACGCCCACGCCGCAACAACTGGCGGAACTCGCCAGGGGCGTCCGGCTCAAGGACGGATTGACGGCGCCGGCCACGGTCCGGCAAATCGCCGAGCCCGACGGGCTCTGGCCGCGAAACCCGCCCGTTCGCTTTCGCAAGACGGTATCCGACAGCTGGCTGGAGATGCGCATCCACGAGGGCCGCAATCGTCAGGTACGACGCATGACCGCGGCGGTCGGCCTGCCGACGCTGCGTCTGATCCGCCGGGCGGTGGGCAACTGGTCCGTGAAGGGGCTGGCGCCGGGGGAATGGCGTGAAACAGAAGCGGTCGTGCGAGGCTGATCAGGCCACCGAGCGGTTGCCCGAGCGGCCCATCCGCTGCCCGACGATGCGCATGGCCAGTTCCAGCGCCTGCTCGTAATTGAGTCGCGGATCCACCTGGGAGCGGTACGCTTTCTTGAGATCGGCCTCGGTGAGTCCGGTCGCACCGCCGATGCATTCAGTGACGTTCTCGCCGGTCAACTCGATATGGACGCCGCCCAGGTGACTGCCTTCGGCCTCGTGGACAGCAAATGCCCGCTCCACCTCGGTAAAGATGTTTTCCAGGCGACGGGTCTTGAGTCCCGAGGATGTGCGTTCGGTGTTGCCGTGCATCGGGTCGCAGGTCCACAGCACACTGCGGCCGGTCTCGCGCACGGCGCGAATCAGGGCCGGCAGCCTGTCTTCGATGCCATTGGCGCCGAAACGGTGAATCAGCGTCAGTCGTCCGGGTTCGTCGTCCGGGTTGAGAATGTCCACGAGCCGCCGGATCCAGTCCACGGTCATGTCCGGGCCCACCTTCACCGCCACCGGGTTGGCAATTCCCCGGAAATATTCCACATGCGCTCCGTCCACTTCCGCGGTTCGCATGCCGATCCAGGGAAAATGGGTGGAGAGGTTGTACCAGCGGCCGTTGTCCTGCGAGTAATGGGTCTGCGCCTGCTCGTACAACAGGTGCAAGGCCTCGTGGCTGGTGAAAAAGTCCACCCGCCGGCTGCCGCTGACCGGCTGGTCGGCAATGATTTCCATGAAGTCCAGCGAGTCGAGCATCGCGTCGAGCAGCCGCCGGTACTGCGTGTCCAGCGGCGAGTTGCGAACGAAGTCCAGATCCCAGTTTTCCGGGTGATGCAGATCCGCGAAGCCGCCTTCCACCAGTGCGCGGACGTGATTCAGCGTCAGGGCGGCCCGTTCATAGCCCCGCAGCATCAGTTCGGGATCGGGTTCCCGGTCCGTTTCGGTGAAAGGCGCGCGGTTGATGAGATCGCCCCGGTAGCTGGGCAGGGTCGCGCCGTCGCGCGTCTCGGTATCCACCGAGCGCGGCTTGGCGTATTGGCCGGCAATGCGCCCGACGCGGATCACGCGCTTCTTGAGGCCATGCACCAGCACCAGTGACATCTGCAGCAGGATGCGCAACTTGTTGGCGATCACCTCGGAGGTGCAGTCATCGAAACTTTCCGCACAATCTCCGCCCTGGAGCAGAAAACGCCGGCCTTCGGCGGCCTCGGCGATCTGCAGGCGCAAGGCATCGATTTCCCCGCCGGTGACCAGATGCGGCAATCGTCCCAGGCGGCCCACCACGCGTTCCACCGCTTCGGTGTCGGCATAGAGCGGCTGCTGACCGGCGGTGAACCGCTGCCAGCTGGTCGGGCTCCAGTCGCGAATGGGCTTGTCCGGCTTCATGCGGGCAATCTTACACGGTGACACGGCCCTCAGAAAGCGGTTCCCGTGTCCGCTCGGCTGGCGTGCCGGGCGGCAAATTGGCAAAATAGTCGATTGACGTTTTGACCGGGGCGGTAGGGGCTGCCGCGCCACGGCATGATTTCCAAGGATTTACACGAGAAGAGGTGCTCAATGGGCAAACCCGACGCCAAGAAGATTCTGGCCGCCTTCGGGCTGGAGGACGTCAACCCCGGAACGTACGCCGCGAAATCCGGCTGGCTGAACGATCCCAACGGCCGGCTGCTGGAATCCCGCAACCCGGCAACGGGCGAATTGCTCGGCAAGGTGCGGGTGACCACCGAAGCCCAGTATGACCAGGTCATCAACGAAGCGCGGGAGCTCTTCGAGGAATGGCGGCAGGTGCCGGCGCCGCAGCGCGGCCAGGCCGTGCGCCTGATGGGCGAAGCCCTGCGCAAGCACAAGGATGCCCTGGGCAGCCTCGTTTCCCTGGAAATGGGCAAGATCAAGCAGGAAGGCGACGGTGAAGTCCAGGAAATGATCGACATCGCCGACTTCGCGCTGGGCCAGTCGCGCATGCTCTATGGCATGACCACGCACTCCGAGCGTCCCAGGCACCGCCTCTACGAACAGTGGCACCCGCTGGGTGTGGTCGGCGTGATCACAGCGTTCAATTTCCCGGTGGCCGTCTGGTCCTGGAATACCTTCAATTCCGCGGTGTGCGGCAACACCAATGTCTGGAAGGCCTCGCCCAAGACGCCACTGACCACGGTTGCGGTACAGAAGATCTGCGACGAGGTTCTGCGCGAAAACGGGTTCCCCGGCATTTTCTCGATGTTCACCGACGACACCAACGAGATGGCCGTACGCTTCGTGGACGATGAACGCGTCAACCTGGTGTCTTTCACCGGTTCGTGCGAAGTCGGCAGAAAAGTCGGGCATCGCGTTGCCGAACGCATGGGCAAGTGCCTGCTCGAGCTCGGTGGCAACAACGCCATCATCGTCGACGAAACGGCCGACCTGGAGATGGCCATTCCCGCCATTGCTTTCGGCGCCGTGGGCACGGCCGGTCAGCGTTGCACCAGCACCCGCCGCGTGATCGCCCATGAAAGTGTCGTCGACGAACTGGCGAAGCGCCTCACCGCCGCCTACAAGACCGTGCGCATTGGCGATCCGCTGGACGCGGACACGCTGATGGGTCCCCTGATCGATGAAAATTCCGTCAAGCGCTACGAGGATGCCATCGCGACCATCAAACAGCAGGGCGGCGAAATCCTTTGCGGCGGCAAGCGTATCGAGGGCAACGGCCACTTCGTGGAGCCGACCATCGTGCGCGCAACCGGGGACATGGAGATCGTGCGCACCGAAACCTTTGCGCCGATTCTCTACATCCTGTCCTACAGCGATCTGGAAGATGCCATGCGCATGCACAATGATGTGCCGCAGGGCCTGTCCTCGGCGATCTTCACGCTGAATGTTCGCAATGCCGAATACTTCCTGTCGGCCTGCGGCAGCGATACGGGTATTGCCAACGTCAATATCGGCACCTCGGGCGCCGAAATCGGCGGCGCCTTTGGCGGCGAGAAGGAAACCGGCGGCGGACGCGAATCCGGCTCGGATGCCTGGAAACAGTACATGCGCCGCCAGACCTGCACCATCAACTGGGGCACCGAACTGCCACTCGCTCAGGGCATCAAGTTCGACATCGGCTGACCGGCAGCGGCCAGCGTAACGACAAAGGGCGCATGCCACCCGGCATGCGCCCTTTTCATGTCAACAGCCCCGCAGCCAGGCAGATTTCAGCCGCCCCCTTCAGGCTCCACGTTCACCACGATGGGTTCCCAGTCGAGCACCGTGGGCCCCTTGTACCGGGCACCGATGTAGTAGCGCTTGCCTGCCTCGACATTAACCGTCAGCGACTTCACCAGATTCTGGGGCTGCGCCGTGCGCTGCGGCAGCGAAGTGACCTCGCTCTTGCGCATGGATTCGAAATCCGCCGACACACGCAGCACGTGCTTGCCGGGCCGGATCCAGTAGCTTGTGCGGTCGCCGAACGCGGCCTGCCCGTCGACCTTGACGATCCTTGCCGGGTAAATACCCTGGCCCGCCCTGCCGGTGGTGACGCGCAGCGTGGCATGCGGCTGATCACGGGAAACAAACACGCGCGGTGTGGCACATGCCACGGCGGCGACGGCGGCCAGCGCCATCCCCAGAATGCGTCTGTCG
>JASFQN010000187.1:0-4744 GCA_050115425.1 Gammaproteobacteria bacterium | reverse complement strand
AAATGAAACCCCGGGACCCTGCGGACCCCGGGGTTTTATTTTGGCGGAGAGGGTGGGATTGACGAGGGCCGTCCATGGCCCTCGCCCTGCGGTAATCATCCCCTTTTTAACGGAGCTCAGAAGTAGAGCCTAGGCCGCTATGGCCAGTTTCTGCTTCGGCGTAATTCCGCCGAGTGCCATATTCGGTCGTTCGTTGTTGTAAATCCAGAGCCACCGCGTCGCAAAGGCCTGGACCTCTTCAATCGTATCGAACCAATGCTGGCTCAGCCAGTCATAGCGGACCGTCCGGTTATAACGCTCGATATAGGCGTTCTGTTGCGGCTTGCCGGGCTGGATATAATCGATCCGGATGCCGTGCCGCTGTGCCCAAGCCGCCAAACGGCCGCTGATGTACTCCGGCCCGTTGTCGCATCGGATTGCCTTCGGCTTGCCGCGCCATTCGATGATTCGGTCCAGCGACCGGGTGACCCGTTCGGCCGGCAAGGAAAGGTCCACGACGATATCCAGACCTTCCCGATTGTAGTCATCGATGACGTTGAACAGCCGGTAACTGCGCCCGTCCGTCAACTGATCGTGCATGAAGTCCATCGACCAGACATCATTGATGGCCGCCGGCACCGACAACGGCTCGGGTTTCTCGCGTTGGAGCCGCTTCTTTGGCTTGATCCGCAGGTTCAACTCGAGTTCGCGATAGATACGGCGTACCCGTTTATGGTTCCAGGGGTAGCCTTTGACGTTGCGCAGATACAAGAAACACAGTCCGAAGCCCCAGTTCTTCTGGTTATGCGTCAAGCGGATCAGCCAGTCGGCGATCTCGGCGTTCTCATCGGACAGCTTCGCTTGGTACCGGTAGCAGGTCTCGCTGATACCGAAGGCCTGGCAGGCCAGGCGCACCCTCAGGCCCCGTGCCTGCACCGCTGCTTGCGCCATCTCGCGGCGGCGAGATGGCTTTACGGCTTTTTTCGCAGCGCCTCCTGGACGACCTCCGCCTTCAGCCGCTCCTCGGCATACATCTTCTTCAGCCGCCGGTTCTCGTCCTCCAGTTCCTTCAGCCGCGCCATCAATGAAGCGTCCATGCCTCCGTATTTCGCCCGCCAGCGGTAGAACAGCGCACTGCTCATCCCATGCTCACGGCACAGCTCCGGTACCGGCGTGCCGGCCTCTGCCTGCTTCAGAATCGCCATGATCTGGCTGTCCGAGTAGCGCGATTTCCTCATGTAGAACTTCCTCCAATCTCAAGGTAGAAAATTCTACTTCTGATCACCGCTAAAATCAGGGATGATTACCCAAATCAAGATTCTGGAACTCGCTTGCGGCATCGCTGGTGCAGGTAATGGGTGTCCGCTGACTCGCCCGCCCCCCCCAGGCTGAGGTAGTGAAGCCCGCACTACCGGCGACAGGCAAAATCAATCCAGACAAGCTGTTTTTCATGGGAGCGAGCTCGTTTCGACGTGGTCTGAAATATTTTCCGAGTTCGGCCTGAGAGGGCTGTCAAGGCCCATGCCGGTATGGTCGGCCGTTGGCTCCGGCATCGGCGGATGTGCGGGTCAAGCGTCATGATAGACGCCGTGCGCCCTTGGCTCGGTTCAAAATTCGGACGCCAAATGGCAGGCACTCATTGTCGGGACGGTTTGCTGCGTCGTTGTGTGCCATCCCTCAATGGTTTCCGCTTGTCCGCGGCTTTTCCGGATCACATTCACAGTGCTGCAGACGCGGAGGGTGTAGTGTTGGACGAATGCCCGTGGCGCTGCGTGTCACAATCGACGAGGCTGCCTCGTCACAATCCTGCATAGAAGCCACTTCGTAAATCAGTGAGACGCCAGCTATCATGACCACCCTTTCCGAGCGAGCCCTCCATTACGACCGCGAACATGCCCGCAACCTGCGGGCACTGGCCTACCGTATGCTGGGATCACGAACCGAGGCAGAAGATATCGTGCAGGAAGCCTGGCTCCGCTGGGCGGAGGTGGATGAGGCTACCGTCCAGCATGCGGGTGCTTATCTCTCGCGCCTGGTGACCAATCTGTGCGTGGACAAGTTGCGTTCGGCCGTGGCGAGGCGCGAGCAGTACGTAGGTGTGTGGTTGCCCGAGCCGCTGCTGAATGACGAGGCCGCCTGGTCGCCCGGGCCGGAAGTACAGGCCGAATTCACCCAGGACGTGTCCGTGGCCTTCATGCTGGCGCTGGAGCGGCTGTCGCCGCTGGAGCGTGCGGCTTTTCTGCTGCATGACGTGTTCGACCTGGACTTCGACGAGATCGGGCAACGCCTGGAGCGCAGCGCGGCTGCCTGCCGCAAGCTGGCCAGTCGTGCGCGCAGCCATGTAAAGGCCGGGTACGCGCGCCGCGAGGTCGAGGAAGAGGAAGGTAAGCGCCTTTTCAGGGCATTCAGCGAGGCGGTGCGTACTCGCGACGTGGATGCCCTGGCCGACGTCCTTTCCGAGGACGCTGTGCTGCTCTCCGATGGCGGTGGCAAGGTCAGTGCGGTGCCACGCCCGCTCCACGGTGGTGCGCGGATCGCCAAGACACTGATCGGGTTTGCCAGTGTACCGAACAGCGGCGGCTGGCATATGGAGCCCGCCCGCGTCAACGGCCTGCCGGGCATTGTGATTTTCGACGATGCGACCGGTGAGTTGGTGCAGACCATCGCACTCGCTCCCTCGGCGACGCAATCCGGTCGGGTGGCCGCTCTGTACGTCCAGCGTAATCCTGACAAGCTCCAGGGCGTGCGGCTGGCCATGGCTGGCCGTCCGGCCGCCAATTGATACGGAGGCGATGTCACACACCACCCGGTGGACTCGTCCTGTGGATGTGGCCGCAATCAAGTACTGCGCAATCCCTTTCTTCTCCAACGACAGGAGGACAACCATGAGCCGTGATAATGCCCCAGCCCGCCTCAGCCTGGCCGATCAGGCGCCGGAATTGCTGCACAAGCTGCAGGATCTGAGCATGGCCGTCACTGACGGTGGCCACCTGGAATCCGAACTGCTCTACTTCGTTGACATCCGCGCGTCGCAGATAAACGGCTGCGCGTTTTGTCTGGACATGCATGTCAAGGAAGCGAAGCTGAAGGGTGAGCGCGAATTGCGCCTGCATCATGTCGCGATCTGGCGCGAATCACCTCTCTTCAGCGCCAGGGAACGCGCCGCGCTGGCGTGGACCGAGGCGCTGACCCGAATCGAGCCGGTCGGGATTTCCGACGCACTCTATGCCGAAGTGCGTGAACAATTCAGCGAGAAGGAGCTTGCGCTGCTCACGTTCCGGGTGATGGGCATCAATGCCTGGAATCGAGCCAACGTGGCTTTCCGAACGCGGCCAGGCATCCTTGACAAGGCGTTCGGTCTGGACCAGGCAGGGCTTTCCTGAGGGGGAAGCTGCGTACCAGCGCGCATGCCCATGGAGCTGGTGTCAACTGTTGCCGTCATCCGGGCCGCCCACAGCGCAGCGCATTGCCGCCCTGACCTTTTGGTCTGGAGTCAGAATCTGCCCTCGGGTGTGACCGGCAACCGACATGTGGATTGTGTCCCGTGATATCTTCGATCCGTGTGATGGCGGCCCAGGGCAGGGACAGACAAACGCAGTGACCCTTTCAGAGGCAGCATTCGGCGATGCCGGATTCGAGCCGCGCGCGGCTATTGTAATATTCATGCACACAGTCCAATCGCTGACACCCAAAGCACAGGCAGGAGACGAGATGTTCAATATTTCGAGCATATATCCCAAAAGGGACGGGTATGAATTTGATTTTGACTACTACCTTAACAAGCACATGCCCAGGTCGATGGAACTTCTGGCCGGTGCCAAAGGCTTCAAAGGTGTATCTGTCGAGCGTGGCGTGGATATTGATGAACCGAAAATCGAATCGTCGTTTGTGGCAATGTGTCACTACTACTTCGATTCTTTGGAGGATTTCATGGCGGCGTTTGGCCCGCACGCCGAAGAGTTGCAGCGCGATATCGTGAATTACACGAATATTGAACCAATCATACAGATAAATGAGGTTCAGATTTCGAAATAGGCATCTGACAAGAAAGACTCATCCGGCACGGCAGACCGCATGGCGGATATGCGCCAGTATGTTTAACCAGGAGTACAAGTGCAGCAGCGTGGTTGCTCTTGTAGCGCATACGGACGAAGTCACGAGCAACTTAAGACCGTTTCTCATCGTCACTTGAAATGCTGCTGCAAGGCACATGGTGCTGCATTCGTGACGCGCCGTCTGATGCAAACCGCCTGTATTTCTATCTTGAGTGCGGAAGCCGCCTGTAGAGTCATTTTCTGGCCGCGGGCAGGGTGAGTCGGGTCATTTCCATTCTCGAAAAAGAACGAAAATGTAGGTCCGGATGCGCATTGCAACACAGAGTCGAAGTTGCCATTGCACAGCATAAATGACGATCCCACGAAGTTGTCGAAGTTGCCGAGTCCAGCCGAATTAACGAGATTGTCATCGATCTCGGATTGCAGTCGCGTCGCGCGCTGAGATGCAGCGCTTCCGGCGTTGAATTGCAGCTCGCTCTGGAGATATCAGGAGACTTGGGCGGGGTGATCGGACGCGTGATGGAGCAGTTCGCAAACAAGTATCTCGCTCTGGAGGCAGATGGTGTCAAACGCTGCTGCGAGGGTGCCACAAGCTAAAGGTCGAGGACCATGCTTGGCTGGGCGGCTACGCTATCACTTCAGAGCAGAGCGATATGCAGCGTGGCGTTGGGACCAATTGCCAAAGGAAATCGAATGCACTACATGCAACT
>JASFQN010000186.1:0-4757 GCA_050115425.1 Gammaproteobacteria bacterium | reverse complement strand
GACTGCCGACACGATTGCGGCGGTCGACAGATTGCCGCTTGAGTCGGAAACCTTCAGCGGCAGGATGTCGGCTTTCCAGGTGATGCCCGCAACGCCCGTTCCATTGTTGCCGACGGCTCCGATGCACCCGGAGACGTAGGTGCCGTGAGTCTGGTTGTCATTCATGGCCTTGGGGCTGCCGGCCGGATTGCCGCTGCTGTCGAAGGCCATGCCGAGCGTGGTATTGAAATTGTCATAGCCGGTACCCGCGAAGTCCGGGTGCCCGAGATCGAATCCGTCGTCCACCACCGCAATACGGACGTCGGAGGTGTCGGTTCCCTGGGTCCATGCATCGTTCACGTCCATGTCTGCATCGACGGTCCCGACACCGCTGTATGGAATGTCCTGGCCGGTATTGTCCAGCGCCCATTGCACCGGGTAGTCGGGATCGTTGGCACTCACGGCGTTCCGGAAGCGCAGGTAGTTGGGTTCCGCAAATTCCACTTCACCGCTGGCCCGCAACTGCCGGATGGCCTCATGAACGGAAAGGCCCTGTGGCAGCCTCAGTTCGCTGACCCCGATGTTCGGGAAATGCGCCTTCTCCACGGCGCCTAGGCTCTTTGCGACCTGGCGCGACGCGGTCTTGGTGCGACTGTGCCGGTATTTCACCAGCACTTCGCCGGGCAGGTAGTCGGTGCGGTGGACCAGGCTGTCAGCGCCCGGGAGCCGGGCCGCGGCCTGGCCGCTCACGGCCAGCAGCGTGGCGCCGAGCAGGAAAACGGTGTTGACTCGGAACATGGTTTGTCTCATTGGCGGTTGCGTGTGAAATTGGGTTCGGCGTAGCGGACCTGACCCAGGGCCTCGAAACGCCTGCGTGCCTCGGGTACCTCCAGTCCCTTCGGGAGCCCCACCAGGTAGAGGCCGGTATCCGGATCGGCATGCTTGACGATGCAATGCTGCTCCCCGATCAGGGTACGGGCCGTGGCTCCAGTCACGTTTTCACGAAAGCGGACGAGCAATTCGCCCGGCCGATAATCGAGCCGGTTGAGTTTCGCCCGAACGGGCGGGAGCGTCGATTCCGGTCGCCGGGGTGCGCAGGCCGCGAGTGCGGCGCCGAGCAGCAACAGCATGGCCGCCGCCGTCAGTTTTCGGGCGGAAAGAAGTGTGGTCATCGCGCAGGCCCCCCTTTGGCATGCCCCGCTGCGCGTTGCGGCGAAGCGGGCCCTTTAAACTACCGCGCTGCCGGCGGAAAATCCAGCCGGAGTGCTGGATTCACGACAAAGGCCGGTGCTAGAATGCGCCCTCGCTGCGGACGAGAGTTCGCGGTCTGTGGGGCGGTAGCTCAGCTGGGAGAGCGTCGCGTTCGCAATGCGAAGGTCGGGAGTTCGATCCTCCTCCGCTCCACCAATTCAGAGCAAGGCCGGGCGATGCCCGGCCTTGTCGTTTGTGCCGACGCGTGAGGCTCGATTATGCTTGCCCGAGTCGGTTCCAGCGCCCCCGTAGCTCAGCTGGATAGAGCGTCCCCCTCCTAAGGGGAAGGCCGCAGGTTCGACTCCTGCCGGGGGCACCATCACTGGTCTTCCTGCCACGTGTTCCCGAAACCGGCACCGTCAAGATCCGGTGCTCGAACCTGCGGCTGATCTGATCGCCGCAGGTGATACCGCGGGCCATCCATGGCCCGCGCCCTTCGGGTGCGCTGCGCGCAGTATTGGCCGCTCCCGGCGGCCAAATCGACTCCTGCCGGGGGCACCATCACTGGTCTTCCTGCCACGTGTTCCCGGAACCGGCACCGTCAGGTTCCGGTGCTCGAACCTGCGGATGTTGGCGTTTGCCGTGCGGGCTCCGTTACCATCGGCCAGGTGCGCCGCTTCGCGAGCGGCGTTCACGCACGGAATAAGGGGGAATGATGCGGGGCAATCGACGGCCTGTTGGACCGGAGCTGGGCGCGGTGGTGCTGATATTGGTCAGCCTGTCCGCGGGCGCGGCAGAGGGCTCGCTGGCACAAGCACACCAACTGTATGAGTCGTACAAGTATGCCGAGGCCGAGGCCATGCTCAAGGTCCTGCCGGCGGATACCGGGCGCCCGGGCGAGGTGGCCGATCTCCTGGGTCTGTCTCAGACCAAGCAGGGGCACGGCGAGGATGCCGTGGACAGCATGAAGCGGGCACTCAAGGCGGCGCCGAAAAATGCGCAATACCACTTCGACATGGCAGTCGCTCAAGCCGTGCATGTCAACGACGTCAGCATTTTCCGCAAGTTGAGCGTGGCGCACGACATCCGTGATCAGTTCAAGCGGGCAATCGAACTCGATCCCGATCTGTTCAAGGCACAAATCGCCCTGCTGCAATACTATTTGAACGCCCCTTCAATTGCGGGCGGTGGCCGCGACAAGGCCGAGGCGCAGGCGAAACGCATGGCCGATCTCAAGCCGGCCTGGGGGATGCGCGCGCAGGCGCAGATGGCGATGAAGGACAAGCAATTCGACAATGCCGCGTCTTTGTTTCGCAAGGCGCTGAAACTGCAGCCCGACATGCCGGGCTGCAAATTCAGCCTGGCGGTTGCCTATGAAAGGCAGGAATCCTGGGACAAGGCCTGGGATGTGTTGTGGCACCTGGTTTCCGGGCACAGGGACTGGAACCCGTCGGCGGAATATCAGTTGGGCCGCATTGCGGCGATGACCGGCGAGCACGCGGAAGCCGGCGAGGCGGCGCTGCGTGGCTATATCGACCATCCGCGCGACTACGGCATGCCAACCGCCAGCGACGCGCATTGGCGGCTGGGCATGATTGAGGAGAAAGCCGGTCGCATGGATGCGGCACTCAGGGAGTACCGCACCGCGGTGAAGCTGGACGACGACAATGACGAGGCTCACCAATCGCTTGAGGCACTGCAGGCCCGCACCGGTTGATCAGGCGGCATCCATGCGCCAGCGGCATGGCGGGCAGATTCCATGGTTCTGGCAAGACGGCAGGGAGGGATGATGTTGAAATTGGCAAACACGATGATTGGGCTTTTTCTGATAGTGGTGCCACCAGCAGTTTCGGCGGCGACCAGCCCGGCCGGGTTGTCGCCCGCCACGGTCAAGGCCTGGTGCGCCGTGGGCCACGGCGGCCATGCTCCGCCAAAGATCACCTACAACACCTGGAATCAGTTCGATCTGCTCTGGGGACTGGTTGACGCCCACATCCAGGGCAGGATGAGCGTTCTCAAGAGCATGCCGGAAGGCTCCCGGGGCGATTTCTGGAAAATGCAGGCGGCCATGGGTAACGCCGGCTCGAAGGACGAGTTGGTCTTTCTCTCCTGGCTCTCCCGGATAGGTGCGATCGATCACATGAGCCATCCGCTGCCCCGAGACGTGGGTGCGCTGCGCGAGATAGCCGCCAGACTCCGGGACCGGCCCGCCGATGAGGTCGGCGGCAGGCGCACCTCCGAAGCGCTCGATCATTTCGCTCGGTTTGAATCGCTGGTCGATCGTTTCGCGCCGACGCTCGCGGGCGCCTGCAAACAGTGACCCCCGGTGAAATCCGGCAGCTGGATTCCACGCCAACGTCCAGTCAAGGAGGAAGTCGACGATCACAAGCTAAGCGCACATACCGGCAACGCCGCCGAATTATGGTGCGGACATGGCTTCTGGCGTCTCGTCCGGTTGACCGCGGATTTCATCGATATAGTTGTTGATTTCGCGGTCCGGAAGCGCAGTGTGGAGAGCCAGCCAGAGAACCGCCAGGCTGAACACGGCAATGATCAGCATGTCCGAGCCGAAGCCCAGCGCGCCGTTGCCCTGAACGGCGGCGGGCCCGAGTCGGGTCAGCATCCAGAGTCCGCCGAAGTAGGGCACCAGCCACCAGGTATAGGACCAGCCGAAATCGGCCAGCCGGCCCTTGCGCACGAAGTGGTAATAGAAGAGATAGACGATGAACAGCGCGAGCATCAGCCCGAAGAGGAAGTCCACCGTCTTGAAACCGGCCCAGAAGATGATCCAGTTCGAGGCGATGAAAGCTCCGGGTGCGATGATCCAGCCCCCGCGCAGCCGGAAGGGACGATGGGCGTTCGGCACCTTCCTGCGCAGGACCAGCATCACGACCGGGCCAATGCCATACGAGAGCACGGTGACCGAGGAAATGTAGGCCACCAGTTTCTGCCAGGATGGGAAGGGGAAAAAGAACACGGCCCCGGCCAGGTAGGTAACGACCAATGCCACCCAGGGTACGCCGTGCACGTTGATCCAGGAGAGAACGCGGGGGCCGCTGCCCATCTCCCCCATGGCCATGGTGATGCGCGATGCGGTGGTGGTGTAGATGAAGCCGGTACCGGCAGGGGAAATGATGGCGTCGGCGTAAAGCACCGTCGCCCACCAGCCCGCGCCCAGGGCGGCGGCGATCGCGGCCAGCGGACCGGTCATCCCTTCGAAGTGCAGCGCGGGCCATCCACCCTTGCCGATATCGGCGGGATTGATGGAGAGCAGGAAGGCGTATTGCAGCGCGATGTAAATCACGGTGGCAATGAGTACCGACCCGATGACCGCCAGAGGCAGGTCGCGAGATGGATTGCTTGTCTCGCCGCCCAGGTCTATGGCCTGCCGGAAACCCAGAAAGCTGAAGATCACACCGGCGGTGGCGACGGCCGTAAAGACGCCATCCGGACTGACCGAAGCGGACGCCGCGTGAAGATTTTCCGGGTGGTACGACAGCGACAGCAGAACCACGACAGTGGCGGCCGGTACGAAGAGTTTCCACCAGGTGGCCGCGTTGTTGATCATCAGCACCCAGCGAATGGTA
>JASFQN010000185.1:0-4878 GCA_050115425.1 Gammaproteobacteria bacterium | reverse complement strand
CGAGCCGGGCATTCCCGAAGTTCCGGCCCTGTCCGCCGGCGCCCGGGAGATACTCGAAGCCCTCGCCGAAGACTTCGACGAAAACGATGCGGCGCGCGTGAAGGCCATCGAGGCCACCACCAACCATGACGTGAAGGCGGTCGAATACTTCCTGAAGGAACGCGTCGCCGGCCACGCCGAACTGGCGGGTATCAGCGAGTTCTTCCATTTCGCCTGCACGTCCGAGGACATCAACAACCTGGCCTATGCGCTGATGCTCTCGCATGCCCGCGACGATGTGCTGCTGCCGCACCTGGATCGGGTCATTGGCATGATCTCGGAGCTGGCACATACCCATGCAGATCTGCCGATGCTTTCCCGGACCCACGGCCAGTCCGCGTCGCCGACCACCCTGGGCAAGGAAATGGCCAACGTGGTTTTCCGGCTGCGCCGCAAGCGTGCCAATCTGGTTGCCACCGAACTGCTGGGCAAGATCAACGGCGCGGTGGGCAACTTCAACGCCCATGTCGTGGCCTATCCTGACGTTGACTGGCAAAGCCTGGCGCGACGCTTCGTGCAGGGGCTCGGGCTTGTCTGGAACCCCTATACCATCCAGATCGAACCGCACGATTACATGGCGGAGCTGTTTGACGCCACCGCCGGCATCAATACTGTTCTCATCGACTTCGCCCGCGACGTATGGGGCTACGTGTCGCTGGGCTTTTTCAAACAGCGGACCGTGGAAGGCGAAGTGGGTTCCTCCACGATGCCCCACAAGGTCAACCCCATCGACTTCGAAAATGCCGAAGGCAATCTGGGCGTCGCCAATGCCCTGTTCCGCCACCTGGCGGACAAGCTGCCCATATCACGCTGGCAGAGGGATCTCACCGATTCCACGGTTTTGCGCAATCTCGGCGTCGGCTTCGGCCACGCGCTGATTGCCTGGCAATCCCTGGAGAAAGGCATCGGCAAGCTGGAGGCGGATCCCGAACGCCTTGCCGCCGATCTCGAAGCCAACTGGGAGGTGCTCGCAGAAGCCATCCAGACGGTCATGCGCCGCTACGGTGTGGAGAAACCCTACGAGAAACTCAAGGCCCTGACACGCGGCCGCCGCCTCGACCGCGAAGCGATGCAGGCCTTCATCAGCCGCCTGGAAATCCCGGACGAAGCGCGGCAACGCCTGCTGGAACTGACACCGGCCAGCTATACCGGCATTGCCGGCACGCTCGCGGCGCAGATCTGAATTGGGGTCCTCCGCGGACATCCTCGGCGGACTCGCGCCCGCGACGTTCCTTGGCGACCACTGGCAGAAGCGTCCACTGCTGGTCCGCGGCGCGATTTCCGAATTTCCCGAGGAAATCGAGGCCGATGAACTCGCCGGTCTCGCCTGCGAGGATGAGGTCGAATCGCGGCTGATCCGGCACGACGCCGGGCATCGTGAGTGGACGGTGACCGACGGACCGCTGCCAGAAACCGCCTTCAGGGATCTGGGTGACCGAAACTGGACCCTGCTCGTCCAGGACGTGGAAAAACACGTCCCTGAACTCGCCTGGGTACTGGATCGCTTCGATTTCATTCCGCGCTGGCGCATTGACGACCTCATGATCAGTTTTGCCGCAACCGGCGGCACCGTGGGCCCGCATCTGGACGCTTACGACGTGTTCCTGATCCAGGCCAGTGGGCGCCGACGGTGGCAGATCGGTTCATCCCCGGACCGTCCCCGCTGGCGGGCCGGGCAGCCGCTGCGCATCCTCGAGGAGTTCAGCGCCGAGCAGGAGTGGATTCTGGAGCGCGGTGACATGCTCTATCTGCCGCCCGGCGTTGCGCACTACGGCGTCGCGCTGGAACCCTGCATGACCTGGTCGATCGGATTTCGCTCACCTTCCTGCGCCGAACTGCTCGCGGACTTCGCCGGCTGGCTCGCCCAGCGCGCCGGTGACGAATCGCATCTTGCCGATCCGGACCTGTCTCCGGATGAAGCGGATCAGGGCTTGATCTCGGAGCCCGCACTGGACCGTGCTCTCGCCATCATGACGCAGTACATGTCGCCGGACAGGGCGAGCATGCGCCACTGGTTCGGCCGCTTCATGACCGAGCCCAAACCCTGGTTGCGGACACCCTTGCCGCCGGTAGCAATGGATGCGGCCGCGCTGCTGACCCGGTTGCGGGAAGACAGAACCCTTTGCATCCACCCCTGGGCCCGGCTCGCCTGGGCCCGCGACCGGTCCGGTCCGATCCTCTTTGCCGATGGCGAGGCGCTCTCGCTTCCCGCCGGGACCGAGCCACTGGCGCGCGCGCTTTGCAGCCGGCAACGGGTTCAATCGACAAGCCTGGGGCGGTATCTTGGTGATCCGTCCGTTGCCGACGTGATCTGCCGCTTGTTCAATCTGGGAATTCTGACTTTCGATGCCGAATAAACCGGGATACAGAGTGCGCCTGGCGCGCTGGGAGGACGATGAAGCCGTCATGCGGATCATCCGCGAGCAAGTCTTCATACGTGAACAAAAAGTGCCCGAGGACCTGGAATGGGACGGCCTGGATGCTGAATGCGTCCACGCGCTGGCGTTCGACAACAACGGCATCGCCATGGGCACCGGTCGCCTGCATCCAAGTGGCAAGATCGGGCGCATGGCGGTGCTTGAATCATGGCGCGGCAAGGGCGTGGGCGCTTCGATCCTCCAGCTGCTGATGGACGAGGCCCGGCGGCAGGGTCTGCCAGGCTGCGAACTGAATGCCCAGACCTACGCCCTCGGATTCTACCAACGCTTCGGCTTCGTGGCCGAGGGTCCGGAGTTTGACGATGCCGGCATCCCACACCGCCACATGAGCATGCAATTCACAGGCCAGAGCCATGACTGACACCGAGCACAGACCTGAAGAGGTTCCACTGGCAACGCGCGAGGACAATCGCGAAGCGGCCGCACGCCTGGCGCGCATGGCCCGACGCAGCCTGGCCATATTCACGCGCGACCTGGAACCGGCCCTGCTCGATCAGCAAGCCTTTGTGGACCCGGTTCGCGAACTGGCCACCGGATCCCGTTACGCACGCATTCGCATTCTGGTGCTCGACGCCACGCGTGCGGTCAGGGAAGGCCACCGGCTCGTCAACCTGGCCGGACGGCTGACC
Organism: Gammaproteobacteria bacterium; assembly: GCA_050115425.1. Classification (GTDB taxonomy): domain Bacteria; phylum Pseudomonadota; class Gammaproteobacteria; order Natronospirales; family JASFQN01; genus JASFQN01. The sequence continues at coordinate 1,772 of JASFQN010000185.1, read as the reverse complement.
AGTTTCATCGAAATTCGTCGCCCGGGTCCCGATCACCGCACCATTGCCGAGGCGTTCATGATTGCCGACGAGAATGCCCTGCTCTGGCGCCCGCTCGCCGACCGGCACGAAGGCAGCCTGCTCCTCAATCATCCGATTCGGGCGCGGGAAAAGCTCCGTGAGTTCGACGAAATCTGGGCTCACGCCGAACCGGAATCGGAATTCCGCCACCTGGGCATCTGAATCCCGCAACGCGAGGTCACCTGTTGGAAGTCTTCGAGGCCATCGAAACGCGCCGTTCGATCAAGTTCTTCGACCCCGAGGCCACGATGCCCGAAGAGCACGTCAGGCAACTGATGGAGGCGGCCATCCTCTCGCCGACCGCGTTCAACATCCAGAACTGGCGCTTCGTCCGGGTGCGCGACCGCCAACTGCGCGAGCAGATTCGCCAGGCCGCATGGGGGCAGCGACAGGTGACCGACGCTTCGCTGCTGCTGGTCCTGTGCATGGATCTCATGGCCTGGAACCGCGATCCCCAGCGCTATTTCCGCCACGCCCCGCCCGAAGTGGCCCGAAGCATGGTTGCCAACATCCATGACTTCTATGCGAGCGATCCTGCCATGCAACGCGACGAAGGCATGCGTTCCTGCGGCATGGCCGCACAGACCCTCATGCTCGCGGCGCGCGCATTGGGCTATCACTCCTGCGCGATGGACGGCTTCGACTTCAAACGGGTCGGCCACCTGATCCGCCTGCCGGAAGACCACGCCATCTGCATGATGCTCGCCATCGGCAAGCCGCTGCAGCCGGCCTTTCCGCGCAGCGGCCAGATCCCTCTCGCCGAAGTCTTCACTGAAGACCAGTTCGACTGACCGCATTCGAGGCCGTTGATGACCTTCAAGCCCCACGTGACCGTTTCTTCCGTCATCGAGCGCGACCGCCAATTTCTGCTGGTCGAGGAACGCGTTCGGGGACGAACCGTGCTCAATAATCCGGCCGGGCATCTGGAAGCCGGCGAAAGCCTGCTCGATGCCGTGGTCCGCGAAACCCTGGAAGAGACCGCCTGGGATTTCCGTCCTGAGGCGCTGACCGGTATCTATCTGTGGCGCAGCCCGACCAGTCATGCCACCTTCCTGCGGGCGGGATTCTGCGGACGACTCGTTCACCATCATGCTGACCGCGAACTCGACACCGACATTCTGCGCACGGTCTGGATGACGCGCGCCGAGATTGAAGCGGCCGGGGCGCATCTGCGCAGTCCCCTCGTCCTGCGCAGCATTGACGACTACCTGGCGGGCACCCGCCATCCCCTTGACCTCCTCCAGCACATCACCGACGACTGAGCGGCCAAACGGGGCCGCGCCTGGGTTACAATGGGCGAATGCGATCCTCTCTTCAAAAGCAGGTGATTGTCGGGCTCTCCGGCGGCGTGGATTCCGCGGTTGCCGCCCTCTTGCTGAAGCGCCAGGGCTACGCCGTGGAAGGCCTGTTCATGCACAACTGGGAGGACGACGAGGAAGGCTATTGCACGGCCGCCGAGGATTTTCAGGATGCCCTGCAGGTGAGCCGGGAACTTGACATCCCCCTGCATCGGGTCAATTTCGCGGACGAATATCGGGAACGCGTCTTCCGGCACTTCCTCGAAGAGTATTCGGCCGGACGCACGCCCAACCCGGATGTTCTGTGCAACAGCGAGATCAAGTTCCAGGCCTTTCTGGAGCACGCCCTGCGCCTTGGCGCGGATTGCATAGCCACCGGTCATTACGCGAGACTCGCTCACTCCGGCGGGACCG
>JASFQN010000184.1:0-4882 GCA_050115425.1 Gammaproteobacteria bacterium | reverse complement strand
GTGCGGGTCGTCGGCACTCCCTCCTGCCGGAAGGGGGAGGGCCTTTCTTTGACCCCCCGAGGCCAGAAAGCACGTCCTCTCCCCTTGCTTGCGAGGGGAGAGACAGAGAGGGGTGCGCCGGGTTTGAGCGGGGCAGCTTCGTTTGGAGCACCCCCCTCCATCTCCCCCCTCCTGCCGGAAGGGGGAGGGCCTTTCTTTCGACCAACGATGCTGGGTTGTTGTCCACCTGGAAAGGAATTCAGACCTGATCATCCGGGAAGCAAGGTGAAATCGTGCCGGCGAACCGACCCCCGCCCCGTCCAGCAGCGAACAAAACCCGGTCAGGCGTCTTCGATCTGCCCGCGCCTTCTCCCGCTCCACCACCAGAGCAGCGGTGCCAGGACCGTGCCGGCCACCAGCGTGGGCCAGAACACTCGCAGATCGAGGTCGGGATCGAGTTGCAGCCAGTGCGCCAGCCATTCGATACCCGCGTAGAGCACCCAGAGCAGTCCCACGGCGAACAGCGGCGAGCCAAACCCGGCGCCCTGGCGCCCCAGCAGGTACAGGCCGGCGATGATCATGGCGACGCCGGCCAGCAATGCCAGCAGCGGATGCCAGGCAAGGTACAGACCCGCCAGAAAGAAGTGTTCAGTCACGGTCTTCATGCGTGCGCCTCCAGCGCCCGGTCGACTGCCGCGGCGGCATGAATCCGTGCGGTATCGAACAGCGGCAGCGCCTCGCGCCCGTCATCGAACAACAGTCCCAGTTCCGTGCAGCCCAGAACCGCGGCGTCGGCACCGCGGCCTGCGGCTTCATCGATATGCGTGCGCAGGGCGTCGGCGGCCTCCACAGTGAATTTGCCACGGCACAGCTCCTGAAAAATGATCCGGTCCAGAGACGCGTGCGTGGACTCGGGTGGAGTGAGTACCTCGATACCGAACTGTTCGTCGAGGATGTCGCGGAAAAACGACGCCGTCATCGTCGCCCGCGTTCCCAGCAGCAGTACCCGGTGGTGGCCGGCATCGGCCAGCGCCCGGCCGGTGGCATTGGCGATGTGCACCAGCGGAATGGTGCAGCCGCCGGTGATCCGGTCGGCCAGCCGGTGCATGGTGTTGGTTGCCACGACCAGAAAGTCGGCCCCCGCCCGCTGCATGTTGCGACCCACGGCCGCCAGCCGGTCGCCGAGTTCGTCCCACCGGTCCTCACGCATCAGCGCCTCGATCTCGGCGAAATCGACACTCTGCAACAGCAGGTCGGCGGAATGCAGTCCGCCCAGCCGGCCGGCCACGCCCTCGTTGATCCACCGGTAGTAAAGCTGGGTGGATTCCCAGCTCATTCCGCCAATCAATCCGATCCGTTTCATTCGCTGTCTCCGCATTGCCGCCCGGCCGGTCGCGCCCGGTGCTCTGGTAGAATACTCCTCATGGATGTAACACCCATACTCGACCCGCTCAACGATGCGCAGCGGGCCGCGGTCACCGCGCCCGCCGAACCTGTTCTGGTACTCGCCGGTGCCGGCAGCGGCAAGACCCGTGTCCTCGTGCATCGCATCGCCTGGCTGATACAGGTGGAGAATGTCTCGCCCTGGGGCATTCTCGCCGTGACCTTCACCAACAAGGCGGCCGGCGAAATGCGCTCGCGCATCGAGGAATTGCTTGGCGGTCCCTCCGGCGCCATGTGGATCGGTACTTTCCATGGCCTCGCCCACCGGCTCCTGCGTCTGCACTGGCAGGAGGCCGGGCTGCCGCAGACCTTCCAGATACTCGACTCCGACGACCAGCATCGGCTGATCAAGCGCCTGCTCAAGGGCCTGGAACTGGACGAGGCCCGCTGGCCGCCCCGACAAGTACAGTGGTTCATCAACGCCCGCAAGGACGAAGGACTGCGCGCCCGGCATCTGGGCGACGCCGATGATCCCTTCCAGCGCCAGATGATTCGTGTCTATCGGGCCTACGAGGAGGCTTGCGAGCGTGCCGGCCTGGTGGATTTTGCCGAGTTGCTGCTGCGCGCCCATGAACTCTGGCTCAACCAGCCGGACCTGCTTGCGCACTATCGCGAGCGGTTCCGTCATGTCCTGGTGGACGAGTTCCAGGACACCAATGAAATCCAGTACGCCTGGGTGCGCATGCTCGCCGGCGACACCGGCAAGCCGTTCATCGTCGGCGACGACGACCAGTCCATCTATGGCTGGCGAGGCGCGCGTGTCGAGAATCTGCATACCTTCCAGAAAGACTTCCCCGGCACCCATGTCGTGCGCCTGGAACAGAACTACCGGTCCACGGGCAATATTCTGGCCGCGGCCAACCGCCTGATCGCCAACAACAGCGACCGCATGGGCAAGAACCTCTGGACCAGCGGCAGCGAAGGCGAGCCGATTCATCTGTATTCCGCGTTCAATGAGCAGGACGAGGCGCGCTTCGTCGTGGAGCGTATCCGCCAGTGGGTGGACGAGGGCAATGCGCGCAGTGAAGTCGGCGTGCTCTATCGTTCCAACGCCCAGTCCCGGGTGCTGGAAGAGGCCTTGCTCAGCGCCCGCATGCCCTACCGTGTCTACGGTGGTCAACGTTTCTTCGAGCGCCAGGAAATCAAGGATGCACTGGCCTACCTGCGCCTGGTGGCCAACCGCGACGACGACGCCAGCTTCGAGCGCGTGGTGAACCATCCGCCGCGCGGCATCGGCGCACGTACGATGGAACAGTTGCGTGAAGCGGCACGCGCCGAGGCGACTTCCCTGTGGCGCGCTTCGCTTCGCCTGGCCGCCGACGGCGGCGGGCTCACCGCGCGGGCCGCCGGGGCGGTGCGCGCCTTTGTCCAGCTCATCGATCAGCTGGCGGAGGCGGTGCACGGCCTCGAGCTGCATGAGCAGGTCGAGCACCTGATTCATGCCAGCGGACTCGTTGACCATTACTCCCGGGAAAAAGGCGAACGGGGTGAAGCGCGCATCGAGAACCTCGAGGAACTGGTCAACGCCGCGCGCGGCTTCGAACCGGACCCGGAGCTCGAGTTGCCGGCGCTGGACGCCTTTCTCAGTCACGCCGCCCTGGAGGCCGGCGAGGGGCAGGCCGACGCCTGGGAGGACTGCGTCCAGCTCATGACCCTGCATTCGGCCAAGGGCCTGGAATTCCCGCTGGTCTTCATTTGCGGGATGGAGGACGGCCTGTTTCCGCACCAGCGCTCGATCATGGATGCCACCGGCATCGAGGAAGAGCGTCGCCTGTGCTACGTGGGCATGACCCGCGCCATGCAGGTGCTCTATCTGTGCCACGCTGAACAGCGGCGATTGCACGGCAGTGAAAGCTATTCGGCGCCAAGCCGTTTCCTGCGCGAATTGCCACCGGAGCTGGTGGAGGAGGTGCGCCCGCGCCTGCAGGTGAGCCGACCCGGCGGCGCCGCCCTGGGCGGCGGGCGGCTGGATGAGGCGCCACCCGGCCTGCAGCTCGGCGCCCGTGTCCGCCACCAGAAATTCGGCGAAGGCGTGGTACTCAACCACGAGGGCGCCGGCATGCATGCCCGCGTGCAGGTCAACTTCAGCGACGTCGGTCCGAAATGGCTGGTGGTGTCCTACGCCCGGCTGGAGGTGTTGTAGGGGGAGAAACCGCCGGCAGCCCCCGATCGGAGCGGTTCTCGCATCCGGCCGGGCAAGTGGCTACAATACCGCCCCTTCGCGGGACCGGCCGCCAGCGGCGGTGGTCTCCAGAACAACAGCAACCAGGCACTGGCGTTTTTCCAGGACCCGCCCGCCCGACGGATCCGCCCTGACAGGGAGCCCGTGCCGCGAAGGGTGTAACGAATGAAAATCGTGATCCTCGGCGCCGGCCAGGTCGGTTCGACCGTCGCCTACCATCTCGCCAAGGAAGAAGCGAACGACATCACTGTCGTCGACATCAGCGCCGAGCATCTCAAGGATCTCGAGGAGCGGCTGGATATCGGCACGGTGCACGGTTTCGCGTCGTATCCGGACGTGCTCAAGGCTGCCGGCGCCGACGACGCCGACATGATTGTCGCCGTGACCGACAGTGACGAGACCAACATGGTCGCCTGCCAGGTTGCCTACACCCTTTATCACACGCCCACCAAGATCGCCCGCGTACGCGCCGCCGAGTACCTGAATAACGCCGACCTCTTCAAGCAGGAGGCGATGCCGGTGGACATGCTGATCAGCCCGGAGCAGTTGGTCACCGACTACATCCGCCGGCTGATCCAGTATCCGGGCGCGCTGCAGGTGCTCGATTTTGCCGGCGGCAAGGTGCGCCTGGTCGCGGTGCAGGCCTATTACGGCGGGCCGCTGGTCGGCAAGGAACTGCGCGCCATCAAGGACCACATTCCCGACCTCGAAACACGTGTGGCGGCCATCTATCGCCGCGGCCAGGCGATCATCCCGGAAGGCGACACGGTCATCGAGGCCGACGACGAAGTGTTCTTCATTGCCGCGCGCAAGGATATCCGCTCGGTGATCAGCGAGTTGCGCAAGCTGGATCGTCCCGTGCGACGCGTGATCATCGCCGGCGGTGGCAACATCGGCGTGCGTCTGGCGCGGGCGCTGGAGTCCACCTATCAGGTCAAGATCATCGAGCGCGACCGCACGCGCGCCAGGGCAATTTCCGAGCAGCTCGACAAGACCATCGTTCTGCAGGGCGACGCGGCTGACGAACAGTTGCTCAAGGAAGAAAACATCGAAAACACCGACATCTTCTGCGCCATCACCAACGCGGAAGAGGCCAATATCCTCTCCTCGATGCTTGCCAAGCGCCTGGGCGCGCGCAAGGTGATGTCACTTATCAACCGGCCGAGCTATGTGGACCTTGTGCAGAGTGGCGATATCGACATTGCCATTTCACCGCAGCAGATCACCATCGGTGCGTTGCTCACCCACATCCGCCGTGGCGACGTGGTCGCGGTTCAT
>JASFQN010000183.1:0-4961 GCA_050115425.1 Gammaproteobacteria bacterium | reverse complement strand
CAGTTCGCTGATCAGTTCCTCGATCTTCAACGTGGAAATGGGGTCCAGCGCCGACGCGGGCTCGTCCAGCAGCATGACTTCCGGCTTGACCGCGATCGCCCGGGCAATACACAGCCGCTGCTGCTGACCACCGGACAGCCGCGTGCCGCCCTGACGCAGCTTGTCCTTCACCTCGTCCCACAAGGCCGCCTTTTTCAGCGCCCACTCCACGCGCTCATCCATCTCGCGACGGCCCAGCCGTTCGTATAGCTTCACACCGAAGGCAATGTTGTCATAGACCGACATCGGAAACGGCGTGGGCTTCTGGAACACCATGCCGATCTTGGCCCGGAGAAGATTGAGATCCTGCTGCTTGTCCAGCACATTCTGACCGTCAAACAACACCTCGCCCGTGGCCCGCTGATCCGGGTACAGTTCATAGATGCGGTTGAAACTGCGCAGCAGCGTAGACTTGCCGCAGCCGGAAGGGCCGATGAAAGCCGTTACCTTCTTCTCCGGAATCTGCAGGCTGATGTCGTGCAGGGCCTGAAACTGACCGTAATAGAAGTTCAGGTCCCGGATCTGCATCTTGGGACTCGGCAACCCCGTCAGAATGCCGTCCTTGAGTGTCCCGCCACGCGGTGTGCGGCGCGGTGCCGTCGCCTCCTCCTTGAGCGGCGCGCCCGAGGCACCGGTTCCCCCTTCGGCTGCATAGTTCATGTTGGACTTGTCCGCTTGCATGACTCAATGTCCCATTTTTCGGCCGCGCAGGACAAATCGCGCGACGATATTCAAAAGCAGGATACTGAAGGTGATGATCAGGGCACCGGCCCACGCCAGATGCTGCCAGTCCTCGTAGGGGCTCATGGCGAACTGAAAGATGACCACCGGCAGGTTGGACATGGGATGATTCAGGTCGCTGCTCCAGAACTGGTTGTTCAGGGCGGTAAAGAGCAGGGGCGCCGTCTCGCCGCTGATTCGGGCCACCCCCAGCAGAATGCCGGTGAGAATCCCCGCCAGCGAGGAACGATACACGATGGCCACAACCACTCGCCATTGCGGCGCACCCAGCGCCGCCGCGGCTTCGCGCAACTGGTCCGGCACCAGGCGGAGCATGTCCTCGGTCGTGCGAACGACGACCGGCATCATGATGAACGCCAGCGCCAGAGCGCCCGCCCAGCCCGAGAAATGGCCGGTCGGAACGACGACGATGTCGTAAACGAACACACCCAGGATGATGGACGGTGCGCTGAGAAGAATGTCATTGATAAAGCGAATGACGCCTGCGATGCGGGCACCGCGGCCGAATTCAGAGAGATAGGTTCCCGCCAGCACGCCCACCGGCGCACCGACCGCGACTCCGACACCGGTGAGAAGCAGGCTGCCAATAATGGCGTTGCCCAGCCCGCCGGCATTGCCCGGCGAGGGCGTGCGCTCGGTAAAGGTGCTCAGATCCACGTACTGGAGGCCGTGGCTGACCAGTGTCCACAGCAGCCAGGCGAGCCAGAACAGGCCAAACACAGTGGCCAGGACCGAAATCGTCAGGTTGAAGCCGTTGATCAGCCGGCGTCGGGTATAAAGCTGCATGCCCGGCCCCTCAGGTCCGCTTGCCTTCGCGCGCGGTCAGCCGCATCAAGAGCAGCTTGGCCAGCGCGAGCACCACGAAGGTGATCAGAAACAGGATCAATCCCAGTGCGATCAGCGACGACGTGTAGGTCTCACCCACCGCTTCGGTGAATTCGTTGGCCAGGGTCGAGGAGATGGTGTTGCCCGGCATGAACAGCGAGGCATTGATCCGGTGCGCGTTGCCGATGACGAAGGTCACGGCCATGGTCTCGCCCAGGGCCCGCCCCAGACCGAGCATGATGCCGCCGACCACGCCCACCTTGGTATAGGGCAGCACCACGTTGCGCACAACCTCCCAGGTGGTGGCGCCCAGGCCATAGGCCGATTCCTTGAGTACCGGCGGCACGACCGAAAACACGTCGCGCATGATCGCGGTGATGAACGGGATGACCATGATCGCCAGGATCAGGCCTGCGGTGAACATGCCGATACCCATCGGCGGTCCCTGAAACAGCGGGCCGATCAGGGGCCAGCTTCCCAGGTGATCGGTCAGCCAGGGCTGGGCATATTCGGAAAACAGGGGGGCGAACACGAACAGGCCCCACATGCCGTAGATGATGCTGGGAATCGCTGCCAGCAGCTCCACCGCGGTACTGATGGGGCGCCGCAGCCAGACCGGGCAGAGCTCGGTCACGAACAGCGCAATGCCGAAACTGACGGGAATGGCGATGATCATCGCGATCGTCGAGGTCACGAGGGTGCCGAAAATCGACACCAGAGCCCCGAACTTCTCGGTCACGGGGTTCCAGTCGGAACTGACGATAAAGCCGACCCCGAACTTCTCCAGCGCCGGCCAGGCACCGATGAGCAGACTGATGAGAATGGCGACAACGACGCTGGCCACGAGGATCGCGAACAGCTTGGTGGTGCCGCGGAAAATCCGATCGGCCATGGCCGTGCCTGTGCCGCGCTGGACCGGAATCGTGCTCGCCAGTTCGCGCTCTGCGCTCACGGTGTCTCCTCGACGCTAGCGGGATTCTCGAAAAAGCGTGGAGGAGCCTAATGAGCTCCTCCACGCAGTCGCCAATATTATGCCATGAACTCGAGTCGGATTACTCGCTCCACACGGCCTCGCCGTCGGGGCCGTGAATTTCCTTCTTCCAGGTCTGTTCCACCAGCTTCACCACGCTGGCCGGCATCGGCACGTAGTCCAGCTCCTCGGCCATCTTCTGACCGTTGTGGTAGGACCAGTCGAAGAATTTCAGCACCGCGCGGCCGGTGTCCGGCTTCATCTGCTTCTTGTAGACCAGAATAAAGCTCGCACCCGTAATCGGCCAGCTCTTGGCGCCCGGCTGGTTGGTGAGAACCATATAGAAGCCGGGAGCGTGCTTCCAGTCGGCATTGGCGGCCGCGGCCTGGAAGTTTTCGGCGGTCGGATTCACGAAATGGCCGGCCTGATTCTCCAGCTTCACGTTCGCCATGTGGTTCTGCAGGGCATAGGCATACTCGACATAGCCAATGGAACCGCGGATACGGGTCACGTACGAGGCCACGCCTTCATTGCCCTTGCCGCCCACGCCGACAGGCCAGGCGACGGACTTGTCATTTCCCACGTTGCCGGCCCAGGTCTCGCTGACCTTGGTCAGATAGTTGGTGAAGATCCAGGTGGTGCCCGAACCGTCGGAGCGGTGGACAACCGTGATCGCGCTGGACGGCAGATCCAGGCCCGGGTTCAGGGCCTTGATGGCCGGATCGTTCCACTGGGTCACCTCGCCCAGGTAAATCCGGGCCAGCAGGTCACCGCTCAGCTTGATGTCGCCGGCCTTGATGCCGGGCACGTTCACCACCGGCACGACGCCGCCCATGATCATCGGAAACTGCATCAGACCGGCCTGGTCCAGCTCCTCGGCCTTCAGCGGGGCATCGGAGGCACCGAAATCCACGGTCCTGGCCTTGATCTGCTTGATGCCGCCGCCGGAACCGATGGACTGGTAGTTGAATTCGACGCCCGTCTTCTCGTGATAGGCGTCGGCCCATTTCGCATAGACGGGGTACGGGAAGGTCGCACCGGCGCCGGAAATCTGCTTGACTTCGCCGGCCGTGGCAACGCCGGCCACGGTCAGGGCCGCCAGCGCGGCAACTGCAATCTTGGCAAAAGGCTTCATAGTGTCGTCTCCTGAGATCAGCACTTCGATAAAAGGGCCGCGTTTTCGGCCTTGACCAGCAACTCGGGCGCCACTCTACCCGCGCAATATGTCAGCTTTGTGACATCCCCGGATTCGAAGTGCAGATCGTGGTTCCTGCCGGAGTTCCCCTGACAGCCTGTCCAATCGTGTGAGCCATGGTACAGGAAGGGCCGCCGCCGCGGCGACAGCCCGCCCCCTTGCGGCGGCGCAACAATCCGGATCGATGCCCCCACCTGGCCGCGCGGCCACCGAACGCGCACCCGCATACGTTCGAACGCCCGATTGACGCGCATCAACCAGCCCCCACCCCAGTCCTACTAGGCTCCAACTGAGTGACCGGAATTCGGCCGCGGCCGGCGAGGTGCGCGCGACGGATTCCGGGATCAGGCCAACCGGAGGGCGCCAGGTGCCGGAAACGAGCACTGCAACCGGCAGGAAAGGCCACGTGCTTGCCGTGCGCGGCAATGTGGTGGACGTACGCTGCGCTCCACCCCTGCCACCGCGCTTCCAGATCTTGCGCACCGGCGAGACGGGCCAGGCTGTGCTGGAAGTCCACAGCCATATCGCCACCGATGCGGTGCGCTGCATCGGCCTCAACCCTACGCGCGGCCTGGCCCGGGGCATGCCCGTGAGCGATACCGGCGACATGCTGCAGATACCGGTAGGTAACGCCCTGCTCGGCCGCATGCTCAATCTCTTCGGCGAACCCATCGACCGCCTGCCCGCTCCGGAAACCCGGGACCGGCTGCCCATCCACCGCCACCCCCTGCCACTCGCGCAGCGGGTCAGTGCGCGCGAAATCTTCATCACCGGCATCAAGGCGGTGGATCTGCTCGCGCCCCTGGAGACCGGCGGCAAGGCCGGTCTGTTCGGTGGCGCGGGCGTGGGCAAGACCGTGCTCATTACCGAAATGATCCACAACATGGTGGAGAGTTACGAGGGAATCAGTCTGTTCTGCGGCATCGGCGAGCGCTGCCGGGAAGCCGAGGAGCTTTACCGGGAAATGCGCGACGCCGGTGTGCTGGACAAGACCGTCATGGTCTTCGGCCAGATGAACGAACCGCCCGGAGCGCGCTTTCGCGTGGGTCACGCGGCCCTGAGCATGGCCGAATACTTCCGTGATGTCGGGCGGCGCAACGTCCTGCTGCTCATCGACAACATCTTCCGCTTTGTCCAGTCGGGCACGGAGGTCTCGGGCCTGATGGGAAACATTCCCTCACGGGTCGGCTA
>JASFQN010000182.1:0-4985 GCA_050115425.1 Gammaproteobacteria bacterium | reverse complement strand
GGCTCCGCGTTGCTTGGGATCGGTAACCACTACGCTGGACAGGCCGGTGATTTCGTCGACCTCCCGGTTGACGGTCACACCCTCCACGAAGTCCTGGAACACCAGCTTGCCCGCCACCTCGGTGATGACCGGATGGGTGTGCGGATCCCAGGTCGCGACGATGTCGCCGGCTTCCACGGCATCGCCGTCGTTCACGGAAATGGTCGCGCCATACGGGATCTTGTAGCGTTCCCGCTCGCGGCCGTATTCGTCGATGACGCCGAGCTCGCCGGAACGCGAGACCGCCACCAGGTTGCCCTTGGCATGGCGCACGACCTTGATGTTGTGCAGCTTGGCCGTGCCCTTGGACTTGATTTCCACGCTGTTGACCGACACCGCACGCGAAGCGGCACCACCGATGTGGAAGGTCCGCATGGTCAGCTGGGTGCCGGGCTCGCCGATCGACTGGGCGGCGATCACGCCTACCGCCTCGCCGATGTTGACCCGGTGGCCGCGGGCCAGGTCACGCCCGTAGCACTGGGCACACACGCCGTAGCGGGTTTCGCAGGTAATGGGCGAGCGTACGACCACCTGGTCCACGCCGGCATCTTCCAGCGCCTCCACGAGACTCTCGTCCAGCAGCGTGCCGGCCTCCAGGAAGACCTTGTCGCTGCCCGGGCGATACACGTCCAGCGCCAGCACGCGGCCCAGGACCCGCTCGCGCAGCGGTTCGACCACGTCACCGCCTTCGACCAGCGGCTTCATGCTGATGCCTTCCTCGGTGCCGCAGTCCTCCTCGGTGACCACCAGGTCCTGGGAGACATCCACCAGGCGCCGCGTCAGGTAGCCGGAGTTGGCGGTCTTGAGCGCCGTGTCCGCCAGACCCTTTCGGGCACCGTGGGTGGAAATGAAGTACTGCAGAACGTTCAGCCCTTCGCGGAAATTGGCCGTAATGGGCGTTTCGATTATCGAGCCGTCCGGCTTGGCCATCAGACCGCGCATGCCCGCCAGCTGGCGGATCTGGGCGGCGGAGCCACGGGCCCCGGAGTCGGCCATCATGTAGATCGAATTGAACGAGGCCTGCTTGACCTGCTTGCCCTCGGCGTCGGTGACGTCCTCGGTGCCCAGCTTGTCCATCATGGCCTTGGCAACCTGCTCATTGGTGCGCGACCAGATGTCGACCACCTTGTTGTAGCGCTCACCGTTGGTCACAAGACCCGAAGCGTACTGGGACTCGATCTCCTTCACCTCGGCCTCGGCCTGGGTCAGGATAGCCTCCTTCTCCTCCGGCACGACCATGTCGTTCACGCCGATCGATACGCCGGCACGAGTGGCATAACGGAAGCCCGTGTACATCAGCTGGTCGGCGAAGACCACGGTTTCCTTGAGCCCCACCCGACGATAACAGGTGTTGATCAACTGCGAGATCGCCTTCTTGTTGAGATCCCGGTTGAGCAGCTCGAAGGGCAATCCCCTGGGCAGGATGTCGGAAAGCAGCGCTCGGCCGACCGTGGTTTCGAGCAGGCGCAGGCGCCGCTCCAGGCCGTCGCCTTCTTCCTGCTCGACGAAGTCCGGCACACGCACCTTGATCTTCGCCTGCAGGTCGAGCTTGCGGTTCTCGTAGGCGCGGTGGACCTCCTTCACGTCCATGAAGGTCATGCCCGCGCCCTTGGCATTCACCCGTTCGCGGGTCATGTAGTAGAGGCCCAGCACCACGTCCTGGGAGGGAACGATGATGGGCTCGCCACTGGCCGGCGAGAGAATGTTGTTGGAGGCCATCATCAGGGCCCGCGCTTCCAGCTGGGCTTCCAGCGAAAGCGGCACGTGCACGGCCATCTGGTCACCGTCGAAGTCGGCGTTGAAGGCGGTACAGACCAGCGGATGCAGCTGGATGGCCTTGCCTTCGATAAGCACCGGCTCGAACGCCTGAATACCCAGACGGTGCAGGGTCGGGGCGCGGTTGAGCATCACCGGATGCTCGCGGATCACCTCTTCGAGGATATCCCACACTTCGGGACCTTCACGCTCCACCATCTTCTTGGCGGCCTTGATGGTGGTCGCCATTCCACGCAGTTGCAGCTTGGAAAAGATGAAGGGCTTGAACAGTTCCAGGGCCATCTTCTTGGGCAGACCGCACTGGTGCAGACGCAGGGTCGGGCCCACCACGATGACCGACCGGCCCGAATAGTCCACACGCTTGCCCAGCAGGTTCTGCCGGAAACGGCCCTGCTTGCCCTTGATCATGTCAGCCAGCGACTTCAGCGGACGCTTGTTGGAGCCCGTGATGGCCCGGCCGCGCCGGCCATTGTCGAGCAGGGCGTCCACCGACTCCTGCAGCATGCGCTTCTCGTTGCGCACGATGATGTCGGGGGCGTTGAGTTCCAGCAGCCGCTTGAGGCGATTGTTGCGGTTGATTACCCGGCGGTACAGGTCGTTGAGGTCCGACGTGGCAAAACGGCCGCCGTCCAGCGGTACCAGCGGACGCAGGTCCGGCGGCAGCACCGGCAGCACCGTCATCACCATCCACTCCGGCTTGTTGCCCGAATCCAGGAAGGACTCGATCAGCTTCAGCCGCTTGGACAGGCGCTTGATCTTGGCTTCCGAGTTGGTGCCGGCGATGTCCTCGCGCAGCTTGGCCACCTCGGCCTCGAGATCGATCGTACGCAACATCTCGAAGACGGCCTCGGCGCCCATGCGGGCATCGAAGTCGTCACCGTGTTCTTCGATGGCTTCCAGGTAGGCCTCGTCGGAGAGCAGCTGGCCGCGCTCCAGCGGCGTCATGCCGGGGTCCACGACCACGAAGGCCTCGAAATAGAGCACCCGCTCGATCTCGCGCAGGGTCATGTTCAACATCAGGCCGATGCGCGAGGGCAGCGACTTGAGGAACCAGATGTGCGCGACCGGGCTGGCCAGCTCGATATGGCCCATGCGCTCGCGGCGCACCTTGGCCAGGGTGACTTCCACCCCGCACTTCTCGCAGACCACGCCGCGGTGCTTCAAGCGCTTGTACTTGCCGCACAGACACTCGTAGTCCTTCACGGGACCGAAGATCTTGGCGCAGAACAGCCCGTCCCGCTCCGGCTTGAAGGTGCGGTAGTTGATGGTTTCGGGCTTCTTGACCTCGCCGAAGGACCAGGACCGGATCATCTCCGGCGACGCCAGTCCGATCCGGATGGCGTCGAAGTCTTCCACCTGGCCCTGCTGCTTCAAGAGTCTGAGTAGGTCTTTCATCTCGTCTCCTGTCCACTCATGGACAAATCATGAAACGCGCTCGCGTAACCGCGTGCCGCTCAGTCCTGTTCCAGCTCGATGTTGATGCCGAGCGACCGGATTTCCTTGACCAGCACATTGAAGGACTCGGGCATGCCGGCCTCCATGCGGTGGTCGCCGTCCACGATGTTCTTGTACATCTTGGTGCGGCCATTCACGTCGTCCGACTTCACCGTCAGCATTTCCTGCAGCGTGTAGGCGGCGCCATAGGCTTCCAGGGCCCAGACTTCCATTTCCCCGAAGCGCTGGCCGCCGAACTGCGCCTTGCCGCCCAGCGGTTGCTGGGTAACCAGGGAGTACGGGCCGGTGGAACGGGCATGCATCTTGTCATCCACCAGGTGGTTGAGCTTGAGCATGTACATGTAGCCCACAGTCACCGGACGATCGAAGGCCTCGCCCGTACGCCCGTCATACAGTTTCGCCTGGCCGGTGTCGGGAAGGTCGGCCAGCCGGAGCATGCCCTTGATCTCATCCTCGTTGGCACCGTCGAACACCGGCGTAGCCATGGGCACGCCACCGCGCAGGTTGAAGGCCAACTCCACGACATCGTCGTCGTCGAGAGACTTGATGTCCTCCTTCTTGCCGCCCGACTTGTTGTAGACGTCCTCCAGGAACTTGCGCATATCGCCGATCCTGGCCTGTTCGTCGAGCATTCGGCCGATCTTGTTGCCCAGTCCCTTGGCCGCCCAGCCGAGGTGGGTTTCCAGAATCTGGCCGATATTCATTCGCGAAGGCACGCCCAGCGGATTGAGCACGATGTCCATTGGAGTGCCATCATCCATGTAGGGCATGTCCTCGACCGGCACGATCATGGAAATGACACCCTTGTTGCCGTGGCGGCCGGCCATCTTGTCGCCCGGCTGCACGCGGCGCTTGACGGCCAGATAGACCTTGACCATCTTGAGCACGCCGGGCGCGAGGTCGTCGCCGGCCGTAACCTTGCGCTTCTTCTCCTCGTAACGCTTGTCGAACTGCTCGCGCTGGCTCTTGAGCTGCTCGGCCACGCGCTCGAGCTGGGCATTGGCCTCGTCGTTGCGCAGCCGGATCTCGAACCATTTTTCCGGCGGCACTTCGGCCAGGTAGGCCTTGGTCACCTTGGTGCCGGCCTTCAGGCCCTTGGGCCCGCCGTCCACCACCTTGCCGATGAGCATCTTCTCCACGCGGGCGAAGATGTCCTGCTCGAGAATGCGGCGCTGGTCGTTCAGGTCCTTGCGGACGCGGTCCAGCTCGGCTTTCTCGATGGCCAGCGCGCGGGTATCCTTCTCCACGCCATCGCGGGTGAACACGCGCACATCGATGACCGTGCCGTCCATGCCCGGCGGCACACGCAGGGACGTGTCCTTCACGTCCGAGGCTTTCTCGCCGAAGATTGCCCGCAGCAGCTTTTCTTCCGGCGTCAGTTGAGTCTCGCCCTTGGGCGTGACCTTGCCCACCAGGATGTCGCCGGCCTTGACCTCGGCACCGATGTAGGCGATGCCGGACTCGTCCAGCTTGGCCAGCGCGGCCTCACCCACATTGGGAATATCGGAGGTGATTTCCTCGGGGCCCAGCTTGGTGTCGCGGGCCACGCAGGTCAGTTCCTCGATGTGAATCGTGGTGAACCGGTCTTCCTGCACCACCCGTTCCGAGATCAGGATGGAGTCCTCGAAGTTGTAGCCGTTCCAGGGCATGAACGCGACCAGCAGATTCTGACCCAGGGCCAGCTCGCCCATGTCGGTGGACGGGCCGTCGGCCAG
>JASFQN010000181.1:0-4986 GCA_050115425.1 Gammaproteobacteria bacterium | reverse complement strand
GGTCCCCGCGTTGGCCACCACGCAGAAGGGACAACGACCCTCGGCACGATCGTTGGCGATGCGCGCGCGCAGGGCTTCGACGTCAATCGTGAAGTCGTCTTTGACGGGAATCACGCCGAACGACTCGCTGCCCATTCCCAGCAGCTCGACCGCGCGCTGTACGGAATTGTGCGCCTCGGCGGACGCATAGACCATCAGCCGCGGCCCGCCGGACAGTCCCTGCTCGCGCACGTCGAACGGCGCCCTGGCATTGCGCGCCACTGCAAGCGCGATCTGGTTGGCCACCGAACCGCCGCTTGCCAGGATGCCGCTGGCCCCCTTGGGGAAGCCCATCAGCTCGCGCAACCACTCGATAACCTGCAGTTCCACGAATGTCGCGCCCTGGTGGTGTCCCGCTGCGTTGGTGTTCATGGTGGCCGTAAGCATTTCGGCAAGCACGCCGAGCGGCGTACCGGTGCCGATGACCCAGCCCCAGAAGCGCGGATGGATATTGCCCAGCGGATACGGCGCGATCAGTTCCCGGTAGCCGGCGTAGGCAGCCGCTTCACCACGGCCCTCGCGCGGTACGGGCGTCTGCAGACGCTCGCGCACGGATTCCGGAACAGGTTGCCATGCAGGCTGTTCGCGCAGGGTGGCCAGATAATCCATGGCGTCGTCGAGGACGTCGTGGGCAAATCGGCGAAAATCGTCCCAGTTCTCGGGGTCCAGTGTTTCTTCCGGTGAAAGGTCGGGTTCGCGGGTCATGGCGCAAGGTCTCTGCTGCCTGGAAGGGAAATCATTCTAGGAGTGAATGGGCCTCCCCGACCAGCGGAAACCGGACCCGCAAACCGCGTGTCGCGCTGCGACATCCGGACCCGCGCAGTGGCTGGTGATGACAAATACTGTATAAACGTCTATACAAGATATAGTGCGGTACAGGACCCGGCCGCACAAAATAGGGGAGAGGAGCGAGCAATATGCGCGAAAAAGACCTGAATCCGGAACTCTACTTCGACGTGGATTCGGCGGACTCGGTGGAAGAGACGCCGCTGGGCCTGCAAACCATTCCCGCGACCCAGACCGGCCAGCGGCAGCGCCAGTCGTTGTTTGCCGTGCATCTGGATGATCCCTCGCCCGTGGACGAGGAAGCACTTTCCGACATCACGGACAAGGCCCGACGCTGGCACTAGGAACAGGGCCCGGAGGCCTGTATCCGTCTTCGATCTTGTATTGAATGATCTGACCAAAAAAGCCTCCGCGCTTCGCGCGGAGGCTTTTTCCTGCGGAAGAAGACTACATCTGACTGGGGATGAAATCCTTTTCCACCGCCTCGCGCATCAGATCAGGCGGCAGGAGGCCCTGGCTGAGCACGAAGTCGTTGAACTTCATCCGGTCGAATTTATCGCCCAGCTTGATCTGCGCTTCCGCGCGGATGGTCATCAGATTGTGATACCCATAGTAGTAACTGGTGGCCTGGCCCGGCATGCGGAACGCGAAGCGGTCGGTCTCTTCCTTGGCGAAAGCCGGTGACAGCACCACTTCCTTCTGCAGGAAGGCATTCACCTCCTCCGGTTTGATCATGCCCAGATTGAGCATCGGGTCGAGGAAGGCACGGGCCGCGCGAAGCAGGCGATTCTGCAGGGTGATCAGCTGGCCGTCCAGCGGTTCGTAGGGCTGCATCTCGGCTTCTGCATAAAGCGCCCAGCCTTCCACGTTGGCGCTGTTGAAGGCGAACACTGCGCGCGTGATCGACACGCCCTGCTCGATCATGGCCGAGAACTGAAGTTCATGACCGGGGCGTGCTTCGTGCGCGGTGAGCGTCCAGGCCGCCGCGTCGAAGCTGTCGTCATCGAACTTCATTGTTGACTTGCCATCGTCGCTCGGCACATTGGCGGGCAATACGAACTCGCCGTATTGGCCGGTGTTGCCGATGAGTCGCGGCGGCTGCATGTGCGGTGCGGGAATGGCAGCCGTTTCCGCCTCGGATGCCATGCGGATTTTCACGTCGCGCTTGGGCAGCGTCACGATGCGCTCGCGGCGAATGATCGCTTCGATCTGCGCCAGCCGTTTCTTGTAGAACGGAAGCACGTCGTCACCTTCGATCTGGTCTTTCTTCAGTTCGCGGATCACGTCGCGATAGTCGGTGCTCTTGAATCCCTTCTCCCGGGCCACCAGGGGCGCGAGCGCCTGCATCTGATGCTGGATCTCGTTGAACGAGAACATCGCTTCCTGCATCAGTGCGCGCGGGTCCATGTCCACGCCGAATTGGTGCAGGTTGTCGGCATAGATCGCCTCCGGCAGCGTATTGTTCTTGCGCGCATGCGCCAGGACCGTGGACCTTACCCAGGCGTCGTAGTCGGCGAGTTGACCGGCCAGCTTCGCGTAGGGCGCCTGCCAGCCCTTGAGATCGCTCTTTTCGAACAGCGCCTTGATGCCGGCAATGTAGCGTTTCGAGTCCTTCAGATCCTGCTCGACCTCCTTGTCGTAGGGGCCGATCAGGCTCTTGTCCGAGAGCCGTTCACTGAAGCGGTCCCTGGCGAGTTCGGTAATCGGTTTGTCGGCGGGCCCCATGCCCGCGTACAGCTTGAGCCGGGTGACGGCCGCCTTCTGGCGCTCGGCGGGAATCTGCGGATCCAGCAGCGAACGCAGTCCGAAAAACACCGTCTGCGACACATTGAAATAGGGCAGCAGGTATTGGTGCTGGAGCTGATTGGTCTTGATCAGGCCTTCGGTGGTCTTGATCAGGATTTCCAGGTCCTGGCGCACGTGGGGCTGCCTGGTATCGGCCAGGCGCGACTTCAGTTCGGCATCTGCCTTGCGGAGCGCTTTGATCGAGCGCTCGTACACGCCCGGGCGCAGATCGAAGATCTTGTCGTCCAGGCCATCCACACCGAGCTGGCCGGCCTGCTCCGGCGCGAATTCGGCCATCAACTTGAGCAGCACCTGGGCGTTGCGATTGCTTTGCGCAACCCAGTTCTGATCCGCTGCTTGCGCAACCCCCAGGCAGGCCCAGGCCGCGGCACCCGCGAGAAGGAGCATCTTCACTGATCTCATGGCTTTGTCCTCTTTCGAAACCCCAGGCCCGCTGTCGACACGAGCCGTTTCCAGTTCCCGCGGGGCGCCCCCGCAAGACCATTTCACCCTAGGTGTGTTGGCGTACTATAACACCATATCTGTGCTTGGCAAGCGTCGCCCAGTGGCCAATCTATTCATTGATTCGATGAATTCGTGGAAAATTTTGCGCTTTTTATCGGCTGAACCCTGGTCATACTGTAGTCAGGTTCACAATGGAAGGAGTGCCGTATGAGAGATTTCCTGAACGTCCTGGCTCGTGTGCTTCTGGCCTACATCTTCGTGGTCGCCGGCTGGGGCAAACTGACCGGCTACAGTGGCACCGAGCAATATTTCCAGCACGTGGGCCTGGCGGCCTGGATGGTGGCGCCAACGATTCTCGTTGAACTGGGCGGCGGCATCCTGCTTGTCCTCGGCGCCTGGACCCGGATTGTCGCGCTTGTTCTGGCTGCCTTCTGCGTGGCCACGGCTTTCATCGTGCATTTCCATCCGGGCGACCAGGGCCAGATGATCAACTTCATGAAGAACCTGGCCATGACCGGCGGCTTCCTGTTCGTGTTTCTTCACGGCGGCGGAAAGGTGAGCTTCGACGAGAAGTTCAGACTGCCCTGGCGCGGTTGAGATGTGATCGAACGGAGCCCAGGAACCCTATCCTCCCCGGTGCCCCGGGGAGGATGTGGCCAGTGGAAGGCAAACATCGTCAGCCGGGCTGCATTCCTTCGGCGTTCGGGCGTCGGCGTCGGATGCAATCACGACTCGGGCGGCAATGCACCCGTCCGTGCCACGCGGATGTGCCGTTCAGGCTCCTTTGCGACGGCCCGGCGCGGAGCGTTTCCCGCTTTGCGCGAGACGGGGATGCGGCGCCAGGAATCGGTGGAACCAGTCGGCCGCCAGTTCCGAGACTTCGTCGAGCTTGCCCGGCTCCTCGAAAAGATGCGAGGCACCGGGAACAATCACCAACTGGTGCTCGCAGGCGAGATGCGTGGCCGCATCCCTGTTCAAGCGGATGACCGGCCCGTCGTTGCCGCCTACAACCAGCAAGGTAGGCGCGTGGACACGTTCCAGTGCGTCTTCGGCAAGATCCGGACGCCCGCCCCGCGAGACGACGGCCTTGACGCGGCCAGGATGGTCCGCGGCCACGATCAGGGCGGCCGCCGCCCCGGTGCTGGCACCGAACAGGCCCACCGGCATGGCGTGCACCGAATCGTGCAGATCAAGCCACTCGATGGCAGCGCCCATGCGCCGGGCAAGCAGCGGGATACTGAAACGGTATTCGGCGGTGATCACGTCGCGCTCGTGCTCCTCGGGACTGAGCAGATCGAACAGCAGGGTCGCAAAACCGGCTTCGTTGAGCTCCCCCGCGACCTTCTGGTTGCGCACACTGAAGCGACTGCTGCCGCTGCCGTGGACAAACGCGACCAGTCCCACGGCCCCCTCGGGAATGGTCAATTGACCTTCGAGGAAGACATCATCGGCGGGAATCACTACGTCTTCATATTTCATGAGAACCTCTGCTCGTCGTGACTTCAGACTCCGAAGGGATAGGTGTCCGGCGCCTCCGGCTCGTGCCAGTGCCTGGGTACGTCGAGGGGCTCCAGCGCGGACGTCTCGTCGAGATGGAAGATCGCATCGAACTGCCGGGCCATGGAGGCCTGGAAGTAATGGCTCAGCCGCTCGGTATGCGGTCGGTAGATGACGCCGATGGCCCGTTCGAGCATGGGCTCGCGCAGAGGCGCGGCGGCCGGCAGGTTGAGTGCCAAAAAGAAGCGGTCCAGTCGCGTGCTGTGAAACAGATGTTCGTAGCTGTCGCGAAGGGCCGGCCGCACCCACTTGTGCTCCACCGGCGCATCCCAGTCCGATGCCGCCGAAACGTATCCGGTGTAGGTGGTAAAGCCGACGAGCAGCGCCTTGCGCCCAACCTGTTCGCGCACCAAC
>JASFQN010000180.1:0-5083 GCA_050115425.1 Gammaproteobacteria bacterium | reverse complement strand
GTCTGTTCGCCCTGACTGACCGCCACCGCCCGGGGCGTATCGGCGCACTGCGCCACGATCAGGCGGTCCAGGGAGGTGTTTTCCAGCGGGATCGCCGGCCCCGTGCCCCACTCCGCCAGACGACGGCCGTCGGCGTCGCCGAACAGGGCCAGTGACTCGACAGCCTGACCGGAATCGGAGCAGAACGCGCGAATGAAGGTCGCCAGACTGTCCAGCCGTTCGCGCATCGATTCGGCCGAGAACAGCGCTGTATTGTAGGTGCACTCGAAGCGGATACCCTCTCCGGTCTGCTGCGCGTTGACGAACCATTCGAAGTTCTCACAGCGCTTGGGCAGCATCCGCACCCTGGCCGCCAGGCCCTCGCCAAAGGATGGTGCCGGCATCTCCCGGTCCATATTGAGCACAACCTGGACGAGCGGAATACTCCCGGGATTCCGGCGAATTCCGAGCCGTTCGACAATGCGCCCCAGACTGATGTCGCGATGATCGTTCGCGTCCAGCCACCACTCACGGAAATTGGCCAGGTAGTCGCTCACTGCGGTTCCCGGATCCAGGTGGCTGTACACCGGAAGCAGGCTGACGCAATGGCCGACCAGGCCCGGCAGGCCGGCAGCCGGCTGACCCGCCGCGGGTACGCCGATGACCACGCGCCCGGAATCGGTGAGGCGATGCAGCCAGGCGGTGAACGCCGCCGAAATGACCGTGAACGGGGTGCAGCCGGTTTCGGCCGCCAGTGTCCTGACGGTTGCCACGGTGGCATCCGGCAGATCCAGCGTCTCGCAGTCGGCACAGAAGCGGCGCATTGGCGGCCGGGGATGGTCCAGCGGGAGATCGAGCTGCGCGGGCGCATCCGCCAGATTTTCCAGCCACCACGATTCCTGGGCCGCGAAGGTTCCCGCCACTTCGTCGGCGGCCCATTGCTCGGCATAGGCGAGAAAGCCCGGAGCCGGCCCCGGCGGATTCGACTCCGCATACAGTCGCGCCATTTCGTCGATCAGCACACCGATCGACCAGCCATCGCAGATCACGTGGTGGGCTGTAACCAGGACCGCATGCTCGGTCGGGCCGAGCACCGCGATTCGAAAGCGGATCAGCGGACCGTGAACGAGGTCGAACGGTGTGGAGACTTCGTGTTGCTCGATATCGGCAAGCGTGCGCCCGCTCGCCGCAAGGGATTCGACGGGCACGTCGACATCGGCGTCTGCGCGCAGACAAAGACTCTCGCCGTCCGACGCGAAGCAGAGACGCAATGCTTGGTGACGCGCGACCAGTTCGCGCAGGGCGCCCGCCAGGGCGTCACGATCAAGCTTGCCGGTCAGATGCACGCAGAAGGCCTGATTGTAGGCGATGTCCGCCTCGCCGCCGAGTTGTGCCGCGGCCCAGATCTCCCGCTGATGGGGCGTGGCCGGCGCGGACGCGGTGATCGCTTCGGCGAACGGATCGAACTCGACGGCCGCCGAGGTCCAGCCGTCGACGGTTTCCTCGCGACGGCCGTTCATGTGTCGGCCCTCAATTCACGGTAGGCGCCGGGTCGCTCCGGATCCGGAATGAACCAGGCGGGCCGTCCATCCGGTCGCCGCCCCAATCGGGCGTCCGGCCGCGGTGGCGTGCCCCGCGCCGGCGCGTTGGCATGTCCGTTGCCGGTGGCCGGCGCGGCGGCGGGCGCGGCCCGTGTCTGCTCCTCGATCAACGAGGCCAGTGCGGCGAGATTGTCATAAGCGCCCAGCAGATCGCGCAGACGCAGTTCCAGGTGGAAGCGCTGGCGCAGAAGCTGGCTGAACTGCGTGAGAAACAATGAATCGAGCCCCAGTTCGGAGAAGCGGCCTGCCGGGGGCAGTGTGTCGGCGCCCAGGCCCGTGGCTTCTCGCAGCGCGGCCTGGAGCTGTTCCATGACGGATGCGCCGCTCGCCGCCGGATCGATCGGCGCCGACCGGGTTTCGGCAACCTCCTCCGTTTCAGGCTGGCTCCTGACCCCGGTCGTCTCCAGCCAGTACCGGGTGCGTTCAAACGAATACATGGGCAGCGGAACGCGATGTCGCCGGGGCCCCTGGCGCATTCGCTGCCAGTCGAGTGGCACGCCGCGAGCCCACACGCCGCCGGCCGCCTGCAGCAGCTTGTCGTGTTCACTGACCTCGGGATCGGGCCGGCCGAGTGACTCGACGACCGGCGCGCCCGATTTTTCGGCGGCTGCCTGTCGTGCGAACGTGCTGGCAGCCAGTCCCGGTCCGACCTCCAGAAACAAGGCTGATGCCGAGTCCAGCAGATGGCTGACCGCGCTGTGGAATCGGACCGGAAGGCGCAACTGGCGGGCCCAGTATTGCGGATCGGTGGCCTCTTCGTCGGCGAGAGGCTGTCCCGTGACCGTGGAGATGACGGGAATGGCCGGCGTCGAGAGCTTCAACGCCGCGACCCGTTCCCGGAAAGGTTCCACGACCGGGGCCATGGAGTCGGAATGGAAGGCATGCGACGTATGCAGCCGGCTGTAGGCAACCTCGGCTTCATCGAGCCGCTTGCCGAGCGCATCCACGGCCGCGTGGCTGCCCGCGACCACACAGAGCCGGGGGGCGTTGACGCCGGCCAGTTCGATGCCCTCCCCCAGCCAGGGGGCCAATTCGGATTCGGGAAGCCGGATGGAAAGCATGCCACCGCCCGGCTGTTCCTGCATCAGCCGCCCACGTTCCGCAACCAGCGGCAAGGCGTCCTCGAGGCGCATGATGTCGGCCACGGTGGCGGCCACAAACTCGCCGATGCTGTGACCCACGAGGGCGACGGGACGCAGCCCCCAGTGCATCCATTGTCGGGCCAGCGCGTATTCGATGGTGAACAGCGCCGGCTGGGTGTAGCGGGTTTCGGTGAGCAGGCGATCAGCGTCGGCAACGCGTCCGAACATCAGTTCCCGGACATCCAGCTTCCAGAGCGGCTCGAGGATGGCGGCACATCGATCCACGGCTTCCCGGAATACTCGCTCGGCGGCATAGATGCTCGCTCCCATTCCCGCTCGCTGGGAACCCTGCCCGGGGAACATGAAAACCGGCCGCGGCATCGGATCCAGCGCGAGGGCCGTGATCAGTTCCGGCGCGATGGTCTTGCGCAAGGTGGCCGCCGCGGCCTGGCGATCACGGCACACCAGCGCGCGCCGTACGCCCATTGCCTGGCGCCCCACCTGAAGGGTGTGCGCGATATCGGCCAACGGTGTCTCGTCATCCGTCTCGAGATAATCCGCCATGGCCACGGACAGTCGATTGAGAGCCGGCTCCGTCTTCGCGGACAACACCAGGAGTTCGGCCTCGTCCGGCTCGGCCAGCGCAGCCTGCGGCGGGGCCTCTTCAAGAATGACATGGGCATTGGTGCCGCCCAGGCCGAAGGCACTCACACCGGCCCGGCGGGGTGACGCGTTGGCCGGCCACGGGGTTGCTTCGGCAATCACCCGGAACGGGCTGTCTTCAAGGTTGAGCTCGGGATTGGCTGTTGCGAAGTTCAGGGTGGCCGGAATCAATTCGTGCCTGAGCGCGAGCACCGTTTTGAGCAGACCGGCGATGCCGGCCGAGACATCCAGGTGGCCAATCGCGGGTTTCACCGTGCCGATGCCGCAGAAGCCGCGCTTGTCGGTCGAGCGCCGGAAGGCCTGTGTCAGCGCCGCGACCTCGATGGGATCGCCGAGCGAGGTGCCTGTGCCGTGCGTTTCAACGTAGCTGATTTCCTCGGGATCGACCCCGGCCATTTCCTGCGCCATCTGCACGACCCGGGACTGCCCCTCCACGCTGGGCGCGGTGAAGCTGACCCGGTCCGCGCCATCGTTGTTCATGGCCACCCCGCGGATGACCGCATGAATGGTGTCACCGTCGGCGAGCGCTTCGGAAAGCCGTTTCAGAACAATGACGCCGCCACCATTGCCGAATACGGTACCGCTGGCCGAGGCGTCGAACGCGTGCACCTTGCCGTCCGGCGAGAGAATGCTGCCTTCCCGATAGACATAGCCGCGTTCCTGGGGACAGGAAATCGCCATGGCGCCGGCGAGTGCCAGATCGCACTGGTAGTCCAGCAGACTGTAGAACGCATGGCAGACCGCGACGAGTGACGTGGAACAGGCCGTGCAGACATTGATGCTGGGTCCGTGCAGATCCAGTTTGTAGGACGTGCGTGTCGCCACGTAGTCCTTTTCGTTGGCGACCATGGCCTGAATATCGCCCACCATGGCGAGCACATCCGGATGCCTTGCGACATTGGCATTCAGATAGGTGTTGTTGCTCATGCCTGCGAACACCCCGACCAGCCCCGCGTGGGTGCCGGGTGCATAGCCCGCGTGTTCCATGGCGCGCCAGGCGGTTTCCAGAAACAGGCGCTGCTGCGGGTCGAGGATTTCCGCTTCGCGCGGAGAGATGCCGAAGAATGCGGCATCGAAACAGTCGGCCTCCTTCACCACGCCACGCACGGGTACATAGTCCGGGTGAGCGCGTTCCGTCTCGGGAATGGCCGGGTCGAGCTCGCCGTCCGCGAAACGGGTCAGGCAGTCCCTGCCCCTGATCAGGTTGTCCCAGTATTCGTCCAGGTTTCCCGCGCCCGGGAAACGGCCGTCCATGCCGATAATTGCAATGGCCTCGTTCTCCAGCGGTTCATTCATGATCGCGCTCCCATGTCGGACCGTCGGCTGTTCTTGCGGCGCCGCGCGGCCAGTGCGGCCCTTTGTGACGCCGCACGGGCGCCCGGGGCCATGTCGGTTGATTGACTTGCCCCACCCTCCAGGAATCCGGCCAGTTGGCGAACGGAAACGTGCTGGAAGAGCGTGACAATCGGAAAAGTGCGTTGCAGCCGTTGCTGCAGTCGGTGATGAATCTCGAGTAGCGAAAGGGAACGGGCGCCGAGGTCGAAAAAGTTGCCTTCAACATCGACGGACTCCACCTGGAGCACCTCCGCAACGACCTCGGCGATGGTCGCTTCCGTTGGCGTTGCCGGCGGGGAGCCGCTCGTGGCGACGTTCGATGCCGGCGACGGCGCCGGCAGTCGCGGTACGCGCAACAGCAGCGTTCCCAACCGGCCCTCGGGATTGGCAATCAGGGAGTCGAGTATTCCCACAAAAGTCTTG
>JASFQN010000179.1:0-5098 GCA_050115425.1 Gammaproteobacteria bacterium | reverse complement strand
CATGCGATAGATCTCCACCAGCGCCTCCAGCGGCGTGCGGGTGGAATCGATGCGCAGCGTGTTGGAGATATAGGGGCCCTTGTCCAGATCGTTCGTGTAGAGCGTCTGGATATCCTTGATGCCGGCCTCAATGATCTGATCGACCTGCTCGACGGTGAGCTCGTCGTTGGCCGAAGCCAGGACTTCACCCGTCTCCGGGTCCACGACATTGTGCGCCACGGTCTTGCCGGCCAGATACTCGCGGGGAACTTCCAGGGTCTTGACCCCGGCCTTCTCCATCTCGCGGATGTGCCGTGCGGTAACGCGGCGACCTTCCTCGACCAGCACCTTGCCCTTGACAACGATGTCGAATGCGGCCGTTTCGCCGCGCAGACGCTCCGGTACCAGGTCCAGATGCAAGGCGTCTTTCTTCACCCGGAAGACGTTCTTTTCGAAGAACATGTCCAGGATCTGCTCGTCGTCGAACTCCAGTGCGCGCAGCAGGACCGTCGCGGGCAGCTTGCGGCGGCGGTCGATACGCACGAACACCGAATCCTTGGGATCGAACTCGAAATCCAGCCAGGAGCCACGGTAGGGAATCACCCGCGCGGAGAACAGCAGTTTGCCGGAAGAGTGGGTCTTGCCCTTGTCGTGATCGAAGAACACACCCGGCGAACGATGCAGCTGGGAGACGATCACCCGTTCGGTACCATTGATCACGAAGGTGCCGTTTTCGGTCATCAACGGCAGTTCGCCCATATAGACTTCCTGCTCCTTGATGTCCTTGACCGCCTTGTTGCTGTCCGGACTGTCCTTGTCGTAGATGACCAGGCGCACCAGCACGCGCAAGGGCGCCGCGTAAGTCAGGCCACGCAGCTGGCATTCGCGCACATCGAATACCGGATCGCCCAGGCGGTAGCTCACATATTCCAGCGCGGCATTGCCGGAGTAGCTGGTGATGGGGAATACCGATTTGAACGAGGCGTGCAGCCCGAGTTCGCCCCGTCCATCGAGAGGCTTGTCCAGCTGCAGGAATTGGCGATAGGATTCAAGCTGCGTTTCGAGCAGGTATGGAACATCCAGTATGCTCGGACGCTTGCCGAAATCCTTACGAATACGCTTCTTTTCGGTAAACGAGTAGGCCATCAGGGTTATCCTCGACGATGCCGTGTCTTCTGGCTCAGGACCCCACACCCGGAATGAGCGGGGAGCGCCCTGCGCGCATGAACGATAAAAACGGGAAAAGGCCGGTGGCTTTCGCCACCAGCCATGATCCCTTTACGGGCTATGGCCCGTTCTGACACTTTCTTCAAGCGGTCTTACTTGACCTCGACCGTGGCGCCGGCTTCTTCCAGCTCCTTCTTGATCTTGTCGGCCTCTTCCTTGTCCACACCTTCCTTCACGGTGCTCGGAGCGCCCTCGACAAGATCCTTCGCTTCCTTCAGACCCAGGCCGGTCACGCTGCGGACCACCTTGATCACGCCGACCTTGTTGGAGCCGAAGCTGCTCATGACGACGTCAAATTCGGTCTTCTCCTCGGCGGCAGCAGCTTCGCCACCGGCGGCGGCCGCGGGGGCGGCGGCAACGGCAGCAGCAGCGGAAACGCCGAACTTCTCTTCCATCGCGGAGATGAGGTCGACGACCTCCATCACGCTCATGTTGGAGATGGTTTCCAGAATGTCTTCTTTGGATACAGCCATTTCAAAAACTCCTGATTTCAATTGTTACCCGAACAGCCTGTGGCTGCCCGATGATCCGGTTTCGTGCACTCAGGCCGCCTGCTTCTGATCGCGTACCGCGGCAACGGTACGCACCAGCTTGGCGTGGGGCTCGTTGAGGGTGCGGACAAACTTCTCGATGGGCGCCTTCATGACGGCCATCAACAGCGCCAGAGCCTCGTCGCGGGTCGGCAGCTTGGCCAACCGGTCGATTTCCGACCCGGGCATGGCCTGGCCGCCAATGGCGAGCAGCTTGACGATGAGTTTGTCGTTTTCCTTCGCGAAGTCCTTGGCCACGCGAGCGGCGGCGCCTGGATCCTCCTGCGAGAACGCCAGTACCAGCGGTCCCACCAGAGAATCATTCATGCACTCGAACTCGGTACCCTGAAGGGCACGACGCGCGAGGTTGTTCTTGACCACGCGCAGATAGACGCCGGCCTTGCGGGCCTGGTTTCTAAGGGCGTTCATCTGCTCCACGGTCAGGCCGCGGTACTCCGCTGCCAGGGCCGAATAGGCCTCGGCAGCCACCGCGTTGACCTCGGCGACCAGAGCCTTCTTGTCTTCCAGTCGTAGCGCCACGGAATGACCTCCTGGCTTTTACCGTTTAACACCCGGATGAATTTCCGTGTTCATCCGACGCTCTACGGTGACCGTTACCAGGTAACTCCTGACTCGGGTAACACCGTCTGCGCAGGCCGGGAATCCCATTAAGAGCCCGGCTTTCCCTGCCGGATGCCCACCTGCGGTCTTTGACGTCCGCCCGCATCCTGCGGGCAATCAAAGTCTTTCCAGTCGTTGCACATCGCCGGCCCGTCCGGGACCGGCCTGATCCAGCCGGTTCCTCAGAAACTCAGCGTGGACTGATCGATCGTCACGCCCGGCCCCATCGTGGAGCTGACCGTGACCTTCTTCATGTAGATTCCCTTGGCGGCGGAAGGTTTCGCCTTCTGCAGATCGGCCAACAGGGCCTGCAGGTTCTCCTTCAGGGCGGCCGCCTCGAAACTCACCTTGCCGATGGTGCAGTGAATGATGCCCGACTTGTCGGTCCGGTAACGCACCTGACCGGCCTTGGCGTTCTGCACGGCCGTGGCCACATCTGCCGTCACGGTGCCGACCTTGGGGTTCGGCATCAGGCCGCGCGGGCCCAGAATCTGGCCGAGCTGGCCCACCACGCGCATGGCGTCGGGGCTGGCGATGACCACATCGAAATCCAGGTTGCCCTTCTTGACCTCCTCGGCCAGGTCGTCCATGCCGACGATGTCCGCACCGGCTTCCTTGGCGGCATCGGCATTCGCGCCCTGCGTGAACACCGCCACGCGGACCGTCTTGCCGGTACCGTTGGGAAGCACGGTGGAACCGCGCACGACCTGATCGGACTTGCGCGGGTCGACGCCGAGGTTGACGGCGACATCCACGGATTCCGCGAACTTCACCGAACTGGTGTCCTTGAGCAGCGAAAAAGCCTCGTCCACGGGGTACATCTTGCCCCGCTCGACCTTCTCGCGAATCGTCTTGATGCGCTTGCTGAGCTTAGCCATGATCAGACCCCTTCAACCTCGATACCCATGCTGCGCGCGCTACCCGCAATGGTGCGCACTGCCGCGTCCAGATCCGCCGCCGTCAGGTCGGGCTCCTTGGTCTTGGCAATCTCCTCGAGCTGCGCACGGGTGATCTTGCCCACCTTGTTCGTGTTGGGCGTGGCGCTGCCGGACTTGATGCCTACCGCCTTCTTGATCAGGATCGAGGCAGGCGGAGTCTTGGTAATGAAGGTGAAGCTGCGGTCGTTGTAGACCGTGATCACGACCGGAATCGGCAGCCCTTGCTCCATCTTCTGCGTCGCGGCGTTGAACGCCTTGCAGAATTCCATGATGTTGACGCCGTGCTGACCCAGGGCCGGGCCCACGGGGGGACTCGGATTGGCCTGGCCGGCCGGTATCTGCAGCTTGATGTAAGCCTGTACTTTCTTAGCCATTGACAGTCTCCTGCATTGGGTACGAACGCCTTGCGGCTCCCCGCCACCACCGGACCGCAATCCGGCGGATCGTCAAGATCAGCTCTTTTCGACCTGATCGGATCCATATCTACAGCCCGCTCCGGCTTCCTGCCTGCGCGGCCTGACGCTCCGCGCGAACTCAATTCGCGCTGCGCTTCGTTCGCTCTCGCTCACGTGCGGCGCATCCTGCGCCGCGAATTCGATCAGCTCTTTTCGACCTGATCGGATCCATATCTACAGCCCGCTCCGGCTTCCTGCCTGCGCGGCCTGACGCTCCGCGCGAACTCAATTCGCGCTGCGCTTCGTTCGCTCTCGCTCACGTGCGGCGCATCCTGCGCCGCGAATTCGATCAGCTCTTTTCGACCTGATCGAATTCCAATTCAACCGGCGTGGACCGGCCGAAGATCAGAACCGCCACGCGCAGACGGCTCTTCTCGTAATTCACTTCTTCGACGACGCCATTGAAGTCATTGAACGGACCGTCCGTCACGCGCACCACTTCGCCCGGCTCGAAAAGCACCTTCGGACGCGGCTTCTCCGCGCCTTCCTGAACCCGGTTCAGGATCGCCTCGGCCTCACGCTCGGAGATCGGCGCCGGACGGTCACTGGAGCCGCCCACAAAGCCCATGACCTTGGGCACACTCTTGACCAGGTGCCAGGTGTCGTCGTCCATGTCCATCTGAACCAGGACATAGCCCGGGAAGAACTTGCGCTCGCTCTTGCGCTTCTGCCCTTCCCGCATCTCGACGACCTCCTCGGTCGGCACCAGGATCTCGCCGAATTTGTCGTCGAGCCCGCTGTGCTTGATTCGCTCACCAAGCGAGCGCTTCACCTGATGCTCGAAGCCCGAGTAGGCATGAACCACATACCAACGGAGCGCCATGCTCAACTCCCCCGGCCGGTCAGTATCTTGGTGGCCCAGATCAGGAACATGTCCAGACCCCACATGAAAATCCCGAGGATCACCACCATGGCGATCACGGCCAGCGTCGTCTGCATGGTCTCCTGGCGACTGGGCCAGACGACCTTGCGCAGCTCGGCATTGGACGACTTCATGAAGACGATCGCCCGGCGACCGAGGGCTGTCTGCAATCCGACCACCACACCGAGGCCGCTCACCACCAGCAGAGCCAGCCAACGGATGACCAGCGGCTGGGCGGAGAAGTAGTAAAAAGCCACGATGCCGCCCAGCAGCAGCAGTACGGCAATGACCAGCTTCACGGTATCTGCCGCGGAGGCCTGTTCTTGCGGTTTAGCACTCATTGGAAACTGCCGACATCCCGTTCCGTATGAGGACGCCGCGCCACCGGGGCGCGTCGTCCGGGGTTTAATGGCAGGCCAGGAGGGAATCGAACCCCCAACCTGCGGTTTTGGAGACCGCCGCTCTGCCAATTGAGCTACTGGCCTA
>JASFQN010000178.1:0-5125 GCA_050115425.1 Gammaproteobacteria bacterium | reverse complement strand
TTCGCCGGCGGTCCGGTACAGCAGGAGCGCGGCTTTGTCATCCACCGGCCGATCGGCGAGTGGGAGGCCACCCTCCAGGTGGATGACGACATCGGCGTGACCAGTTCCCGCGACATTCTGGTCGCAATGGCCGAGGGCCGCGGTCCGGAGCAGTCGCTGGTGGCGCTGGGTTACGCAGGCTGGGGCGCGGGCCAGCTGGAAGCCGAAGTGGCGGAGAACAGCTGGCTGAGTGTGCCTGCGGATGAGCGCATCCTTTTCGAGACGCCCAGTGAAAAGCGCTGGGAGGAAGCCGCCCGCTTGCTGGGGGTGGATCTCAATCTGCTGAGCGGGGACGCCGGCCACGCCTGAGCGGCCCGCGATATCCGCCGGGGGGCGCCGTGAGCGCACAGGGCAACATCCTCGGATTCGACTACGGACTGCGCCGCATCGGCGTGGCCGTCGGTCAGACCATAACGCGAACCGCCGGTACCCTGGAAACCATCAACTGCCGCGATGGCGTGCCGGACTGGAAAGCCGTGAGCCGACTGATTCACGAATGGCAACCGGCGGCAGTGGTAGTCGGCATCCCGTATAATATGGACGACTCGGAGGGCGAACTGGGCAAACGCGCCAGGCGTTTCGCCCGCCAGATGGAAGGTCGCTACGGCGTTCCCGTACATGCCATCGATGAACGCCTCACCTCGGTGGAGGCGGAAGCCACGCTGCGCACACAACGCCAGTCGGGCCGCCGCCGCATACGCCGCGAGGACGTCGACAGCGCCGCGGCCCGCGTCATTCTTCAGAACTGGCTCAACGAAAACTGACGGATCACGAGACAATGCGCGCAGCCGCCAGCCTCGAAAGCGACACCGCCCGGCGACACCTGCTGACCCTCAAGGGCATGACCCGCGAGCGTATCGAAGCTCTGCTCGACATGGCTCAGGGCTATTGCAGCCGCCCCGGCCGGCCGGTCCGACCCGAGCCGGTACTGGCGGGCCGCACGGTCGCCAATCTCTTCTTCGAGCCCAGCACGCGCACGCGCTGCTCCTTCGAACTCGCCGCCCGACGTCTGGGGGCGGAAGTCCTCAATATCGACATCGATGCATCCTCCACGGTCAAGGGCGAGAGTCTTCTGGATACCTTCGCCACGTTGCAGGCCATGCACATCGACCTGTTCGTGGTGCGGCACAAGGAGGGCGGCACACCCGAGCTGCTGGCCCGCAATGCCGAGCCCCACACCTGCGTGGTCAATGCGGGGGAAGGCAACATCTCGCACCCCACCCAGGGCCTGCTCGACGCTCTGACCATCCGGCAGCACAAGAAGGACTTCAGCAATCTGACGGTGGCGATTGTCGGTGACGTCCGCCACTCGAGGGTGGCCGCCAGTGCCTGCCAGGTCCTGAACACGCTGGGCGTTCGCGAACTTCGGCTGGTGGGTCCGGCCGGACTGCTCCCCGACGCGCACGATGCGATGCCTGGCACGCACTTCACTGACATGGACGAAGGCATCGCCGACGCGGATGTCGTGATGATGTTGCGCATCCAGACCGAGCGCATGGAATCCTCGCTGATTCCGGACAGCGCAAGTTATTTCCGCCAGTACGGGCTGAATGCCCAGCGCCTCGCGCTCGCCCGACCCGATGCCATTGTCATGCATCCCGGCCCGATGAATCGGGGCGTGGAGATCGCCTCGGACGTGGCTGACGGCCCACGTTCGGTGATTCTCGAACAGGTCGCCAACGGCGTGGCTGTGCGCATGGCGGTGATGCGCCACCTGATCGAGACAACTCAGGAAACCCCATGACTGATTCCAAGCGCGGCCATCGCGGCACGATCGCACTGGAGGATGCCGAAGTGCTCGCGCAGCAGGCCTTCCCCGGGCAGCAGTTCGTGCTGCGCCTCAAGGCGCCGAAATGCGCAGCCAGGGCACTGCCCGGCAGCTTCGTGCACCTCACCTGCGACCCGGCCCTGCCCATGCGCCGACCAATGTCGATCATGCGGACATCGGCGCACGAAGGCTGGATCGAATGCCTCTACAAAGTGGTGGGCGAAGGCACACGTCTGCTCGCGCAACGCAAGGCCGGCGACAACATCAGTGTACTGGGCCCGATTGGCAAGCCCTTCGTGCTGGACCCCGCACGGCCACGCCCCCTGCTGATTGGCGGCGGTGTCGGCATTCCGCCCATGGTGTTTGTGGCCGACACCCTGCGCACGGACCGGCGCGCCGACTGGAAGCCCTTCGTGATCATGGGCTCGGAAGTCCCGTTCCCGTTCCGGGCACGACCGTCCGAAATCATGGTCCCCGGTCTGCCGGATGGCGTGATTGCCTGCATGCCACTGATGGAAGACTGGGGCATCCCCAGCCGGCTCGCCAGTCTGCAGGGCTACGCCGGGTGCTTCGAGGGCTATGTAACCGATCTGGCCCGGGCGTGGCTGGACTCGCTGGATGCGGAACAACGCGGCGAAGTCGGCGTGCTGACCTGCGGGCCCACGCCGATGCTGCGCGCAGTGGCAGCCCTGGCTGCGGAATACGATCTGCCCTGCCAGGTATCACTGGAGGAATTCATGGCCTGCGCCGTCGGTGGCTGCGCGGGCTGCGTGGTGGAAGTGCAGACGGACGCCGGCCCGGCAATGAAGCGCGTCTGCGTTGACGGGCCGATTTTCGACGCGCAGACGGTATTTCCGGCCGCATGAAGACCGCCCTGGTCATTCGGCATCTGGCCTTCGAGGACCTGGGCAGTTTCGCCGATCCATTGGAAGACCTGGGGTTCCGCGTGGAGTACATCGATGCGGGGCTCACCGAGTTTGCCGCCATCGATCCGCGAAGTGCCGATCTGCTTGTCGTGCTGGGCGGTCCCATCGGCGCCCACCAGGAAGCGGACTATCCCTTTCTGATCGACGAACTGCGCCTGATCGAACAGCGACTGGCCGGCGACCGGCCGACCCTGGGCATCTGTCTCGGCAGCCAGCTCATGGCCCGCGCCCTGGGCGCGAAGCTGCATGCGGGAGGCCCAACCGAAATTGGCTTTGCACCCATCCGGCTGACCGAAGCAGGTCGGCGGTCCTGTCTGGCACCACTGGAAACCGCACCGCTGACCTTTCATTGGCACAGCGACACTTTCGACCTGCCCGACGGGGCAATCCATCTGGCCTCCAGCGACATGTACCGGAACCAGGCCTTCGCCTGGGGACGAAATGCGCTGGCCATCCAGTTTCATCCCGAAGTCACCGCGCTCGGGCTGGAACCCTGGCTGATCGGCCATACTGCCAGTCTGGGGGCTCGTGGCATGCCCTCGCCGGGCGAGCTGCGCGCCCAGGCCCGCCAGCATGCACCGGCGATGGAAGCACTGGCACCGCGCCTGCTGACTACCTGGCTCGAGTCCCTGACGCTCTGACTGCCGTGGCTCGCGCCATCCGGTAACATCATTGCAAACCAAGCAGAGGAGGCCGCATGGACCAGACACGTCTCGACCCCGACGACCCCAACGCCATCACACTCACATTCGGCCATGAACAACTGGTCATTCACCGACGCTACGAGGTTCTGAGCATTCTCAACGACTTCATGCTCGGTCTGTGGTTTCTGATCGGCAGCATCCTTTTCTTCTATCCCAGCGAACAGAATACCGGCGTGTGGCTGTTTACCATCGGCAGCGCGCAACTGCTGATCCGGCCAGTCATACGTCTGAGCCGTCACATCCACCTGCGGCGCCTGCCCGGCGGGCAGTGGAGCTTCTGAACCTGCCGGTACCGGCGCTCCGTGCTAGGCTCGGAGAATCCTTTTCATTGCATGCCCGGAAAGCGTCTCATCATGCTCGATCCGATTCGCAGCCAACGCGTTCAGTCTCTGGTCCAGTCCGAAATCCGCGCCATGACGCAGCGCTGCGTGGAACTGGGTGCCGTGAATCTCGGCCAGGGAATCTGTGATACGCCGCCGCCCGGTGACGTTGTCCGATCCGTGCAACCGGCAATCGACCGGGGTGCCAACATCTACACCCGCTATGACGGCGTGGGCCGGCTGCGCCGGGCGCTGGCCGCGAAGCTGAGCCGCCACAACGGCATCGAAGCCGACCCCGAATCCGAGGTGGTAGCCACCATCGGAAGCACCGGCGCGTTTGCCGCCACCCTGATGGCCCTGTGCAATCCCGGCGACCGTATCCTGCTCCTCGAACCCTACTACGGCTATCACCTCAATACCGCCCGGGTCGCCGGGCTGCAGCCCGAACTCGTGCCACTCACGTCAGAACATTACGCATTGGATGCCGAACGCCTGGAGGCTGCCGCGCGGGGCGCCCGGGCACTGGTGATCAACACTCCGGGCAACCCTTCGGGACGCGTGTTCAAGCGAAAAGAGCTGGAAGCCGTCGCTGACATCTGCCAAAGACACAATCTCCTCTGCATTACCGACGAAATCTATGAATACTTCCTGTATGACGGGCACGAACACCTGAGCATCGCCACACTGCCGGGCATGTGGGAGCGCACGGTGAGCATCTCGGGTTATTCCAAGACATTCAGCATCACCGGCTGGCGCATGGGGTATCTGGTCGCTCATCGGGAATTGGCCGCGCCCATTGGCCTGGTCAACGATCTGTATTACGTCTGCGCCCCCGCACCATTGCAGTACGCCGTAGCCGAAGCCATTGAAACACTTGACGACAGTTATTACCGCGAACTGGCCGCCGCACACCAGCGCAAGCGGGATCGATTCTGCGACGCTTTGAGTCAGGCCGGCCTGCCGGCATGCACACCGGAAGGGGCCTATTATGCCCTGGCGGACATCCGGTCACTGGATTGCCACACAGCCACGGACGCAGCCATGCGCCTGCTCGAGGAAGCAGGCGTGGCGAGCATTCCGGGAAGCGCATTCTTCGGAGAAGGCCGGGGCGAACACCTCGTCCGCTTCTGCTTCGCCAAGGATGATGATGTCCTCGACCGCGCCTGCGAAAACCTGCTGGCCTGGCGCCGGAAGAAGAAATCCACCAGCGGCTGACCCTGTCGCCACGTCGGGAAGTGATCACCGGATAGCGGTCCCGGCTACGGACAAGCAGCGCAATGCAGAATCCGCGCGCCTCGGCGCCAACCCGCCAGGGCCGCCTTCTACTCCGCTCCGAACTCGGACGGTCTTGCCGTCGCCGAGCCGCGT
>JASFQN010000177.1:0-5145 GCA_050115425.1 Gammaproteobacteria bacterium | reverse complement strand
TGGGTCCGCCGCCGGCCCGGCGCCCGGTCTGGCCATGGGCCGTCGCCGCCTTGCTGCTCGCCGCGCTGGCGGTGTGGCTGGGCCGCGGCATGCCTCTGCCCCGCGGAACAGCCGCGCAACCGGCCGCCGCGACGGAAGACGGCGTTGCCTCGTGGCTGGCACGCAGCCCGACCGACACCGACACGGCCATGGGCACCCTGTTCTCGCTGTGGAAGGCCAGCTACCGGCCCGACAGCGGAGCCACGGCCTGCGAGCAGGCCCGCGACCAGGGCTTGCGCTGCATCTACCGGCACGGAACCTGGAATACCCTGCGTGGCTACGATCGGCCGGCGGTGATCTCGCTGGACGACGACGCCGGTGCCCCGCACCAGGTGGTTCTGGCCGCTCTGGACCGCGATCATGTTCGGCTCAGTGCGGGCACACAGACCCGCCCCGCGACCACCGGCACACTCGACCGCTACTGGAACGGCGAATTCCTGCTGCTCTGGCGGCCCGCCCCGAACGCCGACCGCACGCTTCAGAAAGGCATGCAGGGCCCTGGCGTGCGCTGGCTGCGCGCCCAACTGACAACGCTGGAAGGATCGGCCGGCGCTCCGGCGCCGAAGGCCGACTACTTCGACGACAGCCTGGCCGGCCAGGTGAAACGCTTCCAGGCCGACCATCAATTGACGGTGGACGGGATTGCCGGCGAGCAGACACTGGTTGAATTGAACACGGCGCTGGGCCTCCCGAACCGGCCCCGGCTGACCGGCACCGTCCGGGGAGGTTGAGCGATGTCCTTCATTCTCGATGCCCTGCGCAAATCCGAACGCCAGCGGGCGCGAAGCGTGTCCGGCCGCCTGGGCACGCTGCCGCCCGAAGCACTGGTGCACCGGCACCGGACGCCCTGGGCGGTGATCGTGGCCGTGCTGGTCCTGGCCAACCTGGTGCTGGGCGGCGTGCTGCTCTGGCAGCGGCACTCGGCGGCACCGGTCGCCGCGCCCGTGGAAACGCACAACGCCCCCGCCGGACGGGTGCGATCACTGGCCGATGAAGCCCGCGTCCCGGAACCGGACGACAAGACCAAAGCGGACACCGGCACCGCCGCAGAACAACCCGCGGTGGCTTCAAGCAGTGCCGGTTCGGCCTCCGTTTCTTCGGCGAGCGAGAGTCCCTCGACGGAAGCCGCCGGCGCGGCATCCGGCGCCGACAGCGCCGACCAGCCCCGGCCCGAGACCTTCAGCGTGGTGCCGCTGCAGGCCATGCCCGCCAGCTTCCGGCAGAGCCTGCCGGCGTTGCACCTCGACGTCCACGGCTACGCAGAGGATCCCTCCGCCCGCTTCGTGGTCATCAATCTGCACACCTATCACGTGGGCGACACCTTGCGCGAAGGCCCGGTGGTCAAGGCCATCACGGACAAGGGCGCGGTCCTCAGCTTTCACGGCCAGACCTTCCTGTTGCCCCGGCGCTAGTGCCCCCGCATTCGGGCCGGCCGGCCCACGTGAGATGTGGCGCCTTCCGCCCCGGCAAGCGGCACGGTAAAGTTGACGCCTTCGTACGCATTGATCGGGGTGTGTGTTGTCCGAACCCATCGCCATCGGCTACATCGACGGAATCCGTCTGCGCCGTGCCCTGCAGGCCGGCATTCACCGCGTGCTGTCGCGTCAGGATCACCTCAACCGCATCAACGTATTCCCGGTGCCCGACGGTGATACCGGCACCAACATCGCCTTCACGCTGAATGCCGTCCTGGCCCGCCTCAGCGCTTCGGCCGAACAGCATGTGGGCCGCCTGCTCACCCAGGTCGCGGACGCCGCGCTGGATGGCGCCCGCGGCAACTCGGGGGCGATTCTCGCGCAGTTCTTCCAGGGCCTGTCCGATGCCGCTGCCCCGCTGCGCGCCATGGATACCCGCGGCTTCAGCCAGGCCGTGACGACCGGCGCGGATTACGCCCGTGAGGCGCTCGCCGAGCCCCGGGAGGGCACGCTGCTGACTGTGCTTGCCGATTTCGCCCATGAGCTGGGCACCCGCTGCGAACAGGCCGCCGGTGATTTCCGCGGCCTGCTGGAGACCGGCCTGAAGCGGGCCGAGTCGTCACTGGCGGAAACACCCGCCAAGCTTGCCGTGCTCAAGCGGGCCGGCGTGGTCGATGCCGGCGCGGCGGGTTTCGTGGAACTGCTGCGGGGAGTGATCGAATTCGTGCAGGACGGCAGCCTGCGCGGCCTGCCGGACACCACCGCGGCGCCAACAGACGGCGAGGAAGCGGCAGGCGGCGCCGAACCGGCCTCGCGCTATCGCTTCTGTACCGAATGCCTGGTGGAAGGCAGCGACATCGACCGCCGGCACCTGCGCGAGGCGCTCGGCGAACTGGGCGACAGCCTCGTTCTGGCGGGCAGCAAGCGCAAGGCCAAGGTCCATATCCATGTGAACGATCCCGACGAGGTCTTTCGCATTGCCGAACGCTTCGGCAGCGTGAGCGGCCAGAAAGCCGACGACATGCACCAGCAGCAGGCTTCCGCCCACGCACGCCACGAACGCGCGGTGATCGTCACCGACTCGGGCGCCGACATCCCCGAATCCGAGCTGGAAAGGCTCGACATCCACATGGTGCCCGTGCGGGTGAATTTCGGCGCCCACAGCTACCTGGACAAGGTCACCCTGACACCCGCCGAGTTCTACCGCGAACTGCGCAGCAATCCCGCGCATCCCCAGACCTCGCAGCCGGCGCCCGGCGATTTCCGCCGCCAGTTCCAGTTTCTGGCCAGCCACTACGAGGCCGTGGTCTCGATCAATCTCACGGCCAGGGTCAGCGGCACCTGGCAGTCCGCACAAAGCGCAGCGGCGCGCGCGGAAGGTGACGCGGTCACTGTGATCGACTCGCTCAATGTGTCCACCGGTCAGGGCCTGCTGACCATGTACGCAGCCGAATGCGCCCAGGCCGGCCTGCCCACCCGGGAAGTGATCGAGCGGGTGAGCGCGGCCCGCGCCACGACCTTCACCTGGGGCGTGTTGCGCGACCTCACCTGGTCGGTGCGCGGCGGCCGGGTCAGCAAGTCCACCAAGCTGATCGCGGACCTGCTGCATCTGACCCCCGTGCTCAAGGCCACGGCCGACGGACGCATCGTGCGCGGCGGCCTGCTGCTGGGCCATGGCCGGATCCTGGACAAGTTCGCCGCCTTTGTGGCGCGCCGCGCCAGGGGCGGGGTTCAATACCGGCTCGCGGTGGGCCATTGCGCCTGCGCTGAAGACGGCGAAGCACTGCGCCAGCGCCTGCTTGCCGCCCTGCCGGATGTCCATTCCAGCTATCTCATGGAAGTCGGCCCGGCGCTCGGTACCCACGCCGGACCGGGCGCGCTGGTGGTTTCCCTGCAGGAGTACCAGCCGCCCGTGGCGGACGGCCACTCCGGGGACTGACGTCCGCCACCACGGCGGGCGACTACACTTTCAGTCATGCCTGCCCGCTTCGCCGCCACGTTTCTCGTCGCCGCCCTTGGCCTGGCCGCCCACGCCCGCGCATCCGGCATCGCTACGGACAGCATGCGCTACGACTACCGGCTGACCTTTTCCGGGGACCTGTCGCGCCTTTCGGTCACCGCCTGTTTCGCGGGCCCGCCCGAATACCTGATTGCCGGGAGCAACACCGCCGCGCACCTGCTCGTGGATGGCATCCATTTCCGGAGCGCGAAGGGCAACCGCACCGTGAACCCCCGCGGCCACGTGGTCAGGCTGGCCGACGCGGCAGTGGATGACTGCGTGCATTACCAGGTGGACGCCGCGGCGGCCGGACGCCTGCGGGATATGGATCAGGGCTGGCGCACGCCGGCGTCACTGGCGCTGTCGCCACGCGTGTGGCTCTGGCGTCCACCCAATCCCGGACCCCGGGTGCGGCTGATCTTCCATGTCGAGGTGCCGGCGGACATGAACTTCTCGGCGCCGTGGCAACCGATGGACAAGGCCGCACCCGGCGGGCATCGCGTGTTTCAGGCCGATCCCACGCCGATTGACTGGACCGGGACGATTGCGGTCGGCAAGTTCATCAGCCGGAATGTTGCGGTGCCCGGCGCGCGCCTGCGGTTCGCGTTGCTGGACGGACCGGCGAGCAACGCCGACCCCGATCTCGCCGAGCGCTGGGTGCGCGGGGCCGCCCGCGAAGTCTCGACCGTGTACGGCCGCTTCCCGCTCGGCGATGTGCAGGTTCTGATCATCCCGCTGAGTCGCGGCTCCGAACCGGCGCCTTTCGGCGAAGTCACGCGCGGGGGCGGCACGGCGGTCCATCTGCTCATGAACGTCGATGCGCCGCCGGCGGAATTCGCGACCGACTGGGTCGCGGTGCACGAATTCAGCCACATGCTCCTGCCCTATGTGGACCGCCGTGACGCCTGGTTCTCGGAGGGGCTGGCGACGTATTACCAGGACGTGCTGCGCGCCCGGTCGGGGGAAATGACGCCGCTGCAGACCTGGCGCCACATGGAAGCCGGCTTCGAACGGGGACGTCGCGATACCCGCGATACCACGCTCGCCCAGACCGCGCGGCGCATGCACCACGACCGCGCCTACATGCGCGTGTACTGGAGCGGTGCCGCCATTGCGCTGATGGCCGATGTCCGGTTGCGGCGGGAAAGCCACGGCCGGCAATCGCTGGATACCGTGCTTGAAAAGCTGGACGGTTGCTGCGTGACCCCCGATCGCGAATGGCGGGCACTGGACCTCATGAAAAAGATGGACGAACTGGCCGGGCGCGAGGTCTTCGTGCCGCTCTACCGCCGCTGGGCCCTGGACACCGCCTTTCCCGACCTCACCGACACCTACCGCGCGCTCGGCGTGCCCGGCGGCGATGGCAAGCTTGCGCGGCTCGACGATTCAGCACCGGAAGCCGACATCCGCCGGGCGATCATGGCGAAACGGCCGCCCGCCGAATGATCAAAGGGTCTGCCGCGCCGGACGGCTGAACATGGCGTCCATCTCCGCATAACCCGTAGCCACGCCCTTGAGGCATTGGAATCCCGCTTCGCCGGGCAACTCCGCGGAGAGCTCCGCCAGCGCCGAATAGACCAGGCGAAACAGGCTCGAGCCGAGGCTGATGCGCGCCACGCCATGGCGTGACAGTTCAAGCGGCGCCGGAAGGGCCGGGCCGGCCAGAATATTGACCGGCAACCCGGTCGAACG
>JASFQN010000176.1:0-5289 GCA_050115425.1 Gammaproteobacteria bacterium | reverse complement strand
CTCCTGGTGGACGTGGTGCACCGGGAGCCGACGGCCGGGAGGTAGGGCGGATGGCGTTGATAGACTTCCGCTCCATCAAGCGAGCCTATGGCAGCGGTTCCGCGGTTACCTGGGCACTGGCAGGTATCGATCTGACGATCGAACGTGGTGAGTTTGTTGCGGTGATGGGGCCAAGCGGTTCCGGCAAATCCACCTGCATGAACATTCTCGGCTGCCTGGACAGGCCGACCAGCGGCGAATACTACTTCCGGGGTGTACCGGTCGAGGCGCTTACCCGTAACCAGCGGGCCCTGATTCGTCGCCATTATCTGGGCTTCGTGTTTCAGGGCTACAACCTGCTCAACCGAACCACGGCACTGGAAAACGTGGAGCTGCCGCTTCTTTATCGGGGCATGTCGGGGAGCCGGTCGCGGCAACAGGCGCTTGAGTCACTGGCGTCCGTCGGGCTTGCCGATGCCGCTCATCAGACCCCCGGACAGCTTTCGGGCGGACAACAGCAACGGGTCGCCATTGCGCGAGCACTGGTCACTCAGCCGGATTTGCTGCTGGCCGACGAGCCAACCGGCAACCTGGATACCGCCCGCAGCCTGGAAATAATG
Organism: Gammaproteobacteria bacterium; assembly: GCA_050115425.1. Taxonomy (GTDB): domain Bacteria; phylum Pseudomonadota; class Gammaproteobacteria; order Natronospirales; family JASFQN01; genus JASFQN01. Next base: position 4,690 of record JASFQN010000176.1, on the reverse strand, counting down.
CAACTGCTGGCGGACTTGAATCGGCAGCGCGGCATTACCGTCGTGATGGTGACCCATGAGTCGGACATGGCCGCATTCGCCGACCGGATCATCCAGTTCAGGGACGGCCTGGTTGTCCCGGACGGAGAGGGCGAGCAGGTGGCCTGATGCTGTTGAACATGCTCCTGCTGGGACTGCGCGAGATACGGCGCAACTTGTTGAGATCATCGCTCACCACGCTCGGCATTGTCATCGGTGTCGCGGCGGTGATTACCATGGTGACACTGGGCAACGGTGCCACCGCGCGAGTCAGCGCGGATATTTCAGGACTTGGGCGCAATCTCGTTGTGGTCGCTCCACGCAGCGGTCGACATGCCGGACCCGGCCAGGTGACGCCGCCTTTTCGCGCCGAGGATGCGCGTGCCATCGCCCGTGACGTGTCGGGTATCGCGGGCATGGTCGAACAGAGCGGCGCGGGCATTCAGGTCATTTATGCGAACCAGAACTGGTCGACTACCCTCTACGGTACGAGCAACGGGTTTTTCCAGGTGCGCGAATGGCCAGTCATCGAGGGACGGGAATTCGACGAGACGGAACAACGAGCCGGCCGGCTGGTCTGCATACTCGGTGCCACGGTGCGTGAAAAACTGTTCGGCCTGCAGGATCCGCTGGGCGCCATTGTTCGCCTGGGAAAACTGCCATGCCGCGTGGTCGGCGTTCTCGCTCCCAAGGGCCAGTCGACATTCGGGCAGGATCAGGACGATCTGGTGATCACGCCACTCAAGGCATTCCAGCGGCGGGTGTCGGGCAACCGTGACATCGGCGTGATTTTCGTGTCCGCCGATAACGCGGATGACACCTCAAGCGTTCAGCAGGGAATCGAACGGGTCATGCGCCAGCGGCGCCACCTTTCCAGCAACGAGGAAAACAATTTTCGCGTGCAGGACATGCGTGAAATCGCGAATGTGGTCGAGAGCGCGACCGGCGTACTGACTACCCTGCTCAGCGCCATCGCTGCGGTGAGCCTCGTGGTTGGCGGCATCGGCATCATGAACATCATGCTGGTGTCGGTCACCGAGAGGACCCGGGAGATCGGCATCCGGTTGGCCATCGGGGCACTGGAACGGGAGGTTCTCCTTCAGTTCCTTGTCGAATCGGTGCTGCTTTCGGTGTTCGGCGGCCTGGCCGGCATCCTGTTCGGAGTGGCATGTTCGGGGATTGGTGCCCGGATACTGGGTTTGCCGCTCATCATCAGCCCGGTGATTGTGATTGTTGCCTTTGTCTTTTCCGCAGCATTCGGCGTGGCCTTCGGGTACGCTCCGGCGCGCAAGGCGGCACGCCTCGACCCCATTGAGGCCCTGCGGCATGAGTAATCGGATTTCAGCATCTGATCGACTGATCCCGGGGCGGACAGGAGGAGGCCATTGATGTTTTTTCACCGGCTTCTGGTCGGCGATCCCGTCGAATGGCTTGTTGCATCCCCGGTCTATCTGGTCATCGTACTGAGCATGGTGAGCATCGCAGCGTTCCGGCAACGCGAGCAGGGGCGACTTCATCGTTATCGTTATCCAATACTCGCCGTCCTGGTGCTGGTCACTGTGACCACGGTGCCCGCCTTGAGTCACGGGCTGGTCGGGTCGCTGGAATCCCGCTATCCGCCGCTCGCCCCCGTCGCCGGAAACGACGCCGGCCTGCCAATTGTCGTACTTGCGTCCGGCTCGCCTTATGAACGGAATGATCCGGACCCGCTGCAACTCGATCTGGCCAGCCTTCGAAGAACCGTGGCGGCTGCGGCCTGGCACCGGCAGCTTGGGGGAAGCCTGTATTTCGTCGGCTCGGCCTGGCCCCGTGAGCCCGACCCCATCGCGGGCCGGATGGCTCGTCTCGCACGACGCCTCGGGGTTCCGTCCGAGTCGATCCATGTGGTGCCCGGATCGACCAATACGCGCGAAAATTTTCTCAGCCTCGCCACGGTGCTGGACAAGACTTCGCGTTTCATCCTGGTGACCAGTGCATGGCACATGCCCCGTGCGATGGGCGTCGCGCGCAGACTGGGCTGGTCACCCATACCTGCGCCATGCGACTACCGGACCCGGGATCGGCTCACCTGGCGGGCCTGGTTCCCGAACAACAATGCCTCCGACCTGATGGTACTCGGCCTGCACGAACGCCTGGGTATTCTCTACTATCGCCTCCGCGGCTGGATCTGAGCGCCTGCCGCAGATCCGGGTCGCGCCTCCGACAGTCACTCTACAGTGACCGATTTGGCCAGATTTCTTGGTTTGTCCACATCGGTTCCGCGCAGCACTGCCACGTGGTAGGCCAGCAGTTGCAGAGGCAGCGTATAGAGAAACGGATCAAGCAGCGAGGCGCTGCGCCGCGGAATCTCCAGTAGATGCGTGCCGGGTTCCTCGCTGAATCCTGCGTCCGGATCGGTGACGATGAACAACTCCCCGCCACGTGCACGAATTTCCTGAATGTTGGAGCGAACCTTGTCGAGGAGAGGGTCGAGTGGCGCCAGGGCAATGACCGGCATGCTTTTCTCGACAAGCGCCAGAGGCCCGTGTTTTAGTTCGCCGGCCGGATAGGCTTCGGCATGGATATACGAAATCTCCTTGAGCTTGAGCGCGCCCTCCAGTGCGATGGGATATTGCGTGCCACGTGCCACAAAGAGAGCATGCGACTTGTCGACGAAGCGTTCCGCGATCTGACGCACCCTGGATTCGGTTTCCAGGACCTGCTCCATGAGCTCGGGAAGCAGACCCAACTGCCCACAGGCATCCCGCACGTTGAGCGTATCCATCCGCCGATGCCGGGCCAGTTCGATGACCATCAGGGTGAGCACCAGCAACTGGGTGGTGAATGCCTTGGTGGAAGCCACGCCGATTTCCGGACCGGCGCGTGTCATGAGCGTCGCCGAGGACTCGCGCGCCAGCGTACTGCCTGCGACGTTGCAGATGGACAGCGTGCCAAGGTAGGCGTCGTTCTCCGCCATCCTGAGCGCGGCCAGTGTGTCCGCAGTCTCGCCTGACTGGGAAATCGTAACCAGCAGGGTTCCCGGCTGCACCACGGGATTGCGATAGCGATATTCACTGGCCTGTTCGGCAAGGCAGGGGATGCGGATGATCTTTTCGATCATGTAGCGGGCAGTCAGCGCCGCATGGTAACTCGTGCCACAGGCAACCAGATGAATCGCACGCGCCTCGGCAAGCAATCGCGTCGCAACCGGGTCCAGAGCCTGTGGTGTGAGCTCGCCATCCTGGATCCGGCCCGCGAGGCAACGGCGAATCGCATCGGGCTGCTCGAAAATTTCCTTCTGCATGTAGTGGCGATAGGCGCCGCGTTCGATGGCTTCGGCCTCAAGCGCGGTTTCGACAACGGCGCGCTCGACACTTTCGCCAAGACGGTTCCGCAAGCGGATTCCGGTACGGGCGAGTTCGGCGACATCACCTTCTTCAAGAAGAATGTGCCGTCGCGTGAAAGGAAGCAGGGCAGCGCTGTCGGAGGCGATGAAGTGCTCGCCGACGCCTTGACCGATGAGCAACGGGCAACCACGGCGGGCCACGAACACGCGGTCCGGGTACCGGCGAATCAACACGGCAATGGCATACTGGCCCGTCACGCGTGAAAGCGCATCCTGCAGAGCCGAGAGCATATCGTCCGTGGTTTCGGAGGAACGCCTGATGAGATGCGCCAGCACCTCGCTGTCGGTCTCCGACTGGAAGGCAAATCCGGCCGCCTGCAATTCGCCCCGGAGTTCATCTGCGTTCTCGATAATGCCGTTGTGGACCAGCGCGATGTCGTTGCCCGACAGATGCGGATGGGCATTGGTCTCGCTGGGCACCCCGTGAGTCGCCCATCGCGTGTGGGCAATTCCGACCACACCCGGCAGTTCAGTGGCGTGAAGCGCGGCGGCAAGCGCGCTGACCGAGCCCACTGAACGAACACGCGCAAGCGTGCTGTCGGGCCGACATACGGCCAGCCCTGCCGAATCGTAACCCCGGTATTCCAGGCGGCGAAGGCCTTCCATCAGCAGAGGTACAACCGGCCGCTCGGCCACAACTCCGACGATTCCACACATGAGCCGCATCCTTCCGGCCAGTTGCCGGCGCAGAATTTGCCAATTGCAATGCCCGGCAGACAGGCTAGGCAGGCTGCGGCCGCGCCAATATAGGTGGAAATACGTATATAACGGTGGCCGGGGCTGTACTAGATTTTCCGGTACCTGACGATTGCCCGGGCGCCTTTTGGAGCGCCTTTCGAAGAACGATCAAGGCTGAACAGGGAAAATATGGACGGGTCCGGCGCTCGTGCCCGGCGGGAGGGTTTTCCCACCCCGAGGTATTTGCGACTTTCGGGTTCACGGACCGAATCCCTGGCCTACAATCAGGTGATACAACAACGAGCCTGGCCGTGCGATCCCGCTGGCAGGCAAACACAGGTGGCATGGAGGCCTCATGAACACCTGCGTCGACCAGGAGCGAAGACAGATTGCGGGCGAATGCGCACGCCGTCTCCGGGTTGCGACCCAGACGGATATTGTGCTCGCCCGGCACGCCGGAAGGCTGGTCGGACAAACGATCGGCTTTCTGCACAGCGATCTCACGCTCATCGCGACCGTGATTTCCGAACTTGGGCGGAACATTCTGCAATATGCCCAGACAGGGGAAATCGAGATTCACCGAGTGCTCAAGGGCAACCTGGCGGGCAT
>JASFQN010000175.1:0-5318 GCA_050115425.1 Gammaproteobacteria bacterium | reverse complement strand
CTCCGCCAGCGCCGAATAGACCAGGCGAAACAGGCTCGAGCCGAGGCTGATGCGCGCCACGCCATGGCGTGACAGTTCAAGCGGCGCCGGAAGGGCCGGGCCGGCCAGAATATTGACCGGCAACCCCGTCGAACGGGCAAGCATCCCGACCGTGTCCAGATCCGAAAGCCCGGGCGCGAATACGCCGTGGGCGCCCGCGTCCCGATAGGCGACCAGCCGCTCGCGCGCGGCCTCGGGGAGCGACCCATCCGGCGCGGGCGCGCTGACCCAGAAAACATCGGTCCGGGCATTGATGAACAGGGGCTGATCACGACGCTCACCCAGGGAACGGAGCTGTTCGATCCGCCGGCAGGTCCGGGCGATGGGCAACAGGGGCCATGAGGTACCACTGGCGTCCTGCAGGTTGACGCCGGCAATGCCGATATCCAGCAACCGGCAGACGAATTCCTCGAAACGCGAAGGCGCGGTGAAATAACCGGCCTCGATATCCACCGTCAATGGCACGCTGATCACCGCCGCCATTTCGCGGACGCTTTCCACCAGCACGCGTGGCGACAACATCTGGTTGTCCGGACTGCCGTGGCTCCACGCGAGGCCCGCCGAGGTCGTACCCACGGCAGGGAAACCGGCGGCCTCGAACAAGCGTGCGGAGGCCGCGTCCCAGGCATTGGGCAGGATCAGCGGCCGCGCGGGATCGTGCAGCGCGCGGAAGCACTCGAACTGTTCGGCCGCACTCATTCGCCGACGCCTCCGGCCGCATGGATGAACGCCAGTGTCGACAGATAAAGCGACCGGCGCTGGCGCTCGAGATGCATGACATGCGTGCCGGGATCGATACGCAGGCGCCACTTCAACGGGCTCGCCGGGAAACGCTCGGCGAACGCGGCCGCCTGGCGATCGTCGACCAGATTGTCATGGTTGCCGTAAACCACGAACAACGGCGCACGCACCGCCGCGGGATCGTATGGCAGGCGACCCGCGCGGACGGCGGCAATGTCGGCCGCCGGGCCACCCGGAATGCGCAGCGGCATATGCAGGTCCGCACTGCCGCCGGGTCGCGAACCGGCAAATGCCGAACGCCAGCGGGAATGCACTGCGCCTTCCAGCAAATCCGCGTTCGGCCCGAGTATCGGAAGATAGCGCAATTGCTGATACCGCTCCTCGGCGGACAATCCGTACCAGCCGGCGTGTCGGTCCGCCCCGGCCGCGGCCCCGGCGGGAACAATCGGACCAAACAGCGTCAGCGAGACCAGTGACCCGGGACGATCGGCCGCCACCACACCGGCGGCCACCGTGCCCCAGGAATGCGCCACGAGGTGAACGCGGGTGACACCCCTTTCCGAACGCAGCCAGTCAAGGGTCGAAATGACAAATTCCGCCGCCTGGCCCGCGCGCCCGATCGGTTCCTGTGCCGCGGCATCGGCCGAGAGTCCGGGTGGATCCTCGGCATCGCCGAAACCGGGAAAATCCAGTTCGGCAACGCGGCATTGCCGGTCGGCCATGCAATCGGCCCAGGAGTCGCCGGGCGAGAATTCAAAGCCCGTTGCCAGCGCCGAGGGGAACGTGGCGCCGTGCAGAAACAGCACGCAAGGGCCCTGCTGCGCGTCGAATCCGCGCAGGTGCAGCGCGGGACGCGGACCGCCGCGAGGCTGATCCAGCAGAATGGTCTCGCGACCGGACAGGCGCGGCCGGTTGCGTTGCGAACGTGCGGTGAGCATAGTCGTGTCTCTCGCATGGCTCGTGGAAGCGTCAGGCTAGCGCTTCGGGCCGGCGCCACGTTTTGATGCGGATCGAACCATGCAGGAACCCTCGCCAATCGCCGATACCGCCGCCATGCTCGCCGACCCTTCCCGGGCCACGATGCTCATGGCCCTGATGGACGGACGCGCCTACACGGCGAGTGAACTCTCCCGGGCGGCGGGCATTGCGCCCTCCACGGCCAGCTTCCACCTCGACAAACTCAGGACCACCGGGTATCTGGAGTCCATCCGGCAGGGCCGCCACCACTATTTCCGGCTCGCCGGGCGCCACGTGGCCCGGGCAATCGAGAGCCTCATGACGGTGTCGGATGCCCTGCGTCCCGGGGATATTCCGTCTCGCTGCCCGCAGGCGCTGCGTGGCGCCCGGGTCTGCTACGACCACCTGGCCGGGCGGCTGGGCGTGCGCGTGCATGAAGCGATGCAACGACAGGGCTGGCTGGCGTGGAGCGAACAAACCTGGCGGCCCACCGCGGAGGCGTCGGAGTTTCTCGCGGCGCTGGGCATCGAGCCGGACAGCACGCTGCACGGACGGCCGTGCCTGGACTGGTCGGAACGTTACTTCCACCTGGGCGGCCCCCTGGCCCGGGCGCTGCTCGATGGCATGCTGGAGAAGCGCTGGATCCTGCGTGGCGAGGGGCGGGCACTGGTGGCAACGGCCGACGGCGCGCGTCGACTCAACCAATGGCTGGGCGACACGGCGCCGGCAACAACCTGAAACGAACCGTCCGCCGGGCCGGCCCGGGGGGGCGCCGGGGCGATTCAGAACCGCGCCGGGTTCGCTGCCTCCCAGGGTTCCGCGTAAAGCGACGGCACCGTTCCTTCGAGCAGGTCGCCTGCTTCGATGTAGGGATAGATCTGGCGAAAGGTGCGCGATTCGTTGTGCGCCACGCGACGATAGAGCAGGTCCGGGGTGAGTTCCTCGGGGTGATGCAGCCCGGCGGCGGCAAGAACCTGCAGGAAATGATCCACGGTGCTCTTGTGGTAGTTGGCCACGCGACGGCTCTTGTCGGCCACCACGAGCCCCCGCACGCGCCAGGGATCCTGGGTCGCCACGCCCGTGGGACAGGTGTTGGTGTGGCAACGCCGCGCCTGAATACAGCCCAGGGCGAACATCATGCCCCGCGCCGAATTGCACATGTCCGCGCCCATCGCAATGCGCGCCGCCATGTCAAATCCCGTGATGATCTTGCCACTGGCAATAATGCGGATGTCATCGCGCAGGTTGGCGCCGACCAGGGCGTTGTGCACGAAAATCAGACCCTCGGTCAGCGGCGTGCCCAGGCCGTTCGTGAGTTCCACCGGCGCCGCGCCGGTACCGCCTTCCTTGCCATCCACGGTGATGAAATCCGGCCTGATGCCCGTCTCAAGCATGGCCTTGACCACGGCCATGAACTGGTCGTGCCGACCCACGCATAGCTTGAAACCCACCGGCTTGCCGCCAGAGAGTTCGCGCAACTGTTGCAGGAATTCCAGCATCTCGATGGGCGTGGAAAACGCGCTGTGAAAGGGGGGCGAATGCACGTCGTGTCCCATGGGGATACTTCGCGCCTCGGCAATCTCGGGAGTCACCTTGGCCGCCGGCAGGATTCCGCCGCCACCGGGCTTGGCGCCCTGCGAAAGTTTCACCTCGACCATTTTCACGGTCTCGCCCGCGGCCTTTTCCCGGAACTGGCTGGCATCGAACCGCCCCTGTTCGTCGCGGCAACCGAAATAGGCCGTACCCAGTTCCCAGATCAGGTCGCCGCCCGGCTGGAGGTGATAGCGGCTGATTGCGCCCTCGCCGGTATCGTGCGCGAAGTTGCCCATGCGGGCGCCGGTATTCAGGGCGAGAATGGCATTGCTCGACAGCGAGCCGAAGCTCATGGCGGAAATATTGAGCCGCGATGCCAGGTAGGGTCGGCCGCACTGCTCGTTACCCACGGTGATGCGTGGTTCCTGTTCGTTCGGCCAGACGGCGGCGATGGAATGATTGATCCATTCGAATCCCGCGCCATAGACGTTCTGGATGGTGCCGAACGGTTGCACGTCGGCCACGCCCTTGGCCCGCTTGTAGACGATGGCGCGCTGGGCATGGGTGAACGGGTCGCCCTCGTTGTCCGACTGGATCAGGTACTGGCGAAACTGGTGCCGGAAGTCCTCCAGCATGTAGCGGAAGTGACCGATCAGGGGATAGTTGCGCAAGATCGTGTGATGCCGTTGGGAAAGATCATGCACGAGCAGCAGCGCCAGCGGTCCCGTGGCCACAAAACCCCACCACCAGTCCGGACGGAACCAGGCAAGTGCGATGTTGGCGGCGACCAGCAGAAAGACGAACCAGGAAATGGACTTCTTGACGCTCATAATGACGCGCTCCTTGTCTTGTTATTGCTCGTGGCGGCGCACGGTGGCCGAATGGAGGATTCCCCCGGCGCGGGTGCGTCCTGCATCGGTCCGGCCATTGGGAAGCGCCATTCAGAGAATGGCGTTCACTATCGGCCAGGCGCCGGACGCATGCAAGAAAGCCGCCCGGCATCACGCCGGGCGGCTTTCCGAAGAGTCGATCCGGGCAATAAGCCCTTCAGTTCCTGAGATTGAAATCGATCCGCTGCCTGACGCGCTCCGCCCCGGGGTGGCCGTCCACCATGGGCGGCTTGAAGCGCCAGCCTCGCACGGCGCGCAAGGCGGACCGATCGAACATGCGCCGCGGACGGGCATCCACAACGTTCACGTCCTGGGTTTCGCCACGGCTGTTCACGGTGAACTCCACCACGACATAACCCTGCTTGCCCGCCAGCATGGCCTTGCGGGGGTATTGTGGAGCGGCACGCTCCACCGGGACCAGGTTGGTGTCGGCAATGTCGCGCACCGGGCCGGTGACCGGCTCCTGTGCAGACACGCTGCCCTGCATTTCGCGGCCGGGCGCATCCTCGACCATGGCACTGGATTCCTGCTCCTGTGGGGCGGGCGCCGGGCGGGATTCCGGCTCGGCCCTGGCCGGAGCGGAAGGCTTGACCATGGGCGACGGTCCCATCCCGCCGAGCGGGGCAATCTTGATGCCGGACTGCCCCTTCTTCAGCGCGTCGATGGACATGCTGGAGGTGTCCACCTTGGGCCGTTCCAGTTTCTGTTTGGGCTGACTGTCCCGAGACGGTGCAGCGACTTCGAAATTGCCCAGTTCGGCGGGCTTGTCGGAGTCGTCCGCGGCGCGGGCGGAAACCCCCAGGGGGCCGGCGAGAACCGCCAGCATGGCGGACCAGGCGATACCACGAATTAAACGATGCATGGCGAATTACCCTGCTAAAGCAATCATTGACCGAGTGTCGGTGGGGGGAATTCCAGACCCTGCATCCCTGAACTTTATGGATCCTCGCTTCCTTTTTACCACTTTGAACTCTCAGTTCAAGGCTTTGCGCGTCCCGGGCGGCGATTCAGGGCGACCGCGCGTCCCGGAATCGGGGCAATTGATCACTCCGGCCCGGGTGTTATGATCGGCCATCCAGATCCTGAAGGCGGCAGCCCGGCCTCGACGGGCCTGCCGCCACCATGCTCACAAATCACCGGGAGTCATCGATGAAACAT
>JASFQN010000174.1:0-5336 GCA_050115425.1 Gammaproteobacteria bacterium | reverse complement strand
GCTTGCTTCAGTGCGCACCGCGAGTTCCACGGCGGGCTCGCCGTCCATCTCCACGGGGTTGAATTCCAGGGAAATGTCGAAGGTTTTCCCGGCGCTGTCAGTGGCGGTGATGGCCAGTGGCTCGCCGGGTGGCGAGCCCTTGGCGGTGGCACGCAGCGCCTCCTTGATGGCGCCCTGGGACTCGGGGGCGCAGAGATCCATCACCGGCAGGCCTTCGATATCGTCCTTGCTGGCGAAGCCGAACATTTCCAGCCACGCCGGGTTGGCGCTGACGTGAATGCCTTCCTGTACATAGGCGATCGCGTCGCCGGATTCCTTCATGAACGACTCGAAGCGCCCCTGGAACTCGCGAATCGTGTCCTGGGCCTCGCTGAGCGAGCGGGCCTGGTGGAGCACCGACAACTCACGATTGGTTACTGCCTGCAGGCGGGCCTGATCCTCGACATCCACGAGATCGCGCGCACCCTGGCGGATGGCTTCCGCGATGGCGGCGCCATCCACTTCCTTGGCGACGGCAATCACGGGGATGTTGCGGTCGGTCTTGTCCTTGAGCTTGACGATCTCACGCAGGCCGGAGCCGGAGACCTTGGTGAAGCAGAAAATGAGGTCGGGTGGCTGCTCGGCCAGGCGCTTCTTGGCGTCGTCGATGTTGGCCACCCACGTCGAATGCACGGCATGGCCACCACCACGAAGCGTGCTGTTGACCATTTCCGCATTGTTCTGCGTCTGGGTGATGACCAGAATCGGCAGCTGATTGCTCTGCGCCAAGAGGCTTCCTCGTTCCGTTGCGCCTTCCCCCGAAGGCCCCTACTTGTATCTGATTATGCGGGCCATTTCCAGCCTGCGTGGATCAATTCGAGCATGGTTCGTTCAGATGATCGGCGTCTTTGACGGTTCGCCGGCGATTTCACGAACCAGCTTTGGCACCAGGTAGCCGGGAAGTCGTGCGCGCAATTCTTCGACGACCCGGCGGGCGCGGTGTTCCGGCACATCGAAATGCGCAGCGCCTTCCACGGGATCGAGCAGGTGCAGGTAATAAGGAATCACACCCGTCGCGAACAGCCTTTCGCCGAGATGTTCCAGGGTGGCCACGTCATCGTTCACGCCTGCCAGCAGTACGGCCTGATTGAAGAGCGTGGCGCCAGCCTCCCGCAGCCGTGCAAAGCCGCGAGCGACCGATTCGTCGATTTCGTCGGGATGATTGGCATGCAGAACGACCACCTTCCGCAGGCGAGTGCGACTCAGCCAGCCGACCAGCGAATTGTCCACTCGTTCGGGCAGCACGATCGGCACGCGGGTGTGCAGGCGCAGTGTCTGCAGGTGTGGTACGGCCTCCAGCATTGCGACCAGTTCGGCCAGCCGATGATCGGTCAGCGACAGCGGATCGCCGCCACTGAGGATGACTTCATTGATCGACGGGTCCGCGCTGATTGCATCAACGGCATCGCGCCAGCCGCCGCGGCGGGGATTTTCCTCCGCGTAGGGGAAATGCCGCCGGAAACAATAGCGGCAATGCACCGCGCAGGCGCCGGTGGTTACCAGCAGGACCCGGCCATGATATTTCTGGAGCAAACCGTTGCCGACACGACTGGCCATGTCGCCGACGGGGTCGCGCCAATAGCCGGGTGTCAGCGCGAGTTCGTCGCCCAGCGGCAGCACCTGGCGGAGGAGCGGATCGTCCGGGTCGCCGCGGCGCATGCGTGCGACGAAGCCGCGCGGGACTCGCAACGGGAAGAGGCTGGCCGCCTGTCGCGCCGCCGGCAGGAGTGACGGCTCGAGGTCGAGCAGTTGAAGCAGCTCGGCCGGGTCGCTGATGGCGTCGGCCAGCAGGCGTTGCCATTCGGCCGGCTGACCGGAAGGCCGTGTTAGCGGTATCATAGCGTCTGTCTCGTGGTCCCGGAGGACCGTGCCGTCGGAGGCATTCAAGGATTCCGGCGGAGCGCCGGGAAGGCCGGGCAGCCCATAGGCTGCACGGTGGATGCTTCACCGCCCCCGGGCGGGCCGCGATCCGAAATCGTGCCGCCGGCGCTCCGTGCACCGGCGGCAAGTTTCAATTTTGCATTGATTACGGCAGGAATTAAATGGCTACCTACAGCACCAACGAATTCAAGAGCGGCCTCAAGCTGATGATTGATGGCGATCCCTACGCCATCGTCGAGAATGAATTCGTCAAGCCCGGCAAGGGGCAGGCCTTCAATCGCGTGAAGCTGCGCAACCTCAAGACCGGACGTGTCGTGGACCGCACCTTCAAGTCGGGCGATTCCGTGGAAGGCGCGGACGTGCTCGACCTGGAGATGCAGTACCTCTACAACGATGGTGAGTTCTGGCACTTCATGGTGCCGGATACGTTCGAGCAATATCAGGCCGGCAAGGAAGCTGTAGGCGAGGCCACCAAATGGCTCAAGGATCAGGACATGTGCCTGGTCACGCTCTGGAACAATGCGCCGTTGACTGTCGCCCCGCCCAATTTCGTTACGCTCAAGATTGTCGAGACCGATCCCGGCGTGCGTGGCGACACCAGCGGAGGTGGCGGCAAGCCCGCCACGCTGGAAACGGGCGCTGTGGTCCGCGTGCCGCTGTTCGTGGACGAGGGCGAGGTCATCAAGGTCGACACCCGCTCCGGCGAATACGTTGGCCGCGCCAAGGACTGAGCCCGGCGCCGCCTGGCGCCCGACCGCATCGCCGGACAATCTGCGGGCCAGGGCCGACATCCTGGCCCGCATTCGTTCCTTCTTTGCGAAACGGGGCGTGCTGGAGGTGGAAACACCGGCCGTTTCGCGGGCGGCCGCCACCGATCCCCATCTCGCCAGCCTGACCACGTCGGCGGGCGGCCAAGGCGCATACCTGCACACCTCGCCGGAGTTCGCCATGAAGCGGCTGCTTGCCGCGGGCAGCGGCGATATCTACCAGGTCTGCAAGGTTTTTCGCGACGGCGAGCAGGGGCGCTGGCACAACCCGGAGTTCACGCTGCTCGAATGGTATCGCAAAGGCTTCGACCATCATCGCCTGATGGATGAGGTGGAAGAGTTGTTCAGCGAACTGCTCGCGGGCTTCCGTGCTGCGGGTCGAGCCGTGCGCATGACTTATGCCGAGGCCTTTGGCGAGCTGGCCGGGCTGGACCCGCACGCCGCGGATGTGGCGGCCTGTGTACGCTGTGCGGCCGCACACGATCTGGAACTGGCGGCCGAACCGGCCGATCGCGACGAATGGCTGGACGTGATCGGCTCGCATGTGGTCTATCCGAAGCTCGGGCTGGATGGGCCGGTCTTTGTTTACGATTTTCCGGCAAGCCAGGCGGCCCTGGCGCGCATTCGGCCGGGACGGCCGCCCGTCGCCGAGCGCTTCGAGGTATTTCTGGATGGCGTGGAGCTGGCCAACGGATTCCATGAACTGACCGACGCCACCGAACAGGCCCGACGCTTTGCCCGCGACAATGCCTGGCGCGCGGCGCATGGGCAGGCGGTCATGCCCGAGGATCGGCATTTGCTGGCGGCGCTGGAAGCCGGTCTTCCCGATTGCGCCGGTGTCGCGGTGGGGCTCGATCGCCTGGTCATGCTGGCGGTCGGTGCGGAAGCCATTGACGATGTGCTCGCCTTTCCGCTTGCGCGCGCCTGAAGCAGACAGAGGTTTGCCACGATGTTTGAAATGAAAAAGCCCGCAGCCACCGACAAGGCAACCTGCTACGCGGAACTGTGCGAGCAGGCCCGTGGCCTGCTCGGTGGCGAACGGGATCCGATTGCCAATGCCGCCAATCTGGCGGCGTTGCTCTATCACGGCCTGGACAGGGTCAACTGGGTCGGCTTCTATCTGCTCAAGGAAGGGGAACTCGTGGTAGGACCGTTCCAGGGGCTTCCGGCCTGCGTGCGGATCGCCATGGGCAAGGGCGTGTGCGGCACGGCCGCCGCGGAGCGGCGCACGCTGGTGGTTGACGATGTGGACGCATTTGCCGGCCACATCCCCTGCGATGCCGCCTCGCGCTCGGAAATCGTCGTGCCGCTGGTCGTCGGCGGGGAACTGTTCGGTGTGCTCGATATCGACAGCCCGGAGCTGGCCCGCTTCGATGACGTCGACCGTACCGGTCTGGAATCGATTGCAGCGGTATTTGTCGACGCCATGGCATGATGCCGTGCGCTTGAGCTGCTTCCCGTGTCAGTCGGGCAGGGTGGCCCGGGCGAGGCGCCGGCCCACGCGCACGGTCTGATCCGGTGCGAGCGTGTCCTCCAGAGTCACCCGGTCTCGCTCAAAGAGCAGGATCACGGTGGAGCCCATATTGAAACGTCCCACTTCAGCACCGCGGGCGATGGAGATTCGATCCTGGCCCGCAGCGTCGTAGTGCCACTGGCGTACCGCGTGGCCATGCGGCGGGGTAATTTCGCCCGCCCAGACGGTTTCGATGCTGGACACAAACAGGGCACCCACCAGCACGAGCGCCATGCGGCCGAACTCCGTGTCAAAGACGGTGACCACCCGTTCGTTGCGCGCGAAAAGTCGCGGCACGGTTCGTGTGGTGGGCGGGTTCACGCTGAACAGTCGGCCCGGCACGTGGATCATGCGGCGCAGCGTACCGTCGGCGGGCATATGGATTCGGTGATAATCGCGTGGCGAGAGATACAGCGTGGCGAATGCGCCGTTGTCGAAGCCCGCGGCCAGTTCACGGTCACCGCCCAGCAGTTCAACGGTGTCGAAGCTGCGGCCCTTGGCCTGGAACACGCGCATCCCATCAATGCGCCCGGTCTGACTGACGGTGCCATCCACCGGGCAAACGACCGCTTGTGGTCCGTCCTCGAGCGGACGGGCGCTGCTCTTGAGCGAACGGGTAAAAAAGTCGTTGAAGCTTGCGTAGGCCAGCGGGTCTTCGACTTGCGCCTCCGTCATGTCCACGTCGAAGCGCCGCACGAAGCGTCCGATCAGCCAGTTCTTGAACCAGCGGGTCTGCACGCGGGTCAGCCGGTGGACGAGCCGGGAAAGCGGATGATGAGGCAGCAGGTATTGCGGCCAGCTCTTCAGCCGGTCGGTGACCGGGGATGGGGTCCGGGAGGGCATCGGAATCTCGCGTTTCGGTTCAGGGGTGGGCGGCTTCGAGGGGGAGCATGAGTTCCTCCATCTGGCCGTTGTCGAAGGACAATACCAGATCGATCATGTCACCGCGTGAGAGCGGCGACCTGGGCTCGCTCAGGAAGAGATGCAAGCCGCCAGGTGTCAGGGTGAGCTCGCCATGGGCCGGCACCTGTACATGTTGCGCGGCTTCCGGGCCACCGACGGCGCCGCGCAGCTCTACGGTCTCGAACTGCGGGGACTGCGCCCCGACCAGGGCGATCGGGTGATCCGCACTGTTG
>JASFQN010000173.1:0-5373 GCA_050115425.1 Gammaproteobacteria bacterium | reverse complement strand
TGTCACGAAGGGCCGGCCGCACCCACTTGTGCTCCACCGGCGCATCCCAGTCCGATGCCGCCGAAACGTATCCGGTGTAGGTGGTAAAGCCGACGAGCAGCGCCTTGCGCCCAACCTGTTCGCGCACCAACTGGCCCAGGTTCCATTCGCCACCCGCCGCAGCCTGGGTGGCCCGCGCATCGCCAAGATGTGAATTGTGCGCCCAGACCACCACGCGTCCCTTGCCCGTCTGCCGACGCCGATAATCCGCCAGGGCGAAGAGCGTATCGCTCATGTGAGTGTCGCGCAGGTTCCAGGTACTGATGCGCGAGCCGAACATGGCGCGGTAGTAATGCTCGGCGTTGGCCACCACTTCCGCATTGCGTTCGGCATAGAACTGGGCGTCGATGGCCGGCTGGCCGTCACCGGCGAGGTAGTCGCCGGCATGGGCGCGCAGTTCACGCAATTGCCGGATGACCGCCTCGCGGCAGTCGGCCCGCAAGCCGAAGGCTGCTTCATAGCCGTAGCGCTGTGGATCGTAAACGTGATCCAGCCCGGCATAGCGCCGCCGGGCGACGGCGGCCTGGTCGGGATCCACGCGATCGAGATAGCCGATCACGGCGTCCGCCGAGCGGTACATGCTGTAGAGATCCAGGCCGTAGAAGCCGGTTCGCTGCTCTGGAGTGCGCCGCCGGTTATGTGTGGCCAGCCACGAGACGAAGGCCAGCACTTCCTGGTTGCGCCACATCCATTCCGGAAAGCGTTCGAAGTCGGCCAGTGAACTGATGGCGTCGTCATCGCCGGCCCCCTGCACGAAGCGATTGACTCGCCAGGCATCCGGCCAGTCGGCCTCCACCGCCACCGTGTCGAAGCCGGCCTCGAGAATCAGGCGGCGGGTGATCTCGGCACGCATTCGATAGAACTCGAGCGTGCCGTGCGTGGCTTCGCCAATGAGCACAAAATCACGGTCCTGTGCCATTTCCACGAGGTCGTCGTAATCCCCCGCGTCGCCACCCAGCGGGCGGGCCAGGTCGTGAGCCACGCGAAAGGGGGTATGTACACCGTTGATCATGCGATTTGCCTCCATGCTTCATTCAGCAATGACTGGACTTCCGCGTCGCTGGTCTGATCGAAGGATTGGTACCAGGCGCCAACCGCGGAAAAATGCCGTGGCTGTTCCACCGCCACGAAGTGGTCGGCCACATCGGTAAACTGTCGTTCGGCGCCGGCCGGGGCGACCGGCACGGCGACAATGATTTCGGCGGGATCGAGTTGGCGAAGCGCCTTGGCCGCGGCGCGCATGCTGGCGCCGGTAGCCAGTCCGTCGTCGACCAGGATGACCGTGCGGCCGGCCACCTGGGGAGGCGCACGATCGCCGCGGTAGGTCTTTTCGCGCCGTTCGAGTTCGGCCAGCTCGCGCGCCGCCACTTTTTCGATTTCCTCGGGGCGCAGTTTCAGGGCCTCGATCACGTCCTGGTTGAGAACACGCGCGCCACCGGAAGCAATGGCGCCCATGGCGAGTTCCTCATGCCCGGGAACGCCCAGCTTGCGAACCACCAGCACGTCGAGTTCGGCGCGCAACGCCCGGGCAACCTGACATGCCACGGGCACGCCGCCGCGTGGCAGAGCCAGTACCAGCAGACCCGGACGACCGGAATAATCCCACAGCCGGGAAGCCAGAGAGCGTCCCGCGGCAGCCCGGTCGGCGAATCCTGATCGCATGGCTCGCACCTCGTCACTGAGGATTGAGAAGAGGTTACTTCCAATGCCGGAGCGCGGCATTGACGCGGGTCAACGGGGGCAACACCGTGACCGCTTCGTTCCCGGCGACGATCACGTCGGGGCATCAGGTTCCGGCTCCTGATCTGGACCGAGTCCAGATCAATAGGCCAAAAACAGGGAACCGTCGCACGGGTGGTTGGGTCGTATAACCTATGCGCACGGGGTATGCGCGAACCAACCATGCGGGGGAACACACAATGAAGAATCGCCTGTTTCTGATGGGGCTTGTTCTTGCGGCCAGCCAGTTGGCGGTAGCGGCGGACACCGGCCCCGATCCGGATGCGATGTTCAAACAGGCCCAGACGCTGCTTGGGAACAAGCAGTACCAGGAGGCTGCCAAGCTGCTGGAGAGCGTCACCGAACGTGCACCGGAAAGGGCACCCGCCTGGCTGGCGCTCGGACGCGCCCGGGAGGCGCTGGGCCAGGTCGATCCCGCGGGCAAGGCGTTCGCCCGTGCCGCGGACAATGCCGCCACACAAGCGCCGGCGGTACGCGCGGCATTTCTGCTCTATGCCGGCAACGGCCGCCGGGACGAAGCCTTCACCTGGTACCAGCGTGCACGGCACACACCGCTGATCGATCTCAGCGGACTGGCGAGTTCCCCGAAGGTGGGCAAGCTCGCCGACGATCCGCGTTTTGGCGACCTTTTCCCGGCGCGAATCAAATTCGAACCACCGTTCGTCGAGAATGTGCGAATCATCCAGGAATGGCGTGGCGGGAATGCCGGCGACGAGTTCGGCTGGGAGGCCCGCGGCGTCGGTGACCTGGATGGCGACGGCGCCACCGACGTGGTGATTTCCGCGCCGGCCCATCCGCCGCAGGGTGACGGCGCCGGTCACGTCTACGTGTTCTCGGGAAAAAGCGGCAAGCTCCTCTGGAAGCACTCCGGATCGGGTTTCGAACTGCTCGGCAATTCAGTGGAGTCCGCGGGCGACATCAATCGCGACGGCGTGCCGGACGTGATCGCCGGCGCACCCGGCAAGCAGGCCGCCTATGTCTATTCCGGCAAGGACGGTGCACTGCTGCTGACCCTGTCGGGAGAAAAAGGCGATGAAGGCTTCGGAACGCACTCGGCGGGCATTGGCGATTTCAATGGCGACAATGTGCCGGACCTGATCGTCGCGGCGCCCTCCTCCCAGAAACCGGGCGCCGGCTCGCCCGACTACCGCGGGCGGGCTTATGTCTTTTCGGGCAAGACCGGCAAGACGCTGCTGCGGCTTGAAGGCAAGGCTGGCGGAGACCAGTTCGGCAGCGCGGTATCCGGGCGGGACGGGCGCTTCTTCGTGGTGGGTTCCGCGGGCGCCGGCAAACACCATGCCGGCCGCGTGTATGTGTACGACAAGCTCTCCGCCGTGCCCGCTTTCACTATCGATGCCGACGCCACGGGCGGCGGCCTCGGCTACATGTTCGTATCGGTGATGGGCGATGCCAACCACGACGGCGTTCCGGACATCTACGCCTCCGACTGGTTGAACAAGGCGCGGGGCGGCATGACCGGCAGAATCTATGTCTATTCAGGCAAGTCGGGCAAGGAGCTGCTCATGCTGACCGGCACGACCACCGGCGAGGGCTTCGGCATCGGGCCGGCGCACACGGGCGATGTGGACGGCGACGGACATGACGATCTGGTGGTGGGCTCCTGGCAATACGGCAAAGCCGCCTGGTCGGGTGGCCGGGTGGGTGTCTACTCGGGCAGCGACGGTCATCTGCTGCAGAGCTTCACCGGCAAGGTACCGGGCGAAACGCTGGGCTTCGATGCGGTGGGCGTTGGCGATGTCGATGGTGACGGCAACACCGACTTTCTGGTGACCTCGGCCTGGAGCCTGGTCAACGGTGTGCGTTCGGGACGCGCCTACATCCTGGCCGGCAACGGCGGCAAGGCGGCGAAAAAAACCGAACATTCCATGTAAGGGAATTCGCCCTGCTCCTGCCGCGCGCGGCGCGGGCTACCGTGCCATGACGTGACGGCTTGGCGCGGAACGCAACGAGGTGGAGCCGGTGTCGCGACTGTCGATCGGCTCTCCCGAGGCGATCTCCACGTCGGCCGGATGATCGAGCATCGCCAGCCAGGGCTGGATGCGATCTTCGAAGCGCGCCAACTGGTCGATGGGCAGTGGCCTGGCCTTTGGCAGCGGCACTGTGCGCGGATCACGCCAGTGCCCTGCCACCCGGATGCCGTAGTGGAGATGCGGTCCGGTGGCCTCACCGCTCTCTCCCACGTAGCCGATGACTTCTCCCTGGTGCACGCGTGTTCCCCGCGAAAGGCCATGGGCGAACCGGTGCAGGTGTGCGTAGTAGGTGTCGTACTTGCCAAAACTCTCGATGACGACCAGCCTGCCGTAGCCGCCATCGCGACCGATGAACTTGATCCGGCCATTGGCGGCGGCCTTCACCGGCGTTCCCATGGGCGCCGCGTAATCGACTCCGTAATGCGGCCGGACAATGTGCAGGACCGGGTTCATGCGATGGTAGCTGAATCGCGAGCTGATGTGATCGTAGCGAAGCGGCGCACGCAGTATGCTTTCATGCACGCTCTGCCCCGACACGGTGTAGTAGTCGCCGTCGCCGTTGTCATCCTGGTACCAGAACGCCTGATAGGGGTGTCCCTGGTTGGTGAATTCCGCCGCCAGGATGCGCGGGTCGCCCTCCGCGGGCGTATCGCCCGACTGGCGAAAAACGACTTCAAAGCTGTCGCCCGGGCGCACGTCGTGCCGGAAATCGATCTTCTCCCGAAAAATGCCCACCAGTTGCATGATCAACGGCTGATCGAGGCCGGCTTTCACCGCGGCATTGTATAGCGAGGTATGAATCACACCACGCGCCTCGTGAAGGCGCGGTGCACCGGCCGCATCGGTAGCCTGACGGTCAGTGGCGCGGGACGCTGCGGATACATCGCTCTCGATCGCGGCCGGACCGGCCGCAACCGTGGAGGACAGATTCCGCGGCTGCTGAATCAGCGCCGCCGTGAGCGCCAGCAGGGACAGCCCCGCGACGCCGGCCAGCAACTGCAGCCGCCGTGGCCCCTCAAGGGCGATTGCGGCAAGACTGCCGAAAGTCGCTTCCCGTTCTTGCATCAGTACCTGGCTCCTGGTCACTCAGGCCTGCCGCCCGTTTCCCGGGTCCGGCCGGCCCATTGGCTGGGGCCGGCGCGCAGGCTCGCTTGTTCGTTCTTGAGCGGGTCGACATCGCCCACCCGCTGCCCGTCTCGGTGCCTTGTCAGGCAACCCGCTCGGCCGACGGCGGCCCGCGGGACAGACTCGCGAGGAGCACGGACCGGGGCGGGTTTGCGGTGGCCGCGGACTGCGAATCGAGCCACAGAAGGGGGGCGGGACGCTCCATGGGACTCAGGTCGGGAGCATGCAGATCGGCCGGACTGTGGCCCGCAATCTGGCACACCGGGCAATGGAGTGCCCCCGGCACGGACCGGTGATTGTGTGTCAGTGCAATCGAGTAAAGGCCCAACAGACAGAGGGTCGCGATGACCACCAATCCGCCGCGCCATCCGCGAGGCGTACGCCCGCCATTGCCGTGGCAGAGGCCGATCTTGTTGTTTTCGGTCGACTGTGCCGGGCTCATGCGGGACCGTTCAGGGTTCTAAAACAGGGACTTATA
>JASFQN010000172.1:0-5401 GCA_050115425.1 Gammaproteobacteria bacterium | reverse complement strand
ATCATTGGCTTTCTCATCCTCAATCCGATTGTGTTGATGGGCCTGGGCAGCTTCGTCGCCGGCTGGCTGCTGATCGCCGAGTTCATCTTCACACTGGCCATGGCGCTCAAGTGTTATCCGCTGCAGCCCGGGGGGCTCCTGACCATTGAAGCGGTGATGCTGGGCATGGCCAGTCCCGAGGCCGTCTACGAAGAAGCGCTGCACAATTTTCCGGTGATCCTGCTGCTGATCTTCATGGTCGCCGGCATCTATTTCCTCAAGGACATGCTTTTGTTCGTATTCACCCGCATCCTGCTGGGGGTGCGATCAAAGACACTGCTGTCGCTGCTCTTCTGTTTTTCGGCCGCGTTCCTGTCGGCTTTTCTGGATGCGCTCACGGTGACTGCCGTCATCATCACCGTGGCGGTCGGGTTCTACGGCGTCTATCATCGCGTGGCCTCCGGCAAGGAATACCACCACGATCACGATCATACCGACGACGGCCAGGTCCACGAGCTGCACCGCCAGGATCTGGACCATTTCCGGGCCTTCCTGCGCAGCTTGATGATGCATGCCGCCGTGGGTACCGCCCTGGGCGGGGTGACGACGCTGGTCGGTGAGCCGCAAAACCTGCTGATCGGTCACGAGGCCGGCTGGCATTTCATCGAGTTCTTCCGCCGCATGGCGCCCGTCTCACTGCCGGTGTTCTTCGTCGGCATGATCAGCTGCGTCGCGCTGGAGGAACTGAAATGGTTCGGTTACGGTGCCCGGCTGCCGGCCAAGGTTCGTCACATTCTGCAGGATTACGAGTCCGCGGAGGCGGAGAAACGCGATGCGGATGATCGCGCACGTCTGGTGATCCAGGCGGTGGCCGCCCTGATCCTGGTATTCGGTCTGGCATTGCATCTGGCCGAAGTCGGGATTGTCGGCCTGCTTGTCATTGTGGTGACCACGGCCTTCAATGGCGTCACCGAGGAACACCGCATCGGTCACGCCTTCGAGGAGGCGTTGCCGTTCACGGCCTTGCTGGTCGTGTTCTTCGGCGTCGTCGCCGTCATACATGCGCAGCATCTGTTCACGCCGGTGATTCAGTGGGTGCTGCACATGGAGGCGGATGTCCAGACGGCCATGTTCTACGTGGCCAACGGCCTGCTGTCGATGGTCAGCGACAACGTGTTCGTGGCCACCGTCTACATCAGCGAGGCCAAGGCGGCCCTGGGGTCTGGCGCCATTACGCTCCAGCAGTTCAATGAACTGGCAGTGGCCATCAATACCGGCACCAACATTCCCAGTGTGGCCACGCCGAACGGGCAGGCGGCCTTCCTCTTCCTGCTGACTTCGCAGCTCGCGCCGCTGATCCGGCTGTCCTACGGGCGCATGGTCTGGATGGCGCTTCCCTACACGGTGGTGATGAGCCTCACCGGCCTGCTGGCGGTGATTTTCCTGCTCTGAATTTGCGACGCTGGCTGCCTGTCGCGAGCCGGATATGAAGGGGCGGGGTCTGCTGCATGGCAAAAGAGCCGGCCGGTGTTGCCACCGGTCGGCCCTTGCTGCGCCCTCGATCAGAATCGGTTCAATGCATGGTGCGCGTGTTGCCGGCGCGAGCCTTGATCACTGCCTCCGCCGGCTGGTTGGCCAACCTGCGAAGCCGGTCCAGGTCGATGATCTCGATGGTGCTGCGTTCCGCCGCGATCAGGCCGAGCTGTTGCAGGCGTCCGAATGCGCGCGAGACGGTTTCCGTGGCGAGGTCGGTGAACTTGCCGATGTCCTTGCGCGACATGGCCAGATTGAACTCGCGCGGGCTGTAGCCGCGGCTCTCGTTGTGGCTGGACTGGTCGAGCAGGAATTCCGCGATGCGCTGTTCAGCGGTCTTGCGCTCCACCGTGAGCATGCGTTCGAGTCGCTGAATTTCCCCGGCCATTTCCATGATCAGGCGGACCTGTGAGGTCGGGTCGCTCTTGCCATTGAGGATCATGGCGCAGGGAATCCGGCAGATGCTGGAGGTCTGCAGCGATACGGCGCTGCAGACGTAGCCCTTGCGGCCTACCGAGTCCATGCCGACGATCTCCCCCGGCCGGTGGAAGGCCACAATCTGCTCCTCGCCATCCTCGCTGATCATGTAGCTCTTCACGCAGCCCGAGCGAACCATGTAGATGGAACTGAAATCGTCGCCCGCGCGGAAAAGATGCTGGTCACGCCGGTAGATGGCGGCAGGTGCGCCGGGCATGGGGCTCTTCGGATCGGAGAGACCATTGCCGACACAGGTTTCGGAAAAACTGCAGGTGCTGCAGTTGACAGTGGGGTTCAGCCGGTGCGCCGCGATCGTCATGGGCCTGTCCTCGTCTTGAATCGGTTTGTCGTCCCTGGGAGGCGAACTCGGGTATCCGCCACGTACGATTACAATCTAGGACAGGTGTGCGGTGGGTAAAATAAGGGATTATACGTACGGGAACCCACGTATCCGGGGCTCAGCCGCAAATGCTCAGGGCGCGCTCGATCCAGGACAGCAGGACGCCGTCGTCGAAGGGCTTGGTGAGCACCGCCATGGCGCCGAATTCCCGGGCCCGCTTGATCAGCGGATCGTCCTGCAGCGCGGTCACCACAATCGTCGGGATCTCCAGTCCACGGCGCTTGAGCTCACGCTGCAGTTCCACGCCGTTCATGCCCCCCGGCATGTTGAGGTCGAGAACCAGGCAGCCCGGCGGGGTGTCCTCGAGCCTGGCCAGAAAGTCTTCGGCCGACGCGTAACCGGCCTCTCTCAGGCCGAACGAACGGACCAGAAAGCCAATCGCGCGCCGCAGGGCCGGATCGTCATCGACGATATGGACCTGAACATCGGGCTGCATGGCCGTGGACTGCAATTGTAGAGCCTTGCTACGCATGGAAAGGTTGTCCAGATGTATCTCGAATTGTGCCGAAGACGCGTCCAATGCGTGCTTTGCCTCGATCGGTGAACAGGGCGCCCATCATCTGCCCGAAGGCCGCGCAGCCCATTGATCCATGTCAACCTTCCCTGAAGTCCGGCCCCTTGTCTATAAGTAGTTGTACGAGGTCCGCTACCGAACGGCAGCCCAGTTTTTTCATTCCACGGGCCCGGTGCAGCTCCACCGTGCGCTCGCTGATTCCGAGCTCCGCAGCGATGACCTTGTTGGCCTTGCCGGCGGCAACTTCCCGAATGACTTCGTTTTCCCGCGCGGTAAGCTGGCCCAGGCGTTCAGCCACATCCTGGTGGGCCTGGAGGCTGGCGAGCCGGCCGCGGTCACGCCTCACGGCATCGGCGACTGCCTCGAGAAGAGCGTTGTCATCCACCGGCTTTTCGATGAACTCGAGGGCGCCGCCCTTCATGGCGCGCACCGCGGAGGACACATTCCCGTGTCCGGTGAGCACGATGACCGGCAGGTGATGCCCGGCCTCGGCGAGGGTCTGCTGGAGCTGCAGGCCGTCCATGTCGGGCATTTGCAGGTCGGTGATCAGGCAGCCGGGTGTGTCGGCCGCCAGTTCGGCGAGAAACGCCTCACCGGAGGCAAAATCCCGGACGGTCCAGCCATCGCTCTGCAGGAGCAGACGCAGACCGCCCCTGACCGCCGGATCGTCGTCCACCAGATACACCACTGGCTCAACCATCCCGAGCCTCCACGGGCAGCGTGAAACAGAAATGCGCCCCTTTTTCGGCTTCATCCGCCCAGAGTTCGCCGCCGTGCGAACGGATGATCGTGCGGCTGATGGCCAATCCCTGACCCAGGCCGTCCGGCTTGGTGGTGACAAAGCCGTCGAACAGACTGTCCCTGACTTCGGGACTGATGCCCGGCCCGTTATCCTGCACGCCGACCCGCAAGGTGGGCCCGTCATCCGTTTCACTGAGTGCGGTGTTGATCACGATTCGCCGTCCCTCCGCATTGCCATCCCGCAAAACATCGATGGCATTGCGAACCAGATTCAGCAGGACCTGCTCCACCTGGATGCGGTCGGCCTGCGCGGGAGGCAACCGCCGGGCATCCTTGCGCACGACCTCGATACGGTTCGAGATCAGCTCATGGTTGACCAGCCAGAGCACTTCATCGATCAGCGTGGGCAGGGCCACGGGCTCCCGCCTGGGTTCGGTCTTGTGCACGAGTTGTCGCAGATGCCGGATGATGTCACCGGCGCGTTCGCCCTGGAGGGCAATCTGGGACAAGGCGTCTTCCAGCATCGCGGGATCCACGGTGCCTTGCTTGAGCATGCGCAGGCAGGCCCTGGCGTAGGACACCACGGCTGCCAGTGGCTGATTGACCTCGTGCGCCAGCCCGGAGGCCATTTCGCCCAGCGAGGCGATCCGTGACACATGCGCGAGTTCGCCCAGGCGGCGATGCGCTTCCTGTTCCGCGCTCTTTCGATCCGAGATGTCGCGAATGAAGCCGGTAAACAACTGTCTGCCGGGAAGCCGGATTTCACCCACCGCGAGGTCGGCCGGAAACAGCGTGCCGTCGCGTCTTCGCGCGGTGACCTCCCGGCCGATGCCGATGATGTGACGTTCACCACTTTCCACATACCGCCTGAGGTAGTCGTCATGGGCCTCCCGGTAGGGGGAGGGCATGAGGACTTTCACATTCTCGCCAATGACCTCCGCGGCCCTGTAGCCGAATATTTTCTCCGCAGACTGGTTGAATGTTTCTATCGTGCCCGCGGCGTCGATGGTGATGATGGCGTCCACGGCCGTGTCCAGCATCGCCTGTGCGCGGATGTTTGCCTCGTCGAGATCCGCCTGCATGCGTTCGCGGTTCGTGAGGTCGGTAATGAGGACGAAGATGCCCTGTACGTCGCCCTCGTCA
Source organism: Gammaproteobacteria bacterium (assembly GCA_050115425.1). GTDB lineage: Bacteria > Pseudomonadota > Gammaproteobacteria > Natronospirales > JASFQN01 > JASFQN01. The sequence continues at coordinate 614 of JASFQN010000172.1, read as the reverse complement.
TCGAGGTCCGGAAGGTAGGTCCCCATGATCGGCCGGGCGCCGGCATGTTGATAGGGGACCAGGGCATCGAAAAAAACGCGTTCGCCTGCCAGCGCCCGCTGGTAGTTGGCTTCGATCACGGACCAGGCAGCCGGCCCCACCAGTTCGGCGACCGTGCGTCCGAGGATGTCGTTGCGGGGAACATCGAACCATTCCTCGTAGGCTCGATTCACGAAGAGATAGCGCATGTCCCGGTCCACGTGGGCGATCAGCACCGGGAGATTGTCCGTCAACTGGTGGAGCTGGCGGGCGTTCGAGCGGAGCGACTCTTCGAGCCGGTGGCGTGCGGTGATGTCGAGTCCCACGCATACCAGCCGTTCCACGCGCCCGTTGGAGTCGGCCAGGCCGGCCGAGCGCCACTGGACCCAGATCAGGCGGCCCTCACGGGTCTGCATGGCGATGTCGTGCTGCGTGACATCCGGCCGGTCACAGAGGCGCACGAATGTGTCGCGGACCAGTGCACGCTGGGCATCGGGGACCAGTGCATCCCACAGCGGGCGACCCCGAACATCCTCAAATCGGTATCCGGAGAGGCGTTCACAGGCGGCATTGAACCGTTGGATCCGTCCATAGGC
>JASFQN010000171.1:0-5439 GCA_050115425.1 Gammaproteobacteria bacterium | reverse complement strand
CATGGTGAAATGCAGCCCACCACACCCAGCGGCTGGCGCAGGGTGTAGTTGATCGCGTCGCCTTCCATGGCATGCGATTCGCTGGCGAACTGTGTCGCGGCGCCGGCGAAGAAACGGAAGTTGGCGGCGGCCCGGGGAATGTCCACCCTGGTGGCCAGGCTGACCGGCTTGCCGTTGTCGACGGCTTCGGCCCGCGCCAGTTCATCGAGTCGGGCCTCGATGGCATCCGCCAGGCGCCACAGCCAGCGGGCGCGCTCCGCCGCCGGGGTAGCGGCCCACGCGGGGAAGGCCCGTTCCGCTGCCGCCACGGCAGCATCGAGATCCTCGGGTCCGGAGTCCGGCAGCCGCGAATAGACTTGCCCCGTCGCCGGCTCGTGGTTGTCGAGAAAGGCGCCACCCCGCGGAGGAACCAGCTGGCCGTCAACGTAATTGGCAAGAGTCTTCATGCGGGGTACCCCTGGTCATTGCCCGATGCGGTCAGAGGCTGCGCGTCCGGCCGCCGTCCACGGGCAGATTGATGCCATTGACATAGGCGGCGGCCGGCGAGGCCAGAAAGGCGATCGCCGCCGCCAGCTCCTCGGGACGGCCGAAGCGCCCGGCCGGCACTGCGGCGCGCGCCTGGGCGGCCACCTTCTCCACGCTGATGCCCTGCTTTTCCGCCTTGCTGGCGAACAGTGAGGCCAGCCGGTCGGTTTCGGTAAAGCCCGGCAGTACATTGTTCACCGTAATGCCGTCGGCGGCCAGTTCGCCGGCCAGGGTCTTGGCCCAGCTGGCCACGGCGCCGCGAACGGTATTGGACACCCCCAGCCCCGCGATCGGCTCCTTCACCGAGGTCGAGATGATGTTGATGATCCGGCCGTAGCCCCGTTCGCGCATGCCGGGCAACAGGGCCTGGACCAGGATCTGGTTGCAGATCAGGTGGCGATTGAAGGCGCGCAGGAAGGCTTCCGGATCGGCCTTGTGTACGGGGCCACCCGGCGGTCCCCCGCTGTTGTTGACCAGAATCTCGAGCGGGCGGCCATCCGCCAGATGTGCCTCCAGTGCATTGCGCAGCAGCGGGGGCTGATCGAAGTCGGCAACCACGACCGCATGTTTCTGACCGGCGGTCGTGGACAGGCCGTCACGCACCTGCTCCAGGGACTTCGCGTCACGCGCACAGAGGGTGACCTCGGCACCGAGTTCGGCAAGACGCTCGGCGGTCGCGCGGCCGATACCCTTGCTGCTGCCGCAGACCAGCGCGCGTTTTCCGTTGAGTTCAAGATCCTGCATTGGGTTACCTATCGTGTGGTCAGGCCTTGCCGGGCTCCAGTTCTCCGGCGCAATCCACGCTGAACCAGCCGCCGTCCTGGTCCAGGCGCAGCGCGGTAAGCGCACCGCCCCAGAGGCAGCCGGTGTCGAGCGGATAGACATTGTGGCCCCGAACCTGGCCGAGGGTCGACCAGTGGCCGAAGATGACATGCAGATCCGAGCTGGCACGGTCCGGCATCTCGAACCATGGCCGCAGTTCTGCAGGCTGCGTTCCGGGTGCGCCCTTGTGAACGAGGTCCAGACTGCCATCGGGATGGCAATAGCGCATGCGGGTAAAGCAGTTGGTGATGAAGCGCAGCCGGTCCATGCCTTCCAGGTCATCGGTCCAGAGCGCCGGTTCGTTGCCGTACATGTGGCGGAAGAATTCCGCGCGCTGTTCGCCGCGCAGGACATTTTCCAGTTCGCGGGCGCAGGCGCGGGCCGTTGCCAGGTTCCATTGCGGCGGCAGTCCGGCGTGGATCAGCGTGTAGCCCAGGGACTCGTCGTGATGGAGCAGCGGCCGGTGCCGGAGCCAGTCGAGCAACTCTTCGCGATCGGGGGCTTCGAGAATGCCGCTGAGCGTGTCCCGCGTCCTGGGTTCGCGGCCCACATCCTCAGCCACCGCGAGCAGATGCAGGTCGTGATTGCCGAGCACCGTAACGGCCCGCTCACCCAGGCGCTTGACGAAGCGCAGCGTGTCCAGTGAGCGCGGTCCACGGTTGACCAGATCGCCGGTGAACCAGAGAAGGTCTTCGGTCGGGTCGAACTGAATGCGTTCCAGCAACCGCTGGAGATCGTCGAAACAGCCCTGTACGTCGCCGATTGCGAAAATCGCCATGGTGCCTTTCGCTTTCCTTTCGCGGATCTCAGTGCAGGAGGCCCGGCACCGCCAGTGTGAAAGGGCGGATTGGGGCGTCGAATTCTTCACCGTCGTCGGAAACCATCTGATAGCTGCCTTCCATGGCCCCGACCGGCGTTTCCAGAACGGCGCCGCTGGAATAGCGGAACGCCTGACCCGGCTCGAGATGCGGTTGTTCACCAACCACGCCTTCTCCGGAGACCTCCTGGACCTGGCCGTTGGCATCGGTGATCGTCCAGCGGCGTGTCATCAGCTGGGCGGCAACCGCGCCGGTATTGGTGATGGTGATCGTGTAGGTGAAGACGTAGCGCTGGTTGTCCGGCTCGGACTGCGCCGCAACATAACTGCTCGTCACATCGACGTCTATGTGATGTCTGGATTGTCTGTCGGACATGGACGGTCAGCCAAAGTGTCTGGAATCCGCCGATCCGTCGGCCGTGCATGGCCTGGTGGGCAGATCCTGCCAAAAACGCCCATTCTAACCGAAAACGGCCCCGCCTTTCTCAGTTGATGCGTATGGCCAGCACGTCGCAGGGGGCGGCATGCATGACCGAGTTTTCGGTAGAGCCCAGCAGCAGGGCCAATCCGTGGCGTTCGCGGTTGCCGAGCACGATCAGGTCCGCGCCCAGTTCGTTGGCGACGCGCGCCACCTCGGACTTGATATTGCCGATCTCGACCCGCGTGCGGGTACTCTCCAGACCGTGCCGCCGGGCCAGTTCACCAATACGTCCGCGGGCGCTGTCCAGCAGTTCCTGCTCCAGATCCACGGGCGGCGGCAGCAAGGCCTCGCCCGCGGGGTCCACCGGAATGAATTCGACCACGTGCAACAGGCTGAGTCTGGCGTTGAATGCCCCGGCGACAGCACGGGCCTGTTCCACGACGGTGTCGGACGCCTCGCTGAGATCGACGGCGACGAGTAGATGCTGATAGCTCGGCATGGATCGGTATCCCCCTTCCGCTTCCGGGAATATCCCGGCTGTCCTGTTGTCCCACAGTATAGGGAGCGGCCCGGGGCGCGCCAGCTTCAGGCGCCGAGGTGACCCGACAGCGCGCCGAATCGTTCCGGCGGGACGGTTTCCGAGCGTGCCGCCGGATCGATGCCGGCCGCCCGCAGGTCGGCCTCCGAGGCCAACCCCTTGAGCGCGTTACGCAGCGTCTTGCGCCGCGCCGAGAAGGCCTGGCGCACGACCTGCGCGAACAGCGCCGGATCACCGTATTCAAAGGGGGGCTCGCGGCAGGGCACCAACCGCACCACGGCGGACTCCACCTTGGGTGGCGGCGAGAAAGCGCCACGGCCGATCCGGAACAGCGGTTCCACCTGGCAGCGGGCCGCCAGCATCACGCTCAACCGACCGTACGCACGGCTGCCGGCCGTGGCGCACATGCGGTCGACCACTTCCCGCTGAAGCATGAAGTGCATGTCGCGGATCAATGTCGCCTGATCCAGGAAGCGGAAGAGCAGGGGGGTGGAGATGTTGTAGGGCAGATTCCCGACCAGTCTCAGCGAAGCGGGCCCGGCGCTCAAACGGGAAAGGTCGAATTTCAGCGCGTCGCCCTGGTGCACAATCAGTTCGCCGACACCGGCGCATTTCTCCTTGAGCCGTGGAATCACGTCACGGTCCAGTTCCACGGCTTCCAGGTGTCCCGCGGCGCGGAGCAGGGGCAGTGTCAGCGCGCCGAGGCCCGGCCCGATTTCGACCAGCCGTTCCCCCGGACGCGGATCGACGGCTTTCACGATGCGGTCGATCACTCCCTGATCATGCAGGAAATGCTGTCCGAACCGTTTGCGGGCACGGTGTTCTTCCATCGTCACGTTCGGCAGCGATGGCTCAGCTTGTGGGCGCAGCGCAGTGCTGCCCGAAGACTGCCGTCGTTTGCGCGCCCGCTGCCGGCCAGGTCGAGGGCGGTGCCATGATCCACGGAGGTACGGATCAGCGGCAGTCCCAGTGTCACGTTGACGGCTTCACCGAAGCCAGCGTACTTGAGTACCGGCAGGCCCTGGTCGTGGTACATGGCCAGCACCGCGTCCACATCTTCCAGCCGCTGAGGCGTGAATGCGGTGTCGGCCGGGACCGGGCCCTCGAGTTGCAGGCCCTCGGCGCGCAGAGCCCGCAGGACCGGTTGGATGACGTCGATCTCTTCCCGGCCGAGATGACCCTGCTCGCCGGCGTGGGGATTGAGGCCGCAGACCCGGATGGACGGACGGGCAATGCCGAAACGCCGCACCAGGTCGTCATTGAGGACGCGCAGCGTCGTTTCCAGCCGCTCGGGGGTAATGCTGTCCGCGACGGCGCGCAGGGGGAGATGGGTGGTTACCAGCGCGACCCGCAGTGAGGCGGCCACCAGCATCATGACGGTACGCGCCGCGTGCGTGCGTGCTGCAAGATACTCTGTATGGCCGGTGAATGGCACACCCGCCTCGTTGATTACGCCCTTGTGCACCGGGGCGGTAACCATTGCCGTGAATTCGCCAGCCTGGCAGCCCTCCACCGCCCGGTCGAGCAGCTCGAGTACGTAGGCGGCATTGGCGGGATCCAGGCGGCCGGGGACGGTCGCGGCACGACGTCCGACCGGCACTACAAGCAGTCTGCCCGCGCCGGGTTGCGCTGATTCGCCCGCGTGCCATTCGTCAATTTCCACCGGCGAGCCCAGTTGATCCGCGCGTTCGCGCAGCAGATCCGGGTCCCCGATGGCGACCCAGGGCACCGCCTCCGGTGCCGCTGCCAGTGAAATGGCCAGGTCGGGCCCGATGCCGGCCGGTTCGCCGGTAGTGACGGCAATCGGTCGCGTCAAAGCGGTGGGAACCACGTGTCAGCCGGCGCCGGGCAGCCGTATGTCGATGTAGGCTTCGTCGCGCAGTCGCCGGAGCCAGAGCTGGGTCTGTTCTTCGGTCTTGCGCGCCCGCAGGGCTTTTTCGGCGCGTTGTCTGCGAACTTCGTTGGTCTGGTCGGCCTCACGCGTGCCCAGCAACTGGACGATGTGCCAGCCGTACTCGGTCTGGAAAGGCTTGCTGGTCTCGCCGGGCTTGAGATGAGTCAGCACGTCCTGGAATTTCGGCACGTACTGATCCGGCGTGGCCCAGCCGAGATCGCCGGCCTGCGCGGCCGAACCGGGGTCATCGGAATAATCCCTGGCCAGTTGCGCGAAGTCTCCGCCCGCCTGCAGCTTCCGGTAGATGTCTTCGATCTTGCGCCTGGCCTGGGCGGGGGAAACCAGCTCGTTGGGATGGACCAGAATGTGGCGGGCGTGGTATTGGGTCACCACCACCTGGTCATTGGACTTCTTGTCGTCCA
>JASFQN010000170.1:0-5483 GCA_050115425.1 Gammaproteobacteria bacterium | reverse complement strand
CACCGGCGAGATCATCGCGCCTTATGCGATCGGACCGCTGGTGGCCGGCGGGATGCGCGGTTCGCACAACATGCCGCTGATGCCGGTTCCTCTGAATTCGGGTATCAGCTATTTCGATGGCCCGCCGGTCGTGAGTTGTGCCGCCTTCTGTGTGCATGACGGCCGGCTCACCGAACCGGAGGACGTCTTTGCCCACCCGTTCTGGGACCGCGTGCGCGATGACGTGGCCGGCAAGGCCATGGAAATCCGCCGGCAGGGTTTCTTCGGTGCGGCCATGCAGCCCATGGAGGAACTGGAATACACCGGCATTACCGAAGTTCTGGACGACATGCAGGAGCGCTTCTACGTGCGCCGCGAGCGTCCCGAACCCCGTCCGGCACGGGCGGGCTGATCCGCCCGCGTGCACCGGTTGCGGGAGCGCTCGCGCTGGGCGCATTTCCGGCATGGAGCCGATATCGGCATTTGCGGAATCGGCGAGACGCCGGGCGCCGCTTTCGAGCAGGCCGCCCTGGCGCTGACCGCCGCGATCTGCGACCCGGCGCGGGTGCATCCCACCACCACGATGACGGTCCGTTGCCAGGCGGAAGATCTCGACTTTCTTTTCCTTGACTGGATCAATTCGCTGGTGTTCGAGATGGCCACGCGCCGCATGCTATTTTCCCGATTCTCGGTACGCATCGAGGGTGATCGGTTGACCGGCGAGATCGGCGGCGAGGCCATTGATATTGCACGCCACCGACCGGCCGTCGAGGTGAAGGGCGCGACACTGACCGAACTCGGCGTCGGCCGCACGCCCGAGGGCCTCTGGCAGGCCCGCTGCGTCGTGGACGTCTGAGCCCTCGCGCCCGGACGACGGAGGCGACATGGATCTGTCACTGCTGGAACGCCACTCGGACGTGGAGTGGTGGATACCGCCGACCGGAGGCATGCGCGTGCCTGGCGTGATCTTCGCCACGCGCGATCTGGTCGCCGACATGGATCACAAGGTTTACCAGCAGGTCACCAACGTGGCCATGCTCCCCGGAATCGTGCGTGCTTCCTTCGCCATGCCGGACGCTCACTGGGGTTACGGATTTCCCATCGGCGGCGTGGCGGCCTTCGATGCCGGCGAGGGCGGTGTGGTATCCGCCGGTGGCGTGGGTTTTGACATTTCCTGTGGCGTGCGGGCACTGACCACTGGCCTGGATCGTGGCGAAGTCAGCACTGCTGCCGGCCGCCTGGCCGATGCGCTCTATCACACCATTCCCGCGGGTCTTGGCAGCCGCGGCCGCATCACTCTGGACGATCGTGAAATGGAGGCCATGCTGGCCGGTGGCGCGCGCTGGGCGGTGGAGCGCGGCTGGGGCGTGGCGGACGATCTCGAATGCATCGAGGAACAGGGTTGCATGCCGGGTGCCGAGCCCGCGCAGGTTTCGGCGCACGCCCGTCAACGCCAGCGCGAGGAAATGGGTACGCTGGGGTCGGGCAACCACTACCTGGAAGTGCAGGAAATCGCTGAAGTCTTCGATGCCCGGGCCGCGCAGGTCTTCGGCCTGGAGAAGGGCCAGGTCATCGTGAGCATTCACTGCGGCTCGCGGGGCCTGGGCCACCAGATTGGCACGGAATTCCTCAAGTCCATGGCGCTGGCCGCCAGACATGCAGGTATCGAGCTGCCTGATCGGGAACTGGCCTGCGCGCCGATCAACTCGGCCATGGGGCGCGACTACCTCGGGGCCATGCGTGCAGGCGTCAATTGTGCGCTGGCCAATCGCCAGATTCTCACGCATCTCACGCGCAAGGTGTTCGCCGAGCTCTTTCCGGGCCGCGAACTGCGTCTGGTCTATGACGTTTCGCACAACACCTGCAAGGAAGAGACGCACGTGGTCGACGGTGTCCCCCGGCGCCTCTTCGTGCACCGCAAGGGGGCGACGCGCGCCTTTGGGCCCGGCCATCCGGACCTGCCGGAAATGTTTCGCGAAACAGGCCAGCCCGTGCTCATCGGTGGTTCGATGGGAACCGCCAGCTATGTGCTGGCCGGCAACCCCCAGGAAGACGAGCTGGCATTTTCCTCGGCCTGTCATGGAGCGGGCCGGGCGATGAGTCGTCACCAGGCACTGCGCCATTGGCGCGGGCGGCAGGTCATCGACGAGCTCGCATCCCGCGGCATCCTGATTCGCAGTCCCAGCGGGCGCGGCGTGGCGGAGGAAGCCCCGGGTGCCTACAAGGATGTCGGCGCGGTGGTTGATGCGGCCGAGACGGCCGGTCTGGCCCGCAAGGTGGCGCGGCTTGCACCGATGGTCTGCATCAAAGGCTGATCCAGGTCAATTCACCAATCGGGGCCCCGCACTAATCTGCAATTGACGACTGATTGCAGGAACAATGCGGGAAGCAGGAAGTATGACACTCAAAGCAGACATCACTTTTCATGGCATGGATTCCTCGGAGGCCATGCGCACCAACATCATCAAGTACGTGGAAAAGATCGCCCGACTGGCGCCGGAGATCATTTCCTGCAAGGTCGTGGTCGAGCCGGAAGAAAAAGGGCACCAGAAGGGCAACCGCTTCACCACGCGTGTGCACGTGACACTGCCCGGGGCCGAGTTCGAGGCGGGGCGGCAGCAGAGCAATGAGGATGCCTACGTCGCCATCCGCGACGCGTTCGACGCCATGCGCCGCCAGCTTGAGGAACATGTCGGCCGCCGGCAGGACGAAGTCCGCCGCAGCGTCTGATCCGACATCCACTTTTTCAGGACCCCCGGGCCGGAGCGTTCGCTCCTTCCCCCCTTGGCCCGGGGGTTTCTGTTTGGAGCCTCTGACCCCGCCTGCCGGGGGCCGCGTTGGCGTGGCTGCGTATCGGCTCGTCAGGCAAATCAGCCGTTGCGCTGCGGACGTTTCGTGAGTCAATCCCGGGCGCCAACCGCGAGGGCCCGGCCGGATTTGTCCGCTCGACGCGTTGCTCCTCGCTTACGTAGCGATGCTACGCTGCGGTCGCCGCGCCTTCCGAGCGGACAAATCCGACTCGGGCGCGGCCCCCGGCAGGCGGGGTCAGAGGCTCCGCCTTTCTGAATGTTCGCTAGCGCCGGTCACTGCAGGATCGAGCCAGTTTTTCCCTCTCGCTGTGTTGTTCGTCGCTCGTGTAGCGTTGCTACGCCACGCTCCTCTCGCCGCGCGAGAGAAAAAATCGACTCGGTCGCGCATTCAGAGAATCACGACCAGAGGTTCCCTTTCCGCCTGCCGGGGGCCGCGTTGGCGTGGCTGCGTATCGGCTCGTCAGGCAAATCAGCCGTTGCGCTGCGGACGTTTCGTGAGTCAATCCCGGGCGCCAACCGCGAGCGCGCATTCCGCATTCAGGGGAGCACGAGAAGAGGCCCGCCTTGTCATCTCCGGGCGAGCGACCGCCGTGGTTCAGCCGCGGGCTTTCTTCCAGGCGGCCTCCACGCGTTCGCGTTCGTGGCGGCTGCCGATATCGTTCATTACCGCCCTGAAGCGGGCGATCACCTCCTTGTCATCGGGCAGCTGCGCGGCCATGTCTACCAACGCCGTGGCGCGTTCGTAGTCCGATCCGATACCCGAGGCAGCGTCCAGGATGGCCAGCCAGCCGCCCCTGCCCGGCTTCGCGTGCTCGACCAGGGCCACCAGTGCGTTGCGCCGCTCGAACGACGAGCCGATGTCCCTGGAGGCGTTGGCGTAGCTCTGTGCCAGGGCATCGGAGTCGCCCACGCGCGGAGCAAAGCTGACCAGCAGTTGGCGCAATTCGAAATCCGAACTGATCTTGCTTGCCGCCGAGTCCAGTGCCCTGGCCGCCACGCGGGGCGGGGCGTTGTTCAACAGGGCGGCAAGGGCCTGGCGCAGTTCGAAGCTGGAATCGATGGTTTCGGCCAGTTCCAGGTAGCCATGAGCAAATTCATCCGACTTGCCCGCGTGTGCAGCCAGCGTTTCCAGCAGCGTGCGCATCTCGAAGCTGGACGTTATGCCGTGGGCAAGCTTGACGAAGTGTTTGAAAGCTTCGCCCGTCGGCTTTTGCGTGGCATAGATCGTGCTCAGTGAACGCCGCAGTTCATAGGCCGATGGCACCCGGCCGAGTTCATCCAGCAGGCGGTCGAGTTGTGCCCCGTTCAATGGGCTCTTGTCGGCCAGCAGCTCCGCATAGGTCGCGATCACGTGTCCGCCCGGGATCCGGTGGATCTCGTCCAGCACCGCGTCCGGTCCGCCTTTCTTCAGCAGGCTGGCAACGCGTTGCCTGGCCATGAGTCCGCTGATGCGCAGCATGTCCGGAATCGCGCGAGCCAGCCACCGGCGTCCTTCCACATCCAGGGCATGCGTCTTGCCATTCACGGCATACTTGCGTTCCACCTTGCCGTCGGAGCCCGGCGTGAATTCGATTCGGCGCGTGGTGTCGTCGATTGTCGTTTCGATACTCAGTGCGCTGTCGACGCCCAGGTGGGCCACGTCGCTCTCGTCGGCATTGAAGGTGATCTGGTCCACCCCCTCCGCATGGGCCTTGACCGAGCGGCCGTCCATACGGAAGTCGATGTCGTAGACACCATTGTGACCGCTGACATTGCTGTAATAGCCGGGGTGATCACCGGTATTTACCCACAGCAGCGTTTCCACCTTTTTCGATTTGCCATTGCCGGCATTCGCGCTCACGGCCAGTTGCGGGGCGCAGAGGGCGAAGGCCGCCAGGCCGGCGAACAGTGCGAGTCGCGTCTTCATTTCGGGTTCTCCCTGGATCGTCGGGTCGTGGGCCAGCAGGCGCGTCACGCGCTGGCGCAGGGGTGAGTGGGGCACCGCCATGGCGGTGGTCAGCGCCGGCGGCTTCGAGGCCAGCAGCCGTTCGGCGCAGGAGGCCAGGCATTCGGCCAGTGCGCGGCCGTCGCCCAGATGTGTGGCGGCCCAGTCGTCCGCGCACAGCTCGGCGATCAGCTCGAGCCGGCGGCGTACCAGCGAGAGCAGGAGCTGAGGGAACAACACGGCCTGGGTGACTGCGCCGATGAGTTGCCATTCCGGATCGCGGTGCAGGCAGTGGGCGAGTTCATGTGCCAGCATGGCGCGCAGCTGACGCGGCTCCAGTTCACGGAGGCACCAGCCGGGCACGACGATTTCCCGTCCGGGCAGCGAGACCGGCCCGTCCAGGACGTCGGACGTGCTCAGGCGTACCGCGGCCCCGTGGCCGCTGTCGGCCAGCAGTTCCGCCAGGCAATCGGCCGCCGGGCCACCGTGCACCGAAGTCCGCGAGGCCAGTCGGCGAACACTGATCCAGCCGGCCGCGGCCAGCCGCAAGAGCGCCAGCGCCGTGCCGGCGAGCCACGCGGCGAGCGCCATGGTCAGGGGATCCACGTGTACGGGCGCGACTGTCTCAGTCGCCGGTGAGGAAGCGGTTGTGCGTACCGGTTCGGCCTGCAACGGCCGGGGCGGCGGGGACACCTGTTGCGGCGTGGTCGTATAGCTGTAGGTCGGGTCGGCTTTGTCGGTCGCGGCGACTTTCGCCGGGTGCGGGTTTG
>JASFQN010000169.1:0-5532 GCA_050115425.1 Gammaproteobacteria bacterium | reverse complement strand
CCGAAAACTGCTGCCGGGGCGAGGAGGCCGCCGATTGCGCGCCGCCGGCCGGAGAAGAGCAATGAAGCGTTTTCATGTGCACGTCTCGGTCGATGACCTGGACGCCAACATCGCCTTTTACAGCCGCCTGTTCGGCGGCGAGCCTTCCGTGGTGAAGGACGATTACGCCAAATGGATGCTGGACGATCCGCGGATCAATTTTGCGATTTCCCGGCGCGGCAAGGCCGGCGGCATCGATCACCTCGGCCTGCAGGTGGATGCCGCGGAAGAGCTTGACGAGCTGGGCGCGCGAATCGCCGCCGCGGGAGCCCCGGTCGCCAGCCAGGAGCAGGCCTCGTGCTGCTACAGCCGCTCCAACAAGCATTGGACCCTGGACCCGCAGGGCATTGCCTGGGAGTCGTTTCATTCCCTGGGATCGGTGCCCGTGTACGGTGAGGATACGGCCGAGAATCTGCCCACCGCCGGGGCGGCCTGTTGCGTACCGGAAATGCACGAACCGGGTTGCGGTTGCGGTTAGACCGCGCGTCACTCAGCCGTCGGCGAGCAGGCCGCGCAGACTGTCGAGGTGGGCGCGGCCTTTTTCCATCCGCTCCTCGGTACTCACTTCGCGCTGGCCGCCCTCCCACTGCACGTCGTTTTCGGGCAGTTCCGCGAGGAAGCGGCTGGGTTCGCAATCGATGTCTTCGCCGAAACGGCGTCGCTTGCCGGTATAGGTGAGCGTGAGGCCCTTCTGGGCCCGGGTGATGCCCACGTAGGCCAGCCTGCGCTCCTCTTCGACGGCGTCGCCCTCGACACTGTTGCGGTGAGGCAGAAGCTCCTCCTCCATGCCCACCATGTAGACGAAGGGGAATTCCAGGCCCTTCGCCGCGTGCAGCGTCATCAGGCTGACGCAGTCGCCACGCTCGTCGTCGCCGGCGCGATCCAGCATGTCCATCAGGCTCATGTGGTTGAGGATATCGGTCAGCGTGCGATCCCCGTCCTGCTTGGCGATGTTGCTCATCCAGGAGAACAGTTCCTCGACGTTTTCCATGCGCCGTTCGGCCTGCTTCGGGTCGCGCGCGTTTTCCGAAATCCAGTCTTCGTAACCGATCTCTTCCAGTAGACGCCTCGCCAGCCCCACCGGCTCCACATCGCCATTCTCGGCCTCGTCGGAAAACTGGCTGATGAAGCTGGCGAACTGGCGCAGGCGGGCCACGGCGCGTTCCTGGAGTTGCTGGGCCAGCCCGAGCTCGAAGCAGGCATCGAACAGGCTGACACCGCGCGGACCGGCATAGGCGCCCAGTTTTTCCAGCGTGGTGGCGCCGATCTCGCGCCGCGGGACATTGACCACGCGCAGGAAGGCGGCGTCATCGGTGGGATTGGCCAGCAAGCGCAGGTAAGCCACCAGATCGCGCACCTCGGAACGGTCGAAGAAGGAAGTTCCGCCGCTCAGGTGATAAGGCACCCGGTGCTCGCGCAGCAGCTTCTCGAAAAGACGCGACTGGTGGTTGCTGCGGTAGAGAATGGCGTAGTCGCCGTAGCTCGTCCGGTTATTCAGCCGGTGATGGATGATCTCGGCCACCACCCGCTCCGCTTCGTGCTGGGCATCCTTGCAGGGCACGATGCGCACCGGCTCGCCCTCGCCCTGTTCGCTCCACAGTTTCTTGTCGAACACGTGCGGGTTGTTGGCGATCAGGTGGTTGGCTACCCGCAGGATGCGGCCCACCGAGCGGTAGTTCTGCTCCAGCTTGACCACCTTGAGATGCGGATAGTCCTGGCCGAGCTGGGCCATGTTCTGCGGCCGTGCGCCACGCCAGGCATAGACCGACTGATCGTCGTCGCCCACCACGGTGAAATGCGCCCGCGCGCCCGCCAGCAACCGCAGCAGGCGGTACTGGGCGCCGTTGGTGTCCTGGCATTCGTCCACCAGGAGATAGCGCAGGCGGTTCTGCCAGACCTCCAGGGCCTCGCGGTCCTGCTCGAAGAGATGCACCGGCCGGGCGATGAGGTCATCGAAGTCCATGGCGTTGTAGGCGCGCAGGAAGCGTTCGTACTCGGCATAGGCCCGCGCCGCCCGCATGCCTTCCTCGTCCTCGGCCATGGCGATCGCCACATCGGGACTGATCAAGTCGCTCTTGAAGGAAGAGATGCGTGACTGCACCTGGTCCACGATACCGGCGAGGTCGCGGCTTTCCGCCTTGAGGATGTCACGAACCAGATTGCGACTGTCATCGGCATCGAAAATCGAGAAACCGCGCTTGTAGCCCACGCGCTTGTGCTCGACCTGGAGGATGCGCAGACCGAGTGTGTGGAAGGTGGAGACGGTCAGGCCCCTGGCGCGCTCGCCCTTGACCAGTTCGCTCACCCGGCTCTTCATTTCCCGCGCGGCCTTGTTGGTGAAGGTGACGGCGGCGATGTTGTGCGCTGCAATGCCGCATTCACCGATCAGATAGCCGATCTTTCGGGTAATGACACGGGTCTTGCCGCTGCCGGCGCCGGCCAGCACCAGCAGGGGGCCGTCGATATGGGTGACGGCGGCGCGCTGCTGAGGGTTCAGGCCGGAGAGGATGTCGCGGGAACGTCGGGACATGGCGGGCTATTCTAGCCGCCCTGCCGGTTGATAACAGTCTTGTATTTTCGCGGTCTCTATGGTCCGGCTCACCGGAAGGCCAGGTCGCGCAGAAAGAGCGCAATCTGCGGGAAACTGATCAGCAGTGCCGTCGCGGAAAGGAGGATCACGATAAACGGCGGCGTGCCCCGTATCACGTCCAGATACGGTTTCCGGAACACGGCCACGGCCGTGAAGATGTCGCAGCCGAAGGGCGGCGTGGCCGAGCCGATGGCCACCTGCATGGTCACCAGCGTGCCAGCCAGCACCGGGTCGATGCCGGCGGCGCTGATGGTGGGCGTGAAGATCGGCGTCATGATCAGGATCACCACGATGGGATCCACGAACATGCAGCCCACGAAGAAGACGATGGACAGCGTGATCAGGACTTCCGTGGGATGCGCCGGGTCCAGATGCAGGATGTCGTGCACCAGCATGTCGGGCACCTGGGCGAAGGAAATGACCCAGGAAAACGCCGCCCCGGCCGCCACCAGGATGAACACCACCGCGGTGATCATGCCGGTCGAGCGGGCCAGATCGGGCAGGTCACGCCAACTGATGGCACGGAACACCAACAGCTCCAGGATCAGCGCATAAAGCACCGACACCGCCGCCGCTTCCGTGGGACTCACCAGCCCGCTGTAGATGCCACCCACGATGATGACCGGAAAACCCAGCGGGAACAGGGCCTTGCGCATGGCCATCCAGCGCTCGCCCCAGCTCGCCCTGGGCCGGGTGGGAATTTTCCAGTAGCGCGAGAGGATGTAGCAGTAGGCCGAGAACATCACCAGGATCAGCAGGCCCGGCCCGATGCCGGCGATGAACAGCTCGCCCACCGAAGTGCCCGAGACCACGCCGTAGACGATCATGCCGATGCTGGGCGGAATCAGCAGGGCGATGTCGCTGGAGTTGATGATCAGCGCGGTGGCGAAGGAATCCGTGTAGCCGGCCTCGATGAGCTTGGGCCGCAGGGGGCCGCCCATGGCTACCACCGTCGCCTGGGTGGAACCGCTGACGGCACCGAAGAGCGTGCAACTGGCGGCCGTGGTGATCGGCAGGCCGCCGCGCACGTGCCCGACGAAGCTCATCACCATGTCGAGGAGACGATTGGCGGTATAGCCGCGCGTCATGATATCGGCGGCGAGAATGAACATGGGCACGGCGATCAGGGCCGCCGGTTGCACGCCGCCAATCATCTGCTGGGCCGCGATCATGGGTTCCATGCCCGGAAAATAGAACCAGAAGGCGATCATGGTCGCCGCGAGCAGGGGCACCATCATGGGAAAGCCCAGCAGCAGCAGGACGATCATGGCGATGATCATGGCGGTGAGCATGCGGAATTCCTTAAAGCGCGCCGGGCGTGGCTTCTTCTTCGTGACGGTCGGGCCGGCTGAACGACACGTAGGGCTCGTCCGCGACGAGGTTGCGTACAGCGGCCATCAGGTATTGCAGGCCGCCGAGGAAAAGACCGACGGGCACGGCGGCATACACCAGGTACAGCGGAATCTGCAGCGAGGGTGTGACGCTGCCCACCGAGTGGGTCTGCAGCACATAGGTCAGGGCATACCAGGCAAGCGCGAACAGCAACGCCCCGGTTCCAGCCGTGATCAATACCATGAGCCGGCGCTTCCACTGGAGCGGCAGTTGGTCGTAGAACGCGGTCATGCGTATGTGACGCCCCTGGCGGGCCGCGAAACCGACGCCGATGAAGGTCACGAGCACGATCAGTATCTCATCGATTTCCTCGGCGAACGCGAGACTGTGCCCGAAAATATTCCGGCCCACGACATTGGCAATCGTCACCGCGGCCATGAGCAGGATGCCGACGGCGAGCGTCCAGTCTTCCAGCGTGGAAATGACGCGATCGGCCCAGTAAAGCCCTCTCAACAAATGCCCAACGAGGCCGCGTCTGGATGGCGGATTCTCTTTTTTCATCGGGATTTTCGCCTGAATTCGAGATCGTCAGGATAAAGGGTTAGACTTTCCTTTGCACGCGACAGATCAAAATCCCGCGCTCTGTCACACGGCAGCCGGCTGCTGTCGCCGAGAGACTTGCCAGAGGCTCGAAGTCTTTCCAGATCCGAATCATCGGCGCGCTCAGACAACTGCAGATTCCGGGAGTCATCCGTATGAAAAAGCTCATCCTGCTACTGCCCCTGCTCGGCGCGGCACTGCTGCTCGCCGGCTGCGGCAACAACGGCGCAGGCAAGACCCGTCACTGGAAATTCGCGCTCGAGGAAATCAAGGGGAGCGTCCAGGATCAGTACGCGCAGAAGTTCAAGCAACTGGTGGAGAAGGAATCGGACGGCAGGATCAAGGTGACCGTCTACCCCTACGGTTCGCTCGGCACCTCGGCACAGTTGACCGAGCTGGTGCAGAACGGCGCGGTGCAGTTTGCCATGGCCTCGCCGGGCCATCTGGGCTCGGTGATCCCGCAGGTGCAACTCTTCTCGCTGCATTTCCTGTTCCCCGAGGACGAACAAATCACCAAGCAGGTGTTGTCGGACGACAAGGTCCTCTCGTTGCTGGACCAGTCCTACCGCGCCAAGCAGCTCAAGCTGATGGGCCTGTACCAGGAAGGCTGGATGGTGTGGACCTCGAACAAGCCAATCCATACACCGGCCGACTTCAAGGGCGTGAAAATCCGCACCATGGTCTCGCCCCTGCTGCTGGACGAATACAAGGCCTATGGCGCCAACCCCACCCCGATGCCGTATTCCGAAGTCTACAGCGGCCTGCAACTGCACATGGTCGATGCCCAGGTCAATCCGATCTTTGCCATCGAGGAAATGCATTTCTATGAAGTGCAGAAATACATGATCTTTGCCGATCATCTGCCCTTCATCACCAGCGTGATCAGCAATCCCGCCTTCTATGACAAATTGTCCGACAAGGACAAGGCCATGCTGGACAGGGTGACTGCCAAGCTGCACGACTACATCTTC
>JASFQN010000168.1:0-5604 GCA_050115425.1 Gammaproteobacteria bacterium | reverse complement strand
ACATCGCCGTTGTCCGCGGCATAGGCCCTGCCCCGCTCGACCAGGCGCTCGATCATGCCAATGATCTGGGCGATATAGCGGGTGGCGCGCGGTTCCTCGTCGGGCCGGGCGATGCCCAGGGCATCGAAGTCTTCGTACATTGCGGCAATGAAGCGCTCGGTCAGCGCATCAATCGGTTCCCCGTTTTCAGCCGCGCGCCGAATGATCTTGTCGTCGATATCGGTAATATTGCGCACATATTCGACATCGTAACCACTGGCCCGCAGATACCGGACGATGGTGTCGAACACGATGTAACAGCGTGCGTGACCCACGTGGCAATAGTCGTAAACGGTGACCCCGCACACATACATGCGCACGCGCCGGTCGTCCAGGGGCTGGAAGTCTTCCTTCTCGCGGGTCAGTGAGTTGTAGAGTCTGAGCATCGTTGCCTACGTTTCCTGGCTGGCGGCCGCGGCGGCCCGCAGCCGGCTGCGAATCATGTCCCTGGTCCAGAACGGCCAGAGCCGGGCCAGCTCCGGACCATGCACGTCTCCGGTCAACGCCGCACGCAGAGGCATGAAAAGCCCGCGTCCCCGGGTGCCGGTGAGCGCCCCCACCGCTTTGGCGAAGGCGCGGAAATCATCGTAAGAGCCCTCTGCCACTTCCAGCGCACGCTCGAAGAAGGTCGCTCCGGCTTCGACAAGCGCGGCCTCGGCTTCGGGACTGTGCGCCGGTACCGGCGCGAATACCGCTTCGGCCAGTCGCAACGCATCGTTGGGATAGACCAGATTATCCCTGACGGCGTCCGCAAATGCCTGTTCCGAGCCGGCGGGTACCCGTTCAGCCAGCGTCTTGCCCGCCTCGCTTTCGCGCAACCACTGCCACAGATCCGCCGTGTCGAGATGGGCGATCGCCTCCTTCTGCCAGTGTTGGAGCTGACCGGCGTCATAGCGGGCCGGCGAACGGCCCAGACGCTCCAGCGTGAAATCCCGGGCCAGGGCCCGCATGTCGGTACGGAATCCCTCCTCGGCGTAGGAGTGTCCGAGGCGGGCCAGATAGTTCGCCAGAGCCAGTGGCAGCACACCCTCCGCGCGCAATTCAGCCAGCCCGAGGCTGCCCGAGCGCTTGGACAACGGGCCGCCATCTTCCCCGACGACCAGCGGCACATGTCCATAACGCGGAGGCTGTTCCTCCAGGGCCTCCAGCAGGAGAAGCTGGCGTGGGGTATTGGCAACGTGATCCTCGCCGCGCAGCACATGGGTGATCGCCATGCGTGCGTCATCCACGGCGTTGGCGAAGAAAAAGGCCGGCGAACCATCGGTGCGCAGGATCACGAAATCGCCGATGTCGTCGGTCCCGAATCGCTGCTCGCCGCGCACCAGGTCGTCAAACACGATCTCGCGGCCCTGCGGGACCCTGAACCGCCATGTGGCCTCATCGCCGCGCGCCAGCCGGTCCCGCGCATCGGCCGGATCGAGACCGGCGCAGGTACCGGGATAACGCGGCGGCCGGCCCGCGGCGCGCTGGGCCCGGCGTGCCGCCTCCAGCGTGACCTTGCTGCAGAAGCATGGATAGACAAGCCCCTTGCCATCCAGCCTCGCGAAAGCCTCCCGGTAAATCTCGCCTCGCTCTGCCTGCCGATAGGGGCCCGATGGCCCGCCACGATCCGGCCCTGCCTGCCACTCCAGACCGAGCCAGGCCAGGTCGCGATAAATCGCAGGCAAAAGATCCTCGCGGTGCCTTTCCCGGTCGGTGTCCTCCACGCGCAGGATGAACTCGCCGCCCGCGTGCCAGGCTACCAGTGCGTTGAACAGCGCCGTGCGGGCATTGCCCAGATGCAGCATGCCGGTGGGGCTGGGAGCAAAGCGGGTGCGGACAGTGGCGGCGGTCATGGCGCGCAATCTTAGCCCAAAGCCCCACCTGCCCACAAAGACGGAATTTCCGGCCAGGCCCTTTCGGCGGTTATCATTGCGGCCCTGACAATCATGCCCGGGAGCCGCACATGACGCGTCCTAGAATCACGACTCTGATGTTCCTCGCCGCTGCCCTGCTGCTCGGCATGCCCGGCGCCCCTGCCGACGCCAGCCCCTATCCCGTGGTGCGGCTCGAGACCAGCATGGGGAATATCGAGCTGAAACTGGAGCGCGACAAGGCACCGATCACCGTGGACAACTTCCTGCGTTATGTGAAGGAAGGTTTCTACGACGGCACCATCTTTCATCGCGTCGTGCCGGACTTTGTGATCCAGGGCGGGGGATTCACACCCGACTTCAAGGAAAAGAAGACCCACAAGCCGATCGTCAACGAATCCGGCAACGGCCTGCCCAACTGGCGTGGCACCATTGCCATGGCGCGACAGAAAGACCCGCATTCGGCGACGTCGCAGTTCTATATCAACCTCAAGGACAACGACAGCCTCGACCCGCAGATGTCGCGCTGGGGTTACTGCGTGTTCGGCGACGTCACCAAGGGCATGGACGTGGTGGACAAGATCGCCGCGGTACCCACCGGCAAGGCGGGCCCTCTGGACGCGGACGTGCCCGTCAAGCCCGTGATCATCACACATGCCGTGATCGTCCATGACTGAGTCGGCAACCGTGCTTTTCGTCTCCGACCTGCATCTGGATTCCGCGCGCCCGGCGATCACCGAACTCTTCCTGACCTTCCTGCGCGGCGAAGCACGGTCGGCCGCGGCCCTCTACATCCTCGGTGATCTGTTCGAAGCCTGGATCGGCGATGACGATCCGGACCCGCACCACGCCAGGGTCATGGATGCGATGCGCGAACTCGCCGACAGCGGCGTGCCGGGTTTTTTCATGCACGGCAACCGCGATTTCCTGGTGGGACCGGCCTTCGCCGAACGCACCGGCTTCAGCCTGCTCGACGACCCCGCGCTGATCGAACTGGATGGCGAACCCACCCTGCTCATGCACGGTGACACCCTGTGCACTGACGACCACGAATACCAGGCCTTTCGCCAGCAGGTCCGAAATCCGGACTGGCAGGCGGCCTTCCTGGCGCAGCCCGTGGAGAAGCGGCGCGCTTTTGCCGCCGAGGCGCGGCGCCAGAGCCGGGAAGCACAGACTGGCAAGGCCGACGCCATCATGGATGTGAATGCGCAGGCAGTCGCACAGGCCTTTCGCGACCACAACGTACGTCGGCTCATTCATGGCCACACGCACCGCCCGGCCGTGCACGCGGTGAACGTGGACGGCCTCGACGCCCAGCGCATCGTGCTCGGCGACTGGTACGAGCAGGGCAGCGTACTGCGCTGTCGCGGCGGCGAATGCCGGCTCGAGGTTCTGGAAAACGCCTCATGATACCCACGCCTGAAGAGTTCGTGGCCTGCGCCACGCCGGATGCCTGGATAGACGCGGCCCTTGCCGAGCAGGAGATCCTGCTCATCGATCATGCCTGGTGTGAAAAGAAAGCCGCCTCCACCGCTCTGGCCCTGATGTTTCGGTATCCGGATCGGCCGGCTCTGATCTGGCGCATGTCACGCCTGGCGCGTGAAGAACTCAGGCATTTCGAGCAGGTGCAAAAGATTCTCGCGCAACGCGGCATCGCCCACCGGCACCTCGCGGGCGGACGCTATGCCGCCGGATTGCATGCGGTCGCGCGGCGCAGCGAACCGGACCGGCTGGTGGATGCGCTCATCATCGGTGCCTTCATCGAGGCGCGCTCCTGCGAACGTTTCCTCAGACTGTCTCCGCACCTGGATCGTGAACTGGCCGACTTCTACGCCGGGCTGTGTCACTCCGAAGCCCGGCATTTCACCCATTACCTGGAACTGGCGGAGCAATACGCGTCCGGCCCCATCGCCGCCCGCATCGAGGCATTCGCGACCCGGGAAGCCCACCTGGTCTCCACGCCGGATCCGGTATTCCGCTTCCACTCCGGCGTACCGGTACACTCTCAGGCCTGAGCTTTCCAGCCTATCACCAGGTCGGTGACATTGGTCCCGGTGGGGCCGGTGTGCACCAGATCCCCCGCCGCCGCCAGGAAACTTCCGGCGTCTGCCCGCGCGATGGCCGACAAGGCGCTGTCTCCGTCCAGCGATCCCCGCTCGAGCGTGCCGCCATCCACCAGTGCTCCGGCATCATCAGAGTTGCCGTCCACACCGTCCGTGGCAGCCGCGAGCAGCAATACATCGTCGCGTCCGCTGAGCCGTTCCGCAGCAGCCAGCGCGAGTGTCTGGCAACGACCGCCACGACCCGGCGATGCCGGCAGACGCACCGGAGGTTCCCCGCCCCATATATGAACTCCCGGGCCACCACGGACAAGCTGCGCGGCGATGGCCCGACCCGCGGCGGCGGCCTCCCCGGTCAGGCGGGGCTCATGGATCGCCACGTGCTCCCCCGCCTCCTCCGCGACCCGCGCGGCAGCGGCCATTGCCTGATCCAGACCGGCCGCAATGCGCGTTGGAATCGGAGGCGCCGGGGGTACCTGCCGCCCACTCTTGCGAAGCATGGCTTGCAGCCAGTCCGGGAGTTCGGGCAGGGCACCGGTCTTTGCAGAATGCAGCGGCCCGGACCCAATGAGCGCCGGGTCATCGCCCGGAACGTCCGAGATGGCGATCACTCGCCCCTTCCGGCCCTCCAGCCAGCAGGCCATCCCGCCACCTTTCACGGCGGACAGCGCCGTGCGCACCCGGTTCATGGCGCCGATATCCAGGCCGCTGCCAAGCAACCACTGCCAGGCCCGGCGCACTTCGGCAAGCGTCAGCCCGGAGGCGGGCAATTCGACAAGACTCGATGTACCGCCGGAAATGAGAAAAAGCACGGGGGCACCGGGAGGCAGCGTCCGCAGGAATTCCCGGACCGCCCTGGCGGCGGCCATGCTGCGTTCATCGGGCAGGGGGTGACTGCCTTCGACACAAGCCATGACGTCCGGCAGCCTCTCACCGGCTCCCGCTGGAATGACTGCCAGACCGCCGCGGAATGTTTCGCCAAGCGCTGCAACCGCGCCATGGCTCATGGCAGATGCCGCTTTGCCCACCGCCACCAGCCAGGGTGCCCCCCAGTCGGGTTCGGCAACCAGCAGACGCCGCACGCATTCCGCACCATCCACTGCCGCCAGACCCGCCCGCAGGCATTCCAGCAGCAGGCGTCGCGCGCGCACTGCCGGTAAAGCCTGGCGGGCCATGCGGCGCCTCAGTCGTGGTTGTGCACGTCGACCGTTTCCAGCTCGCTCTCGCGAGAGGCCTTGGCCGCGTCCGAACGGTCTTGCTCGAGCCGGCGCAGGTACCCCTCGGAAATATCACCGGTAACGTAGTGGCCGGAGAAAACGGAATCGTCGAAGTTGTGCAGATCGCGGTTGCCGCGGCTCACGCAGTATTTGAGGTCGTCAAGATCCTGGTAGATCAGCCGGTCCGCGCCGATCAGTTCACAGATCTGTTCGACACTGCGGCCATGGGCAATCAACTCGCTGGCGGCCGGCATATCGATGCCGTAGACATTGGGATAGCGTACAGCCGGTGCCGCCGAGGCAAAATACACGCGGCGGGCACCCGCCTCCCGGGCCATTTCGATGATCTGGCGGCAGGTCGTACCGCGGACAATGGAATCGTCCACCAGCAACACATTCTTGCCCCTGAATTCCAGGTCGATGGCATTGAGCTTC
>JASFQN010000167.1:0-5616 GCA_050115425.1 Gammaproteobacteria bacterium | reverse complement strand
AACCAGGAACGTGAAATCGAATCACTCATCGGCACGATGCTGGGCCTGATGGAACCGCTCCTGATACTCATCATGGGCGTGGTGGTATTGCTGATCGTACTGGCCATCCTCATGCCCATTCTTCAGATGAACAATCTGGTCCGCTGACCGGCCTTCCGCCCGGGATGTGACCGGATCGAACGGCACCACGCAGCAACGGACTATACTTGCAGGGTCCGTTCAAATCATGGGGAGAAAGAAGATGCGCTTTGCGATTATCATCACCGCCCTGCTTTGCACGCTTGCCCTCGCCGGCTGTGGCAGCAGCAACGATCAGAAGAACAGCGCCGACAGCGGCCACAAGCAGCAGCAAAAGACCATTCTCGACGCCCAGATGAAGGACATCCAGAAGGCCAAGGATGTCAACAAGACCATGGAACAGCAAAAGGCCAGGATGGACGCGCAGATCAAGCAGGCCGAGGGCAAGAGCGCCAGCGATTCCGATGACTCCGACCAGCAGGACAATCCGCCGCAGCCATAAGACGGGTGGCAGCGCGTCGGCGGGGCATCAAATAAATGCAGGGCGGCTGGCGCCGTGCGGAGTTCGGCAATCCGCCAGGCTACACACCGTGACCCGAAGTTCGCGTGGCTCCATCCAGGCTGCATTGACCCAGGCTCCACGCGCCCCTCTCCCGGGAAGGCCAGATCAATATAGCCCGGATGCAGCGAAGCGGAATCCGGGAACCCCGCCTCTCACCCCGATACCGGCCGCACGCAGATTGCATCCCGGTTCCCGGGTCGTCGACCTTCAGTGCAGACAAGAAAGGAGGCCGAAGCCTCCTTTCTTGTCCCGGGAATCTGCAGCCAAGCGATCAATAACGGATCAGCGCTGACCCCCACGTAAATCCGCCGCCGAATGCCTCCAGCAACAGCATGTCGCCGCGCTTGACACGTCCGTCGCGCACAGCCACATCCAGCGCCATCGGCACCGAAGCCGTCGAAGTGTTGCCGTGGTCCTGCACGGTCACGACCACGTTGTCCATGGGCATTTTCAACTTGCGCGCCGTGGCCTCGATGATGCGAATGTTCGCCTGGTGCGGAATCAGCCAGTCGACATCCTCCTTGCTGAGGTTGTTCGCCTGCAAGGTCTCGTCAACAATCCGACCCAGCGTGGTGACGGCCACCTTGAACACTTCGTTGCCTCGCATCTGAACGAAATCCTTGCCGGATTTGAGATCGTTGAACCCCTTGGACACACCGGAAGGAAAATAGAGCAGATCCTTGTAAGCACCATCAGCGTGGATATGGGTATTGATGATGCCGGGCTCCTCGGATGCTTCCAGCACCACGGCGCCAGCGCCGTCGCCGAACAGCACACAGGTTGTTCGATCCTTCCAGTCGATGATGCGCGAGAGCGTCTCGCCGCCAACGACCAGCGCGCGCTTCGCCGCGCCGGTACGGATGAACTTGTCAGCAATGCTCAGCGCGTAGATCCAGCCCGTGCAGGCCGCCTCGATGCCAAGCGCCGGCGCTCCGTTGTGAATGCCCAGGCGATCCTGCAACAGGCAGCCCATGTTGGGAAAAACCTGATCCGGCGTGGTCGTGCCCACGATCACGAAATCGATATCGTCCGCCGTCACGCCGGCGGCTTCCATTGCCTGGCGTGCGGCCTTTTCGCAAATATCCAGATTCGTTTCGTTGTCGGCGACGATATGACGGCGTTCGATGCCGGTGCGGGCCCGGATCCATTCATCCGACGTGTCGACCATTTTTTCCAGATCGAAATTGGTCAGGACCTTGTCCGGCAGGCAACGGCCGGTGCCCGCAATACGTGAATACATCAAACTGCCTGCCTCTCTGAAAACTGAGTTTCAATCAAATGGCCGATCCGCGCCGGCACCTGTTTTTCGACTTCCAGCATGGCAATCCCGATGGCATTGGCGAAAGCCACCGAATCGGCACTGCCGTGACTCTTGATCACGATCCCCTGCAGCCCAACCAGGCTGGCGCCATTGTAGCGCCGCGGGTCGAGGCGACGCTTGAGCGAACGCAATACGGGCATGGCCACCAGTGCGCGCAGCTTGTTCAGCCAGTTGCGGGAAAATTCTTCCTGAATGAACGAGCCGATCATCTTGGTGATGCCTTCCATGGTCTTGAGCGCCACATTGCCCACAAAACCGTCGGTCACCACAACATCCACGCGGCCCGAGAAGATGTCGTTGCCTTCCACGAATCCGATGTAATTGAGGTGGCTTTCGGATATCAGTTGTGCCGCCTGGCGTACGCGCTCGTTCCCCTTGATCTCCTCTTCGCCAATGTTGAGGACACCCACGGCGGGATTGTCGATGTTGTAGACAGCCGTCGCCAGCACCGAGCCCATCACGGCAAACTGGAAAAGATGCTCCGGCGTGCAATCGGCATTGGCGCCCAGGTCGAGCATGTGCGTATGGCCATCCACCGACGGGATGGCGGAAATGATGGCCGGCCGGTCGATACCCGTGATGGTCTTGAGCACGAAACGCGCCGTCGCCATCAAGGCTCCGGTATTGCCAGCGCTGACACAGGCGGCCGCGCGTCCCTCCTTGACGAGGTTGATCGCCACGCGCATGGATGAATCCTTCTTGCCACGCAGTGCCTGAGAAGGCGGCTCATCCATGGTCACGACCTGGCTGGCGTGCTGAATCGGCAGGCGGTCGCGAAGCCGCGCATCGACGCCTTCGAGCATCGGCTCGATGCGCTCGCGGTCGCCCACCAGTATGAGTTCGAGTTCGGGATGCCGGCCCACCATGTCCAGAGCCGCGGGAACCACTGCCTCCAGACCGTGGTCGCCACTCATGGCGTCGAGCGAAATGGTAAGCGGTTGACTCATCGTCCTTCCGGGCGTGCTACCCCATTGCCTCCACCATGGCCGGCCCCGCAGAGCCGGCCCCGAAACGGAAGACGGGCGCCACAGGCGCCCGCCCGCCGCGATTTCTGCTTATTCTGCGTCGCCCGCCTCGGCCGGCGTCTTGACGACCTTGCGACCGCGGTAGTAACCGTCCGGGCTCACGTGATGACGGCGGTGCGTTTCACCGGTCGTGGGTTCCACCGACAGGGTCGGACCCTTGAGGCTATCGTGGGCTCGGCGCATGCCACGCTTGGAGGGCGTCTTTCGATTCTGCTGAACAGCCATTATCAAACTCCAGACAAGGTATCAAAAACAGGCCGGCTGGCCGGCTACTTGTTCCGCTTCAGCTCCGCCAGGACCGCAAAGGGATTTTTCCTGGCGGGCTCTTCCGTCGGCCGGCTCTCCTCGACCCGACGGGCAAGCTTTCCGCATTCCGCGCCGCTCGTGTGCAAGGCCACCACGGGCAGCGCCAGTATCAACTCGTCTTCCACCAGTTCTGCCGTCACCACGACACCATCGGCCGTGAGCAGTGGTTCGCCGTCGCTCATCAACCGACCCGCCTCGCGATCGTCCCGCACGGCGACCAGATCGATGACGGATTCCACGCCGACCTCTACCGGTTCAAGGCATCGCTGGCACCGCAAGGTCACCCCGCAGGCCACGCGTCCCGTAATCCGGCACAGGCCGCTACCCTCTTCCATGGCAAAATTCAGGCTCACACTGGCGAACTCGTTCGAAGCAAGTACCATCTCCGCGAGACGCGGCATCGAACGGACAGCCAGATCGCCCGTCAGCCCGGATCGCTCACGGGCCAGCCGATAGACATCCAGGGACTCCGGCAGGGGGCACGACATAAGCGTGCAATATTACGTCTCCCCGGGAGTGCTGTCAAAAGAAATCCTCGGCCAAGCTGTTGTTTTTCTTGGGAACCTCCCAGTTCGCACGGCAACACGCACAGTCGGTGAGCTTTTACCCGCCCCGGGACCCCGACGGGGTTGGCGGCGGCAGCCTCGTGCCCCACCTCCGATCCTGCCCGCAACGCGGAACCGCGAAGGGCGTCGCCCGCATGCCTGCCCGCGCCGGTGCCTTGCGCTGAGTGGTGCCGATTGGCAAGCACGGCGGGACCTTCGATTGACGAAAGGAACGACTTCCCGCAGCCTTGCGAAACCCGAATCCGCCCCTGTCAGGACCATCGCATGAATTCAGACCGACCCCTCATTCTGGCGTCCGGCTCCCGTTATCGCCGCGAGTTGCTCGAACGACTCCGGATTCCGTTCCAGGTGATCCCCGCGGATATTGATGAGACGCCTGCCCCTGGTGAGAGCGGGATGGCGCTGGCGGCCCGTCTGGGCCGCGAAAAGGCCGCGTCGGTGGCCGCACGCCTGGACCGCGGGCTGGTCATTGGCTCTGATCAGGTGGCTGAACTTGAGGGTCGCCTGCTCGGCAAGCCCGGTGACGCCGGCAGAGCCTTCGAGCAGCTGCGCGCGAGCAGCGGAAAGACCGTGACTTTCCACACTTCGCTGTGCGTTCGGGATGCCGCCAGCGGGGAGTATCACGAAGTTCTGGACCACACGGAAGTCATTTTCCGCGCGCTCACAGAGGACGAAATCCACCGCTATATCGAGTCTGAACGCCCCTTCGATTGTGCGGGCAGCTTCAAGTGCGAGGGGCTCGGCATCACACTTTTCAATGCCATCGACAATCAAGATCCCAGCGCGCTCACCGGCCTACCGCTGATCGCACTCGCCTCTCTCCTGCGCCGATTTGGCCTTGATCTGCCCTGACCCGTCGCTCTCCAGCCAGGCGGGCAGGTCCGCCAGCGAGTCGAGCAAGGCCAGCGGGCCGCAGGCGGCCAGCCGGTCCGCCGGATGGGCGCCGCAGGTCACCCCCACAGAGAGCACGCCGGCGTTGGCGGCCATCATCAGGTCGAATTCGGTATCGCCCACCATGAGCGCCTCGGCCCGGTCCATGCCCAACTCGTCGAGAATCTGTTCCAGCATGCCCGGATGCGGCTTGGAGAAGGCCTCGTCCGCGCAGCGGCTGGTCACCACCAACCGTTCCAGTCCGGTCTCGCGCAAGGCGCGGTCAAGACCGCGCCGACCCTTGCCGGTCGCCACCGCAAGCAGGTACCCGGCCTGGCGCAGATGCTCGATTGCCTTGCCGACCCGCGGAAAAAGATCCGGGGTGGCGCCGTCCATACCGGCATGAAACCGCTCCCGGTAGGCCGCCAGGAACCGCGCGTAGTCGGCCTCCCCGGCCTCCGGGGCCACACGGGCCCAGGCTTCCCGCATCCCCAACCCGATACTGGCCCGCACGGCCTCGGCCGCCGGCACTGGCAGCGATACATCCCGGCAGGCCGTCTGCACGGCATGGATGATGTGTGCAGCCGAATCCACTACCGTGCCATCCCAATCCAGCACCAGCAGATTCCAGCGTCTATTCATGCTCCGCCTCCAGGCGGTCCAGAACTTGACGGAAAGCCCCGTCAAGCGGAGCCGACAACTCCAGTCGTTCGTCCGTGCCGGGCCGCACGAAACCCAGCCGCTGGGCGTGCAGGCACATGCGGCGGCAACCCAGCTTGCGAAAGTGACGGTTCACTTCCCGGTCGCCATACTTGTCATCGCCAACCACAGGATGACCGGACTCTGCCGCATGCACACGGATCTGGTGCGTGCGGCCGGTGAGTATCTCCACCTCGAGAAGCGTGGCGTCTGCGTAGAAAGCCACGGGACGAAAGCGACTGGTCGACG
>JASFQN010000166.1:0-5626 GCA_050115425.1 Gammaproteobacteria bacterium | reverse complement strand
CATAGGCGCCTGTCGGACCGAAACCGTACGCAACGCGGTCGCCGGGCTTGAACGCCGTCACGCCGACTCCCACGGCTTCCACTGTCCCGGCGGCTTCCATGCCCAGGCCGCTGGGCAGTTCCATGGCGTAGAGACCGTTTCGCTGGTAGATTTCAATGAAGTTGAGCCCCACGGCGGTATGCCGTAGGCGCAACTCACCTTCGCCGGGCTCGCCCACGTCCACCTCCGTCCAATTGAGAACTTCGGGCCCGCCTTGTTCCTCAAAGCGAATCGCCTTGCTCATGGTGTCCTCCTTGTGCGTTTTCCTGCAGGCCACGGAGAGGTTGCCTGTGGGGTTGCGTTCCCCTCACTCAGTAACGATTTTCCGGATCAACGAGCTCGATCAGCCGGGCGCGGCCTTCGTCCAGATCGGCCCAGGTTTGTTCGTCCACCTCGAATACGGCCATCGCGGCGGCCGGGAAACCACCGGAGAGACGCTCGCGGGCCGCCGGCTCGGAGTTCGGGGCGGCCAGAGCGCTGGCCAGCAAGGCCACGCCAGGATTGTGTCCGATGACGAGCAGGGTGCCCGCGGTTTCGTCGACCCTTCGCAGTTCCGCCAGCAATGCAGCCGGCGTGGCGTTGTACAGGCACCTGATGAAGTGCGGCTGGCGTTCGGTAGCAAGTGCTTCCCGCAAGCCATCCCAGGTCTCCACGGCCCGTAGTGCGGGCGAGCAGAGTGTGCAATCGGGTCGCCAGCCCCGGCCGGCCATGTGCTCGCCGAGCATGGTCGCTTGCCGACGCCCGTGCGGGCTCAGGTTGCGAGTGAAATCGGATACCGCCCGATCCTCGGCCCTTGCGTGCCGCATCAACAACAATTGTCTTCGCATCGGTGACCCCACTGGTTGTTCATGACAAGCATAGACTGCCCGCTCAGGGAGACGTCTGCCGGGAAGCGGCGGGCCTGCTACGCTCTGGGGTGAGCACGCAGACAGGGGGCGGAGAGATGCGGAAGACGGCCTTGTTGCTCCTGATCGGGGCGCTCGCGCCCGCCGCCTGGGGGTCCGGTTTCGACACATCGTATCTGGCGGCCTATCAGGGGACCTACCGGTTCCCGGATGGGACCTGCATTGCCGGCGGGCGCATGGATGAGGCGGGCAAGTCCCGGTTGCTCTATATGGATGTCTGGCGAAACCGGCTGGGCGGCCTTTTCGAGCGGCATGACGATGCGATCGAATCACTGGTGCCGTCCGGTATCAGGTTGCGCTTCGGTGCTGATGGCAGCGTGATGACCTGGGCAGGCCCCGATGGCACCGAACGGACGGCGAGCCGGGTGGCACAACCCGACTCACGGCCGGCGCACTTCACGAGCCACGGTCTGAAGCTCGCTGGTCGTCTGTTTGTGGCGCGGCGTGGCGCCAGGCATCTGCCGGCGGTCGTGCTGGCTCATGGCTCGGGCCCCGTAACCCGCTTTGCCGGCCCATGGATCGATTTTTTTACCAATCTGGGCTTTGCTGTGCTGGCGTATGACAAGCGGGGTTCGGGCGAGTCCCCGGGTGATTGGCGAAGCGCCAGCTATGTTGACCTTGCCGACGATCTTTCCGCCGCGGTGGACTGGCTGGCCGGGCAGCCGGAGGTGGATGCCACGCGCCTGGGCATTCATTCTTCAAGCCAGTCCGGCTGGTATGCACCGCGAGTCGCGGCGCGTAACCCCCGCGTGCGCTTTCTCATCCAGCGGGCCGGCCCCGGGCTGTCGGTAGGACCGGTGACATTGCATGAGCGGCAGAGTGACTGGCGGGCCGACGGTGTCGCGGAAAGTGACATCCGGCCGGCGGGCCGCTTCTGGATGGCCCTGCACACGCTGGCGAGGCGCGATGGCTCGCTGGACGAGGCGCAGCATCTGCTCGACGAGGCGCGTACCCGGCCATGGTTCCCCGCCACCTATGGCGACTGGCACACGGTCGACACCGGCTGGTGGCAGCGAGTGAAAGTGAATGTCACCTTGCAGCCGGCCAGGACTGCGGCGCGATTGCGAATTCCAGTGCTCTGGTTTTTGGCCGACCACGACCAGAACGTGCCCTACGCGGCAAGCCGGGCGGCCGTGGACAAAGCTGCGAAGACCCCGCATGCCGACATCAGACTGATCACCATCCACGGCGGCCGTCATTCCTTCCTCGTTCGGGAAGCCGATGGCACCGTGCACTTCACCGACAGGTACTGGCCGGTCATGGCCGACTGGCTCAAGGCCCGGGGGATGACAGAACGGGCGTTCAGCAATTGCGGCGGACCCCATTCCGATCCCGAGGTGGTGGATCTCGACCTGCCGATGGTCCGTCCCGTGGAGTAGAACACTCGCCTCGCTGCCGTCTACGGACCTGTCCGCCGGGTTCCCGCCCACTGCGTACCAACCTTTCACACGCCCCGCGCATCCTAGATGAGACAGCGCGGCCTGGAGGCCGCGTCATCCCCTGGTTTGTGCGCAGGAAAAATAATGCAGCCATCGCGTGAAAAGAAGGTCGTCGGCATCCGGGACACGGCCGCGACTGACATACCCCTGGACAATGCACCGCGCCGCCGCCGGCGCCACCTCTGGCTGGCTGGTGCAGCCGCGGCCATGATCGCCCTCATTGTGGCCGCGTACCCGGCAATCCATCGCTGGGCGCGTTCCGGACAGGCCGTGTCGGCAGCCAAGCTGCGAATCGCAACAGTCACCCGCGGCCGGTTCGTCCGGGATGTCTCTGTCGACGGCAAGGTCGTTGCGGCGGCCAGCCCCAGTCTGTACAGCGATGTTCGGGGCACGGTGACTTTCCGTGTGAAAGCCGGCGATCCGGTCAGCAAGGATGAGGTGCTCGCGGTCATCGACAGCCCTGAGTTGAGCAACCGGCTCGACCAGGAGCAGTCCACCCTGCGCAGCATGGAAACGGATCTGGAACGCGCCCGCATCAACGCCCGCAAGGCAGCGCTGCAGTCGCAGGAGAACGTGGATCTCGCCAATGTGAAGCTGGAAGCCGCGCAGCGAGAGCTCAAGCGTGCCGAGGCCGCATGGAAATATCACGTCATCAGCGAGCACGACTACGCCAAGGCCAAAGATGCACTGGCTGCGGCCAGGCTTGACTACGATCATGCCCTGGCCGAGTCGAAACTCGAGCGTGAAGGGCTGAATTTCGATGTGCGCACCGAAGGCCTGAAGGTCAAGCGCCAGCGCCTGCTGGTGGATGACCTCAGGCGTCGGGTGGACAACCTGCGCGTCCGTTCGCCGGTGAATGGTGTGGTCGGCAATCTGGCGGTGCCCGAGAAAGCCGCGGTCACGCCGAATGAAGCCCTTCTCTCGGTGGTGGATCTTTCCCGCCTGGATGTGCGCATCGCCATCCCGGAAAGCTATGCCGACGGCCTGAACCTGGGCCTGGATGCGCAAATCACCCAGGGTGGCCACCACTATCCGGGAAAACTCGTTGCCGTGTCACCGGAAGTGCAGGCCAATCAGGTGGTGGGTCGCGTGCGGTTTTCCGATCCCCAGCCGAGTGGCCTGAAGCAGAACCAGCAAGTGCAGGTACGGATTCTGCTTGACGCCCGCGACAACGTGTTGATGGTTCGGCGCGGCCCGTTTCTCGACAGTGGCGGTGGCCGCGTGGCCTACGTGGTGCGCGACGGGGTGGCCACCCGCACGCCAATTACGGTCGGCGCGTCCAGTCTGAGCGACGTGGAGGTTCTGGGCGGACTCAGGGAAGGCGATCGCATCATCATCTCCGACACCAGCGATTTCGATAGTGCCGATACCGTTTTCGTCACCCACTGACCGGGAGGCCTCCATGCTTGTAATGAAAAATGTCAGCAAGGTATTTCACACCGAAACGGTGCGTACACATGCCTTGCGGGAGTTCGATCTTGAAGTCGGGAGCGGCGAGTTCGTGGCCGTCATGGGGCCCTCCGGTTCCGGCAAGACCACGTTCCTGAACATTGCCGGGCTACTGGAGTCGTTTGACGAAGGCAGCTACCTCCTCGATGGCAACGACGTCAGCGGACTTGATGACGATATCCGCTCGCGGATTCGCAACGAACGGATCGGATTCATATTTCAGAGCTTCAATCTGATACCGGATCTCGATGTCTACGAGAATGTCGACGTGCCGTTGCGGTATCGCGGATTCAAGACCGCCGAGCGCGACCGTCGGATCGGTGAAGCGCTGGATATCGTCGGCCTGGGCTCGCGCCGCCGGCATCTGCCCGCCCAGCTTTCGGGCGGCCAGCAGCAGCGCGTGGCGATTGCCCGTGCCCTTGCCGGCGAGCCGGGATTGCTGCTCGCGGACGAACCCACCGGCAACCTGGACAGTGTCATGGCCTCGCAGGTCCTGGATCTGATTGAAGAGATCAACCGGCGGGGAACGACCATTGTCATGGTCACCCACGACCCGCAACTCGCCGAACGGGCGCAACGTTGTGTGCGCGTGCTCGATGGCCGCGTGATGGACACTGGATCGGGGGCGGCGGAAACCACCGTCGCTGCCGAGAGATTGCAGTGATGTGGGCCTATCATTTGCGCATGGCGTGGCGGGCAACGCGGCGGCACCGGGGTCTGAGTGCGCTCATCGTCTGTGCCATCGGCATTGGCGTCGGCGTGGCGACCACCATGTTCGCGATTCATCACGGCATGTCCAGCAATCCGATTCCCGGCAAGAGTGACCAGCTCTACGCCGTGCAACTGGACAGTTGGGATCCGCACCGGCCATACCGCGAGCCTGACGAGCCGCCCACCCAGTTGACCTACCGCGACGCCACGGCGCTGGTCCGTGCACACCGCGCCACTCGCCAGGTGGCCGAGTTCATTTCGGCGTTGACCTTGCAGCCGGACAACCCCGATCTGAAACCCTACCAGGTGGTCTCGCGCAACACCTTCAATGACTTTTTCCAGATGTTCGACGTGCCTTTCCTGTATGGCAGCGCCTGGAGTGCAAGTGCAGACAGTAGTGCCGAGCAGGTCGTGGTGCTGAGTCGGGAGACCAACGAAAAACTCTTTGGCGGTGCTGACAGTGTCGGCCGGGAAATCACCCTGGCGGGGCGGCGTTTCCGGGTCGTTGGCGTGCTCGACCACTGGGCGCCCGCGCCGAAGTTCTATGATCTGGAAAACGACCACTTCGGCGAACCGGAGGATGTCTACATTCCTTTCAGCCTGACCGAACCCATGCAGTTGCACAGCGCGGGAAACAACAGTTGCTGGGGGGCGGGCAAGACCGATACCTACCAGGGTTATCTCAATTCGGAATGCGTCTGGATACAGGTCTGGGTCGAACTGCCGACCGCGACGGACCGGGAGGCCTACCACGCCTTTCTGGATGACTACGTCCGCGGACAGAAAGCCCTGGGTCGCTTTCCCCGTCCGCTCAACAACCATCTTCGCAACGTCACCCAATGGCTGGCCTACAACAAGGTAGTCAGCAATGACAGCCGTGCGCTGGTCGGACTTTCCTTCCTGTTTCTGGCCGTGTGCATGCTCAATGCCGTGGGCCTGCTTCTGGCGCGTTTTCTCCGCCAGTCGGGCGAGGTTGCCCTGCGTCGCGCACTGGGCGCGACCCGCCGGGTCATGTTCCAGCAGGCGCTGGTCGAAGCCGGACTGACCGGCGTTGCCGGGGGGCTGTTGGGTCTGGTGCTGGCA
>JASFQN010000165.1:0-5643 GCA_050115425.1 Gammaproteobacteria bacterium | reverse complement strand
TCTGTCCGCTGACCCGCTGGGAGATGGTGCTGCGTGCGCGGGCCGGGGATGCCGTCTATCCAGGCGGTTTCATCGCCCATTGGGTGGAAACCCTGTTGTACTACCGGCTTCCCGGCTGGGTCTTTGTGACCGTCTATACGCTGTTCGGCGCGCTGGTGGTGGCAGCCTGGTTTCGGATTCGGCCACGTGCGTTTTTCAACTGATCCAATGCTCGCTTCAAGGCGCGGACCAGTACCGGTTCGCTACCGTAAGAGAGCGCCGCCTTGATTGCATCAGCTTCGTTTGGAGCACCCCTCCTGCCGAAACGGGCGGGCTTTCTGTTGGCCCTCGGGGCATGAAATCGGTTCCCTCCCTTCCGCAGGAGGGGAGGGACAGGGAGGGGTGCCCATACCCCGGTGCGTGATGAGCCGCCGGAGGACAGATTGGCCCTGGTGGTATCCGGCATCCCCCTCAATCCCCCTTCCGTCGAAGGGGGCGGCTTTTCCACTCGGCTTCGGGAGCCGGGAACCTACCGATACCGATCCTGTATTGCGTCGAGGGCTTCGCCACCGGGGCAGAGGTCTTCGTAGGGGAGATCGCGCAGCGGCCCGTCCACCGTTTCATTGATCTCGTGGAAGTCCCGCTTGCTCTCGTCAATGTAGAGCAGGCCGGTCACGATCTCGCCCTTCTTCTGATGCGCGTGCAGGTAGGTGTAGGCGCTTTCGCGGTCCGTCGGGTCGTAATCCTCCGACACCTTGCGCAGCAGCACCGTGCTGCCATCGTGGAGCTCCACGGGCATGGCCTCGCCCGCGTCGTAGGCGGCGCGGATCGGTTTGCTGGTGGGAATGAAATCGGCATGGATGGCCGGATGGTAGAACTGGCGCGTGTGGGCGTAGCTCTTCGTGGAGTCCTCGTGATCGTTGAATGTCACACAGGGCGAAAGCACGTCCAGAAGCGCGAATCCGCGATGCCTTATGCCGGCCTTGATCAGCGGCACAAGTTGTTCCTTGTCACCTGAAAAACCCCGGCCCACAAAAGTGGCGCCCATGGTCAGGGCGGTGATTACCGGATCGATCGGTGGCTGCTGGTTGATTTCACCCTTCTTGGCCTTGCTGCCCACATCCGCCGAGGCGGAGAACTGGCCCTTCGTCAGGCCGTAGACGCCATTGTTTTCGATCACGTAGAGCATGTTGAGATTGCGGCGCAGCGCGTGGGCAAACTGGCCGAGTCCGATGGACAGTGAATCGCCGTCACCGGAGATGCCGATATAGATCATGTCCCGGTTCGCGCATTCGGCCCCGGTGGCGATGGAGGGCATACGGCCGTGCACGGCGTTGATGCCATGGGCATCGCTCAGGAAGTAGGTGGTTGTCTTGGAGGAGCAACCGATGCCGCTCATCTTGGCCACTTTATAGGGCTCGACGTCCAGGCCCCACATGGCCTGGATGAGCGCGGCGGTGATGGAGTCGTGACCGCAGCCCGCACACAGCGTGGACATGCTGCCTTCGTAGTCGCGCGTGGTCAGCCCCAGCCCGTTTCTGGGCAGTTTCGTATGCAGGACCCGGGGTTTCTGGATAAAGCTCATGCGCTGCTTGCCTCGCTCGTCACGCCACCGCGCTCTCGGAAAGGGCCTTGCTCACGGCTTCCACGATGCAGCGGGAATCGATGGGCATGCCGTCGTAATTCAGAAGCGGGATCAGTTTCTTCCGCTCGACTTCGGTTTCAATCAGCAAAAGCGAACGCAATTGCGCATCGCGATTCTGCTCCACGACGAAGATTCGGTCGTGGTGTTCCAGGAAGTCTTCGACTTCCTCGCTGAACGGAAAGGCTCGGACCCGCAGGTAATTCACTTCGGTGCCTTCGCGTGCCAGGATGTCCATGGCCTCGCGCACCGCCCCGTCGCAACTGCCAATGGAGACAATGGCGTTGCTCACGCCCTTTTTCTGCTTCACCACCGGGGCCGGAACCAGTGTCTTGGCGGTGTCGTGCTTCCGGCGCAGGCGGTCGACCACATCCTGGTATTCATCGGGGTCTTCGGTGTACCCGCCACGCCGGTTGTGACCGGACCCGCGCACGAAATAGGAACCCTTCGGGTGCACGCCGGGCAGGGTGCGATAGCAGATGCCGTCGTTGTCGACGTCGGTGTAGCGATGAAAGACCTGCATCTCCGCCAGCTCTTCCTTGCTGTACACCTTCCCGCGATCCGGAGCGTAACCCGCATCCCACTTGATCCGCGGCACCATCCAGTCGTTCATGCCAATGTCGAGGTCGCTTAACACGAACACGGGCGTCTGCAGCCGCTCGGCCAGATCGAAGGCCTCTCTGGCAAAGTAGAAACATTCCGCCGGATCCGCCGGAAAGAGCACGACATGACGGGTATCGCCGTGGGAGGCATAGGCCGCCATCATCAGGTCGCATTGTTGGGTGCGCGTGGGCATGCCGGTCGAGGGCCCCACGCGCTGCACGTCGAAAATCACCGCCGGGATTTCCGCGTAGTAACCGAATCCGATGAACTCGTTCATCAGGGAAATGCCGGGTCCGCTGGTCGGGGTGAAGGCGCGTGCGCCGTTCCAGGCCGCGCCCAGCACCATGCCGATGGCGGAGAGTTCGTCCTCCGCCTGCACGATGCAATAACGGTGCCTGCCGGTCTCCGGGTCCACCCGGTATTCCCCGCAGAACTGCTTGAAAGCGTCCATCAGGGACGTCGAAGGCGTGATGGGATACCAGGCGCCCACCGTGGCGCCGGCATACACGCAGCCGAGCCCCGCCATGGTGTTGCCGTCCACCATGATGTGATCCTTCGTTGCATCCATGGGTTCGAGTTTCAGCGACAGGGGGCAGTTGAAGTGCCCTTTCGCGTAGTCGTAACCCAGCTTGATCGCCTTCAGGTTGCCGTCGATCAGCTTTTGCTTGTCCGCGAAGGTTTCCTTGAGCAGTTGCTCGATGATCGCCATGTCCAGATCGATCAGGGCCGCCAGCGCGCCCAGGTAGCAGACATTCTTCATCAGAATGCGGGCGCGGACGTTGTCGAATTCCTTGTTGACCAGCTCCGCCAGCGGAATGCCGATGATGGTCACATCATCGCGTACAAGCTGGCGGTTGCGCGGCCAGGTGGAGTCATAAATCAGGTAGCCGCCGGGCTCCACTTCCGCCAGGTCGCGGGCGTAGGTCTGGGCGTTCATGGCCACCATCAGGTCCACACGGCCGGAGCGGGCCAGGTAGCCGTCCTTGCTCACGCGAATCTCGAACCAGGTGGGCAGGCCCTGGATGTTGGAGGGAAAGAAGTTCTTGCCCACCACCGGGATGCCCATGCGAAAAATCGCCTTCATCAACAGCCCGTTGGCGCTCGCCGAGCCGGTGCCATTGACATTGGCGATCTTGATCACGAAATCATTGACGCGCTTTTTCATTTCGTACCCGTGCGCCCTTGTGGCGTTACTTCCCTGTCATCGTCGCCGGCATAGGCGACCCTGAGCGTGGATTTCTGCATATCCCATGCAGCGGTGGGGCAGCGCTCCGCGCACAGCCCGCAATGCACGCAGTGATCCTCGTCCTTGACCATCACGCGGCCGGTCTGCTTCAGCGGCGCGGAAACATACAAGGGCTGTTCCAGGTTCCCGGCCGGCGCCTTCAGGCGCGTGCGCAGATCGGCTTCTTCGCCATTCGCTGTAATTGTCAGGCAGTGGGTGGGGCACACGTCTATGCAGGCGTCACACTCTATGCACTTGGGCGCGAAGAATACGGTCTGAATGTCGCAATTCAGACAGCGTTCGACTTCCACCTCCGTTTCTTCGGCGGTAAAGCCCAGTTCCACCTCGATATCAATGTTCCTGAAGCGTTCTTTCAGGCTCACGTGCGGCACCAGTCGGCGGGTGGCGCCGTCGAAACTGTTGCTGTAGCTCCACTCGTGGATGCCCATCTTGGTGCTGCTGAGCAGCATCTCATCCGCCGGGCGGTCGGCCATGTCCTCGCCCTGGCAGTACTTGTGGATGGAAATGGCCGCCTGATGGCCGTGTTCCACCGACCAGATGATGTTCTTGGGTCCAAAGGCGGCATCGCCGCCAAAAAACACCCCTTCGCGGGTGGACTGGAAGGTGTTTGCGTCAACAACCGGCACGTGCCAACGATCGAACTCGATGCCGACGTCGTCCTCGATCCACGGGAAGGCGTTCTCCTGGCCGATCGCAAGGATCACATCGTCCGCCGGCAGGAACTTTTCCTCGACCACGCGGGATTTCAGCTTGCCGTCTTCCTCGTGATATTCGAGCACCTCGAAGTTCATGCCCTTGATCCGCCCGTCCTCGATCACGAAGTCCTTCGGCGAATAGCAGGGGATGATGTCGACGTTTTCCTCGATGGCTTCTTCCAGCTCCCAGTCGGACGCCTTGAGCATGCTCAGCGGCTTGCGCGCCATGACCTTTACGTCTTCCGCGCCCAGCCGCAGCGCCGTCCGGCAGCAGTCCATGGCCGTGTTGCCCGCGCCGATGATGATCACGCGCTTGCCGATGGCCCTGGTGTGCTCGAAAGCGACCGATTCCAGCCAGTCGATGCCGATGTGCAGGTGCTCTTTGTCGTCGTAGCGCCCCGGGATCTCCAGATTCTTGCCCCGCGGCGCGCCGCTGCCCACAAAGATGGCATCGAAGCCTTCCGCGAGCAGCTCGCGCATGCTCTCGATCGGCGCCCCCAGGCGCAGATCCACGCCCCGTTCGACGATCATGGCGATTTCGTCGGAAAGCACCCTGGGCGGGAGGCGGAAGGCGGGAATATTGGTGCGCATCAACCCGCCCGGCTCGTGCTGTTTCTCGAACATCACGATTTCATAGCCGAGCGGCAGCAGGTCATTCGCCACGGTGAGCGAGGCGCAGCCGGCCCCCACACAGGCAATGCGCTTGCCGTTCTTCTTCGCGGGCACCTCCGGCAGCAGATCGCGGACGTCGTCCTTCAGATCGGCGGCGACGCGTTTCAGCCGGCAGATCGCCACCGGCTTGTCGTCCACCCGTCCGCGCCGGCAGGCCGGCTCGCAGGGCCGGTCGCACACGCGCCCCAGAATGCCCGGAAAGACGTTGGTCTTGCGGTTGAGCATGTAGGCGTCGGTAAAACGCCCCTGGGCGATCAGGCGGATGTACTGGGGAACGTCGGTGTGCGCCGGGCAACCCCACTGGCAGTCCACCACGCGGTGAAAATAGTCGGGGTTGGAGATGTCGGTGGGTTTCATGGCCCGGCACCAGAGAAAGAGAAGGGCGCCTTGCCGGGGAGGCAATCAGGTGGATCTACGTTTGCAGCATCCAATGACAACATTTGAAGTTAAGCATACACCTGTTTGGCAAGTATGCAATTCCCATAATTCCGGAAATTTCAGCCGCCTGGTCAGTATTCCTCCGGATGGCGGCATGAGTCTGGACTCATTCCAGGCAGCTCAGGGTGGCCAGAACGGGCCCCGATGCTGCTCCGCAAGGTACGGCAGGGTGGCCGTAGCGGGATATTCACCTATACTGCCAATATTTGGGAATGCGTCGCCATTTCAATAACAAGGACGGACCAGGGAGGCCCGATGTCCCGGGAGTTGGGCAGCGTTGAATTTGAGTTCCCCGGCTGCGCGCCAGGGCCGCTTGTCAGCGGTCGGTGGGGCGTGGCGGTTCCATCTCGTTCGAATCCTTCCGGTAG
>JASFQN010000164.1:0-5650 GCA_050115425.1 Gammaproteobacteria bacterium | reverse complement strand
CTGTTCGGCGAAGGCGTCCTTCTGGGCGTTCTGGGCTTCCCATTCGGCGCGCTTCTGTTCGACGAGTTGCTGCTGGTATTCGTCCAGGCCTTCGGGCTGGATGAGGCCGATCTTGGTGAGGTGGCGCTCGATGACTTCGCCGAGTTCGGCAATCAGCGAGGGCATGAACTTGCCGCCCGGCTTCCAGTAGCCGCCGCGCGGGTCGAACACGGCCTTGAGCTCTTCCACCAGGAAGGTGACGTCGCCGCCCTTGCGGAACACGGCGGAGATGATGCGCGTGAGCGCCACGATCCACTGGTAGTGGTCAAGGTTCTTGGAGTTGATGAAGATCTCGAACGGGCGGCGCTGCTCGTGGTCGGTGCCCGGGTTGAGCAGGATGTCGTTGATGGTGATGTACATGGCGTGGTCGGAGACCGGCGTCTTGACCTTGTAGGTGGAGCCCACGAGTTCGTCCGGCCGCTCCAGCTTTTCGTGCATCTGGATGACCTTGTTGCCGCCCCTGGCGACGCCCTTCTCTTCCTTCACCGCCGGCTTTTCGGCCTTGTCCTCGGGCCGGGCCACGCTGTATTCGGTGATTTTCTTGTCGATCTTGATTGCCATGTCCGTTCTACCTCTGCTCTCGTTGGCGCACCTTTGGGTGCGGCCTCCCTGTTGTTTCAGTTGTTGCGTCGGGTGAGCGAGCCGCCTTGCCCCGCGCCGGGAGACGGGTAAGTGGGTGGGCTTACCGGTCTCCTCCCCCCATTGAACGCACGTTCTGCGCGGGTTGGGGCGGCTCACTCTTTGACTGTTTCACGTCTCTTTTCGTCTGCCTGCGGTGCCCGCTTGTCGAAGCCATAGTCCCGCTCCACCCGGGCCACCCGCAACCGGTACTGGCCGTACCAGCGCTCGCGACCTTCCTGCTGTGCCAGCCGGTGCTCGGCCTGGCGCTTCCAGGCCTGGATGGCATCGGTGTCCTTCCAGTAGGAGACGGTGATGCCGGTGCCGTTTTCCTTGACGGTTTCCATGCCCAGGAAGCCCGGCTGCCGAGCGGCAAGCTCGGCCATGCGTGCCGCCATTTGATCGTAGCCGTCGTGCTCGTTGGTGTGCACCGAGCTGAAGATCACCGCGTAGTACGGTGGTTGCAGGGTTCTGACCAGATCCGATCCCATGCCTCTATCCTCAAAAACGACCGTAATACCCCTCCTTCAAGGCATCGTACAAATTGGCGGCGGTGTGGATTTCGCCGTCGTATTCGATTTCCTCGTCGCCCTTGGCCTCGATCACGCTACCGTCCGCCAACTGGAAGCGGTAGGTGGTGTTCTTGAGGTCGGATTCCTTGACCAGCACGCCCTGGAAGGCTTCCGGGTTGAAGCGGAAGGTGGTGCAGCCCTTCAATCCGTTGTCGTAGGCATACAGGTAGATATCCTTGAAGTCCTCGTACGGATAATCGGTGGGCACGTTGGCCGTCTTGGAAATGGAGGAGTCCACCCACTTCTGCGCCGCCGACTGGATGTCCACGTGCTCTTTGGGCGTGATCATCTCGGCGGTGATGAAGTATTCCGGCAGCTTCTCGTCTTCCTTGTCCGAATACGGCATGGCCCTGGCATTGACCAATGCGCGGTAGGCCAGGAGCTCGAAGCTGAAGACGTCCACCTTTTCCTTGGTCTTCTTGCCCTCGCGAATCACGTTGCGGAAGTAATGATGCGCGAACGAGGGTTCGATGCCGTTGGAGGCATTGTTCGCCAGACTCAGCGAGATGGTGCCGGTGGGCGCGATGGAACTGTGGTGGGTAAAGCGCGCGCCTTCCTCGGCGAGCTGGTCCACCAGTTCCGGCGCCACTTCGGCGACCTTCTGCATGTAACGGCTGTAACGAGCGTGCAACAGGCGCCCGGGAATCTTGTCGCCGACCTTGTAGCCGTCGGCCTTCATCTCCGGGCGCTTGCGCAGCATTTCCGGGGTGACGGTGAATTCCTCGATCATGATGGGAGCAGGACCCTTCTCCCTGGCCAGCTCCAGGCCCTCTTCCCAACCTGCCACCGCGAGCTCGCGCGCCACCCGGTCGGTGAACTCCACCGACGCGGGCTCACCGTACTTCATGCACATCATGGTGACGGTGGAACCCAGGCCGAGGAAGCCCATGCCGTGACGACGCTTGTGCTCGATTTCATGCCGCTGCCGGCCCAGCGGCAGGCCATTGATCTCCACCACGTTATCCAGCATGCGGGTGAAAACCTTGACCACCTCCCGGAACTCTTCCCAGTCGAACCGCGCCTTGTCGGTGAACGGGTCCACCACGAACTTGGTGAGGTTCACCGAGCCCAGCAGGCAGGAGCCATAGGGCGGCAGCGGCTGCTCGCCGCACGGATTGGTCGCGCGGATGTTTTCGCAGAACCAGTTGTTGTTCATCTCGTTGACGCGATCGATGAGCACGAAACCGGGTTCGGCGAAATCGTAGGTGGAGGTCATGATCATGTCCCACACCCGACGGGCCGGCAGCGTCTTGTAGATCTTGCAGGCGACAAGACCCGAGTCGTCGCTGACGTAGCCCTCGGCATTGGGCCATTCACGCCACACCACCTGGCTGGGATCATTGAGGTCGAGGCCGTCCGCCTCGACTTCGGATTCGGTGACCGGAAAGCCGAGCTTCCAGTCGGTGTCGTTCTTCACGGCCTCGACGAATTCGTCGGTGATCAGCAGCGACAGGTTGAACTGGCGCAGCCGGCCGTCCTCGCGCTTGGCGCGGATGAAGTCCAGCACGTCCGGATGACCCACGTCGAAGGTGCCCATCTGCGCACCGCGGCGGCCGCCGGCGGAAGACACCGTGAAGCACATGCGGTCGTAGATGTCCATGAAGGACAGCGGGCCGGAAGTGTAGGCGCCGGCGCCGGAGACATACGCCCCCTTGGGGCGCAGGGTGGAAAACTCGTAGCCGATGCCGCAGCCCGCCTTCAGCGTAAGCCCCGCCTCATGGACCTTGTTGAGGATGTCGTCCATGGAATCGCGGATGGTGCCCGACACCGTGCAGTTGATGGTGGAAGTGGCCGGCTTGTGCTCCCAGGCGCCCGCGTTGGAGGTGATGCGCCCGGCGGGAATGGCCCCGCGGCGCAGCGCCCAGAGGAATTTTTCGTACCATTCCTCGCGCTTTTTTTCCGGCTCCACGTCGGCCAGCGCGCGCGCCACTCTCTTATAGGTGTCGTCCACCGTCTGGTCGAGGAGCGTTCCGTCCTTGGCCTTGAGGCGGTATTTCTTGTCCCAGATATCGGCGGAAGCTTCCTGGACAGGGATCTCGCGGACGGAGGTATTGGCGATCTCGGCGGCGTTACTGGACATGTTGCGGCGTCTCCATGGTCTCTTGAGTACCGGGCAGCGCGCGATCCGTGGGCTGAATGCAACGCGCGCGCACGCGGTTTGTTGTTTTCGGACGGTCAATGCGGCAGCGCAGCTTCCGATCCCCCCGGCTCTGGCGTGCCTTCTTCCGTGAATTTCCTGTGGAAAACCTGTTTATATCCCGACACAACATCTTGTGTCATGGTTGTGTAACTGTAGGCGCGTAATCGGGACCTGTCAAGGCAAAAAATGGAAAAATTCCAGGCAATTCTTTACCTTTAAAACAATGGGTTACGAAATATTCCTTGCAAACCACTGTGGCTTGACAGCAACGCGCTCTATATGGGCGGCTCACAAGATATAGTGGCAGTGAAAATGGCTTTGTCATTGTGTCCCAAATTCGCGACCGGGGCTTGAATATGGCGCCCCCTTGGCTAGGCTGGTCCCCGTGCGCCTGGGAAACGCACGTCAACCATACCGGCACAACCTGTTGTGCTGATACAACAATGATCAGGGGGAATCCAATCATGACCTTCAGAAAGGCAGCGCTTGCGCTGATCCTCTCGGGCGCGCTTGCGCCTGCATTCGCCGCCGGCAACGCCCGGTTCGTCAATGTCATCGTGTCGCTCAAGGCGCCGGCGGGCCGCGCCGCGGCCGCCAACCGCATGGCGGCGGCCGATTTCGCCCGCCACAACGGCTTTCAGCCCACGCACACCTACGGGGCGGTGTTCTCGGGCTTTTCCGCCAGCATTCCCGAAGGGCGGCTGAACGGCCTGCGCCACAATCCGCGCGTGCTGAGCGTGTCGTTCGACGGCGAGATGCACACCTTCAAGTCCTGCCACGCCACCCAAACCTGCGGCGGCGGTGGCGGCGGCAGCACCGGCCAGACCGTGCCCTGGGGCATCAGCCGCATCGGCGCGGACGGCAACTCCAACACCGGCGCCGGCATCGACGTGTTCGTGATCGATACGGGCATCGACGCCGACCACCCGGACCTGGCCGCGCACATCGGTGACGGTTACGCCGTGGAAACCTGCAAGGGCGGAAGCTGTGCGGCCGACTGGGATGACGACGAGGGCCACGGAACGCACGTGTCCGGCACCATCGGCGCCATCGACAACAACATCGACGTGGTGGGCGTGGCGCCGGGCGTCACCCTGCACGCGGTAAAGGTGCTCAACAAGCGCGGTTCCGGCTCCACGTCGAACATCATCACCGGCATCGACTGGGTGGCCCAGTACGCGCAGAACATCGGCAAGCCCGTGGTGGCCAACATGAGCCTGGGCGGCAGCGGTTCCAAGACCGGCACCTGCACCAGCTCCGGCTTCACCGGCAGCGACAACTTCCACCGCGCGATCTGCAACGCCAAGAACGCGGGCGTGGTGTTCGCCATTGCCGCCGGCAACAGCGGCGCGGATGCCGCCACCTCCACGCCGGCCGCCTATGACGACGCGGTGATCACGGTGAGCGCCACCAGCAATGCCGACGACTGGCCCTACTGGTCCAACTACGGCACCCAGAGCGCGAGCTGGACGTCGCACAACTCGGCGCCAGTGGCCATCGCCGCGCCGGGCGTGGACATTCTCTCGCTGCTCAAGGGCGGCGGCACCACCACGATGAGCGGCACCTCCATGGCCACGCCGCATGTGGCCGGCGCCATCGCGCTGTACCTGGCCAGCCATCCGCAGGCCGAGGACGGCAGTGCGTTTGCCAATACCCGTCAGGCGCTGCTGCAGGCCGACGAAAGCACGGCCGGCTTTGCCAACACCAGCGGCAACCCGCACGACGAGGACTTCCTCGACGCATCCGGGCTGTAAGGCAGGCGGGCCTTACAAGAGGCCCGTGGAACGAAACACCCCACCCGGCTCCCAGGGTGGGGTGTTTTCTTGTGCGGTTGGCGGAAAGGCGTACTTTCTTTTAACCCCCGAGGCCAGAAAGCACGTCCTCTCCCCTTGCTTTCGAGGGGCCAGGAATGCCGGGTGCGGTTCTCCCTGTGCCGCGCGCGTCCGGCTTTCCCGAGAGGGATGCGCGGAGGTTGAGCATGGCAGCTCCGTTTG
Organism: Gammaproteobacteria bacterium; assembly: GCA_050115425.1. Taxonomy (GTDB): domain Bacteria; phylum Pseudomonadota; class Gammaproteobacteria; order Natronospirales; family JASFQN01; genus JASFQN01. The sequence continues at coordinate 287 of JASFQN010000164.1, read as the reverse complement.
GGGCACCCCCCTCCGTCTCCCCCCTCCTGTCGGAAGGGGGAGGGCCTTTCTCTTACCAACCAAAGCCAGAAAGCACGTCCTCTCCCCTTGCTTGCGAGGGGAGAGACAGAGAGGGGTGCGCCGGGTTTGAGCATGGCAGCTTCGTTTGCGGCACCCCCCCTCCATCTCCCCCCTCCTGTCGGAAGGGAGAGGGCCTTTCTCTTACCAACCAAAGCCAGAAAGCACGTCCTCTCCCCTTGCTTGCGAGGGGAGAGACAGAGAGGGGTGCGCCGGGTTTGAGCATGGCA
>JASFQN010000163.1:0-5685 GCA_050115425.1 Gammaproteobacteria bacterium | reverse complement strand
GGAAACGCGGTCACCAGAATGGCAAGCGTGACAAGTCCGCCGATACCCACTGAAATCACGGTATCGCGCCGTGCCAGCTTGACCGCGCTCAAGGTATCGGCAATCGAACCCCATTTTTCCTGCACGGCGCTGGAATGCAGAAACAGGTTGTAGGGCACCACGGTGGTACCCACGAGCGCCAGCGTGGTCAACAATCCCCCCTTGGGGATGTCCGGCCGGATCAGACCGTGGGTCAGTGCACCCAGTTTCGGCATGGAAAGCGCAGCTGTGGCCAGGAATGTGATTCCCATGACGGCCACCAGCGCGATCAACAGACGTTCGATGACGCGATAGGCACCGCTGAGAAGAAGTACGCTGGCCAGCGCGCCGACCACCAGCGCCCAGGCCGGCGGTGCAATACCGCTGAGGGCCGCCAGCCCCAGTGCCGCACCCGTGATGTTGCCGGCCTGGTAGGCCGCGTTGCCAAAACCGATAGCCAGCACCACGAGCCCCACCGCCAGAAATTGCAGCATCGGAGCGTCGAAGCTCATGCGAATGGCTTCGCCCAGCCCCAGGCCGCTGGCCAGCCCGAGGCGGGCGGCCATTTCCTGGAGCAGCATTGTGGCGAGGATGGCAAACAGGATCGCCCAGGCCAGCTGATAGCCGAAAGCGGCCCCGGCCACACTCGCCGTCGTGACGGTTCCCGGTCCGATGAAGGCGGCGGCGACCAGGAATCCCGGTCCGATTGCCTCACGCCAGCGTCTGCCGATTGCGCTCATGGCGCGCTCCCCTATTGGATGCGCTTGACGTGCACCGAACGGTTATAGCCTTCCACATGCAGGATGTAGCTGAAGGCACCCTGCTCGATGGTCACCTTGGGATGCGGATTGTCGCCGGTGTAGTGGAAGAACTTCACATCAGTCTGTTCCCAGACCTGGCCGTTGTCCAGATGAAAGCGGGTATGTCCTTTCCAGCCGGTGAAATCATCAGTCAGCGTGGCGCTGATCTGGTCGGGCCCGGTGTCGCGCAGGCCAAACGTCGCTTCACCCGCTTTCGCAGGCGCCGGTCCGGCGGCTGGCGCAGGCATGGACGCCGGTGCCGGCGCGGCGGGAGGCTTCGGAGCCCCGGCGGCCGTTCGCAGCTGAAAATTGCGGTTCAGCCATTCATTGAGGGCCTTGATCTGCTGATCGCTCAATTGCGAGAGCCCGGTGTCACGGAATTTGGACACACTCATCATGTCACGCACATCGATCACAGGCCGCGGGGCCGCGTCGTCCGGCGCAGGCGCGTTCGCCGCGCAGGCGACGCCACCGACCAATACCAGATAACCGAAACTCAGGATCTTGACTGTATTCCGCATGAGCAGGCTCCCGTCAGGAAGTCAAAGTATCACGTCTGCCCGGCGGTTCATGCCCAGGGCAACGCGTCGATATCCACATTGCCGCCGGAGAGAATCACGCCGATGCGTGTGGCTCCGGCCGGCGGCCCGTATCTCAGCAACGCCGCCACGGGCACCGCCGACGAAGGCTCGATGACAAGCTTCATCCGCGTCCAGACCAGGCGCATGGCGGCAATGATCTCGTCCTCGTCCACCACAAGAATATCGCGAGCGTGCTGCCGGATCACCTCGAACGGCCGGCGACCGAGAGTAGCACGCAACCCGTCGGCAATGGTTGCCGGCTGCGCTACCGGTTCGACACGACCGGTCTTGAGCGCGCGGGCCGCGTCATCCGCGGCGGCCGGTTCGGCGCCGAATACGGCCGTCCTCGATTCGAGGCTGCGCACCGCGAGGCACGCTCCCGCCAGCAGGCCGCCGCCGCCCACCGGCGCGAGTACGGCATCCAGATCGGCCACCTCCTCCAACAGCTCCAGAGTGGCGCTGGCCTGGCCGGCCACAATCCGCCAGTCGTCGAAGGGCGGTACCGGGTGCGCACCGGTCTCCTGCACCAGCCGCGCCAGCGTCTCCTCGCGCGCAGTCATGGTGGGTTCGCATTCAATGATTTCAGCCCCGTAACCGGCCACCGCATCGCGCTTGGACTTCAATGCGCCGCTCGGCATCACCACCCGGCAACGGATACCCCGGTGCCTGGCCGCCCGGGCCAACGCGGCGGCATGATTGCCGGAGGAATGCGTGGCCACGCCCGCTCGGGCAGTCTTCTCATCGAGCCCCAGCACGGCATTGGCCGCACCACGCAATTTGAAGGCACCGGTGCGCTGGAGGTTTTCGCACTTGAAAAACAGACTCGCGCCCACACGTTCATCCATCAGTGCCGAAGTCATGACCGGGGTTCGATGAATCAGCGCTGCGATCCGCTTGCGGGCGGCGCGCAGATCTTCCACCGTGGGCATGCTGTTCAGCGAGGCGGTTTCGTCGTTCAACTACTCTACTCCACAGAGTCTGTGATCCAGTCGTCAACGCGCGCGATTGAATCTGAAAAACGCCGTTTCAGGACGCGGCGTGCCTGAGGGCCGCAGCGCCAACGGCGAGCACTGCAACGCGGAAATGGCGAATCGCGAGAGTCAATCCGTCGGGATTGCCTAGATGGATTGTCTTTCCTCTCACTCATCAGATACGCCATCATGCGCGGGCCGTTCCGCAAAGGCTTGCGACTGCGGGACTTCGGCGACGGTGCGGGTCGAGGATTGGATCAGGGCCTCCCGTTTCTGGGAAAATGCGGCATCCGCAACGCCGTAACTTACCACAACGCGGGGCCGCCCGACCCCCGCCAGCCGGGAGACGACCACGACCACTTACAGCCAGGACAACCCGGTACGCGGCGCGCTCTACATTCTGGGAGCCGCGCTCACTTTTTCCACGCTCGGTGCGCTGGTCAAGACCGCGTCCCCGAACCTGCCTACCGAAGTCATCGTCTTTCTGCGCAGCGCCTTCTCGCTGCTCTTCATGCTCCCCTGGCTGGCACGCATGCGTCTCCGCGGGCTGCGCACCGGGGTATTCCACCTGCACCTGCTGCGTGCACTCCTCGGCGTGGTGGCGATGTATTCGATTTTCTCTGCCATCGGCCGGCTGCCCATCGCGGAAGCCGTACTGCTCAACCAGTCGGCACCGTTGTTCATCCCCTTCATCGCCTGGTTCTGGCTGCGCGAGCCCGTCCCTCGCGGCGTGCAACTGGCCATCGCCGTCGGCTTCGTGGGCGTCGCGCTGGTGCTCAAGCCGGGCCGGGGCGTCGTCTCCGGGCCGGCCCTGATCGCCCTGCTCTCGGGGGTGACGGCGGCGTTTTCCATGGTCACCATGCGGCGCATGAGCCATACCGAGCCGAGCAGCCGGATCGTTTTCTATTTCGCCACACTGAGCACGCTCATCACCGCCATACCGCTGCTCTGGAGCTGGCACACGCCAACGCCCACCCAATGGTTGATGATGGTCGCCATCGGCGGGCTGGCCACCCTGGGGCAGACCTTCCTGGCGCGAGGCTACGCCAGCGCACCGGCCGCACAGGTTGGCCCGCTCACCTACATGGCGGTCGTCTACGCGGCCATCTACGGCTGGGTACTGTGGGGCGAGGTGCCGGATGCGCTGGCGATCGGCGGCGGCGGACTGGTCATAGGCGCAGGGGTAGTGACCACACTGCAGCGCCGGCGTGCCACGCGGCGGGCCAACCCGGCGGCGACCGGCGCGGGCTGATCAGCCGGCCCGGCGAAATTCCAGCAGCCGGTTGCTGGCGGGCATGGCGTGGTCTGTCACCAGACTCAGCCCATGGGCTTCGCCCAGCGCCAGCACGTCTTTGATGTCCCGCACCCCCATCCCCGGGTCACGCGCTCGCAGCCAGGCATCGAACTCGGCGTTGCCCGGTGCCGTGGGCCGACCGTCGCGATGAAAAGGCCCATACAGACAGAACGGCGCGCCGGGTGGCAGCAGCCGCCCCAATCCGGCGAACATGGCTTCGACCGCGGGCCAGTGCATGATATGCGCGGTGTTGGCGGTAAACGCCGCATCCACCCGGCTGACCGGCCAGTCCGGATCACTGACATCCAGTGCCAGGGGCGGACGGGCGTTGGCCGGCCCCTCGGCCAGCCAGGCGCGAATGCCGGGATGGTTGTCGGGGAGGTCGCTCGTCTGCCAGATCACATGCGGCAGGGCCCGCGCGAAATACACCGCGTGCTGACCCGTGCCACTGCCTATCTCGAGCACGTGGCTTGCCCCGGCCATTGCGTTGCGCAACACCGCAAGGATGGGCTCACGGTTGCGCTCGCAGGCGGCGGCGAACGGCTTCTGATTCATTTTCCCCGCGCGGATTCCACGAACAAATGCGCGCGATAGTGGCGCAGTTCCTCGATGGAATCGCGGATGTCGGAGAGTGCGAGATGCCCGGACACCTTGTTGTAGCCACCGGCCACGTTGGGCGCCCAGCGTCTGGCCAGTTCCTTGAGCGTACTGACATCCAGGTTCCGGTAATGGAAGTAGGCTTCCAGCTCGGGCATGCACCGGGCCATGAATCGCCGGTCCTGGCAGATGCTGTTGCCACACATCGGCGAGGTTCGCGGTGCCACCCAATCGCGGAGAAAAGCGATCGTTTCGCGCTCGGCCCGGGCTTCGTCCACGTTGCTTTCACGCACGCGGTCGGTCAGTCCGGATCCGCCGTGCTGGCGGGTATTCCATTCGTCCATGCCCTTCAGCACATCGTCCGGCTGGTGGATGGCGAAGACCGGGCCTTCCGCGAGGATATTGAGTTCCTTATCCGTTACAATCGTCGCAATTTCGATGATCCGGTCGTTCATGGGATCGAGACCGGTCATCTCGAGGTCAATCCAGATGAGGTTGTCCGGGTTCTGAGCCATCCTGGTTCGCCCTGTTCGACTTGCAATCAAAAACTGTAATTTGACGAGCACTCTACCAGAGTGCCGAGCACTGCTGTACTGGCAGTTGAGGGTTTCCAAGACTTATGAGCATCGACGCATCTGTTGCCCGCCTTGTCTTCCTGGCCGCGCTGGCCGTGAGCCTGGGGCTCAAGCTCTGGCTGTCACGCCGCCAGATCCGCAACGTCGCGGCCCACCGCGACCGCGTGCCCGAGGGTTTCGCCGGCCACGTGAGCGTGGACGAACACCAGCGCGCGGCCGACTACACGGTCAGCCGCATGCGTCTGGGTCGCGCTTCCGCCGTCCTCGGCACGCTGCTCGTGCTGCTCTGGACGCTGGCCGGCGGCATCAACACGATTGACGGCTGGTGGGCGGTGACCGGTTGGCCGACACTGGCCGCGGGCACGGCGGTGATCCTGAGTGTCCTGTTCATCAATGCGTTGATCGAACTGCCGCTGGCGGCCTACTCCACTTTTGGCATCGAGCAGCGTTTCGGCTTCAACCGCATGACCGTGGGCACCTTTGTCGGCGACCTCGCCAGGGAAGCCGTGCTGCTGCTCCTGCTCGGCGGGCCGCTGGTGTTCGTGGCCTTGTGGCTGATGGGTCGCGCCGGCAATCTGTGGTGGTTCTACCTGTGGCTGGTGTGGATGGGATTCACGCTGGTGCTGACCTGGGCCTATCCGCGTTTCATCGCGCCCTTGTTCAATCGCTTTTCGCCGCTGGAAAACGCCGAACTCAAGGAACGCATCGAGCAGCTGCTCACGAGCTGCGGATTTCGCAGCCGGGGCATCTTTGTGATGGACGGTTCCCGGCGCTCCGCACACGGTAATGCCTACTTCACCGGGGTCGGCAGCAACAAGCGAATCGTATTCTTCGACACGCTGCTGGACA
>JASFQN010000162.1:0-5781 GCA_050115425.1 Gammaproteobacteria bacterium | reverse complement strand
CGCGTGCCCCAGAGGCGGACTTCCGCGACCGTGGTCACGTGTCCTCCCCCCACTTGAATTCGTCATCGTCGGGAGGGGGGGATTGCGGCTGGCGAACGCGCTGGCGACGCCCGCCCCGGGTGAGCAGTTCCATGGGCCCGGGAACAGACTGCGGAACCAGACCGTCGAGCACGTGCAGCAACCGTAGCTGGCGCAGGATGCGGATCAGGCTGGTCAGTTGCACCGAACCGCCCCGCTCCAGGCGCTCAACGGTGCTGCGCGAGACGCCGGCCTGGCGCGCCAGGGCCACCTGGGTCAGGCCGACCTGAATCCGGCGGTGGGCCAGCCGTTCGCCGAGTTCGGCCAGAACCGCGTCGTCCGAAAGTTCAGTGGTAATATCCATAATGCCTCGTTAATGATGCATTAAGTGCGTAAAAAGCACCTGATGCATCGAATATCAAGCATTTTGTGCAAACCGTATTGCTTGAATTATCACCCATTATAGTCCTGATTTGGTTTATTGCATCATTTCTTACGCATTATTTAATAGGCCTGCGAGGTCATCCCGCAAGCAGGTTGCCCGCGGGGCGGCCATTCTCTCGTTCTGTTTTCATTGAACCTATTGCGCCGGCGTGCTCCGTTGTGGATATTGCGGGACGGAAATGCGGGCTTGTGAGGATTCCAGGATGCCGAACCACGCTGCCGAATTTTTCGAAGGCCACTGCACCTGCGGCGAAATCCGCTATCGTCTGACCCGCCGGCCCCTGTTCGTGCATTGTTGCCATTGCCGCTGGTGCCAGCGCGAGACGGGCTCGGCCTTCGTGATCAATGCCATGATCGAAGCCGACCGGGTGGAGTTGCTGGCGGGCGAGCCCGAGGTCGTGCTCACGCCATCGAACAGTGGCAAGGGGCAGAAGATTGTCCGCTGCCCCACCTGCCGCGTGGCGCTGTGGAGCCACTATGCCGGTGCCGGAGACGCGGTGGCCTTCGTGCGCGTGGGCACGCTCGACGAGCCGGATCGGCTGCCGCCTGATATCCACATCTTCACGTCGTCAAAGCAGCCCTGGGTGGTGTTGCCACCCGGCACTCCCGCGGTCGAGGAATACTACGACCGCAAGCAGTACTGGCCTGAGGAGAGTCTGAAGCGTCGGGATGCGTTGCTCGCGGCGCTGAAGCACTAGCCCCTTGGTGCTTGCCGCGCGTGACATCCTGCGCCATATTGGTCGCGGGGAGCCGCCATGGAGGCGGCGCATGTCAGGGAGGAAGCACATGATCCAGATGCTCATGACCTTCGTCGCGCTTGTCGCGCTGGTCGCGATCTTCGAGCGCAAGCACCAGAAGCTGGATACATTCGAAATCGGGGCGGTGGTGATTCTGCCGGTGCTGATCGCTTTCGTGTTCAGTGCTGCCGTCAACAGTCTGAATTTTCACGTGCTCGCGTTGGTCGGCGGCCCGCTCGTGTTTATCGGCGTCACTTTCGTCATTCTGTGGAAAATTCTGGCCGTTGCTCCGGCCAGGGCGACCGTTTATACGCTTGTCGTCGGCGTGGTCAATGTAGTGCCCTTGCTGATCGGTTAGTCCTGACAGAAGGCATGCCGCCGGCTGCGGCCCGGTTGCCCGGCGCCCGCAGCCGGTCTTTTCAGTCACGTGCCGCGTGGTCCCCGCGAATCCGCTTCCAGACCAGCCAGCCCAGTCCGGCCACAGCCGGCAGGGCGATCCCCCCACCCAGAAACACCGCAAAGAACAGTTCCACCAGGCCCGTCCTGGCGGTGAGACCGCTGAAGGTGCCGACCACCAGCGCGATCAGGAACCATGCCGCGAGCCAGAGAATCGGGGGAATGATGATCATGCCTGCCTCCTGAATTGCCCGGGACGGGGCCCACCGCATTGATCCATGTCAGTCGATCCCCGGCGTATCGGGGATAACGTTTTCCTTGCGCCGATCACGGCGCGTCGACTTGCCATGGACGGGAGAGCGGCCGATGCATTTGACGGGTCCGATTGCGGGTCTGGGCCTGCTGTTGCTGGGTAGCGCGGTCACCGCCGCCACCCAACCCGGGCTTCAGCATGCCTCCGAACCGGTACCGACCGCGAATCTGTCGCTCGGCGACGTGGTCGAGGCCGCCTGGCGCCGCATGCCGGAGCGCCCGCTGGTCCCTGCAATGCGGGCCGAATCCGAGGCGCTCAGCCGCCGCAGCGACAGCCTTTTGTCCGGCCCCCCGTCACTCACCGCATTCTACCGCAGCGACCAGCCGCGCACCGACACCGGCGTGCGCGAGATGGACCTGGGCCTGACGCTGCCCCTCTGGAACTGGGGCCAGCAGGACGCCGCCACGGCGTGGTCGGCCGCGGCCGACGCGGACGCCGCCCTCAGTGCAGCCGCCTGGCGCCTGGAGGCGGCAGGCCAGGTGCGCGACAGCCTTTGGCAACTGGTCATGGCCGGCAAACGCGTGGAGCTCGCCCGGCTGGACGAAAGCGAAGCCGAGCACCTGGTGGACCTTGTGGAAAGGCGGCACGCCAGCGGCGACGTGGCCCGCGCGGACCTGCTGCTGGCGCGCAATGTGCTCATGGACAGGCAGGCCGTGCGGCTGGAAGCCGAAGCCCGGCTCATGGACGCCCGCCGTGTCTACGCCGAGCTGACGGGCCTGAGCCGGCGCCCCGCCGAATTTTCCGAGCAGCCGACGGCTGTCGAGCACATCCCCCTTGAACACCCGTTCCTCGCCCGCGCCAGGGCCCGTGTGGCGCGGGCGGCCAGTGAGCTTGCCTGGGAGAGGGAATCGAAGGTCGCCAACCCGAGCGTAATGATCGGCACCCGCCGGGAGCGCGCCGATTATTCGGCCGACAGCATCGACAGCGTCTATCTGCAATTCAACGTGCCCTTCGGACAGGGGTCGGCCAACGCCGAAAAGGTGGCTGCGGCGGGCCGGCGGCTGGCCGAGGCCGAGACCGCCCGCAACAACCTGATGCGTTCGCTGAGGTTGGCGTTGCACGAGGCCGAGCACCGGCTGGATGTGGATCGCCGCGCCCTGGCCCTGCACCGGGAGCAGCTTGATGTTGCAAACCAGCGCGCTCGCATGAACGAGCGAGCTTACGCGCTGGGGGAAACCGACGTTTTTCAACTGGTCCAGGCCCGCACCCAGGCCCAGCGTGCACGGCTCAACGCCGAGGAAATGGCGCTGCAGGTGCAATGGGATATCGCGCGGCTCAATCAGGCCGCAGGAGTCATGCCATGAATTTGCGAGCATTCGGCTGCGCCGCCGGTGCCTGGCTGCTGATCGCCGGTGCGGCGCCGGCGGCCACGCCCGAGGTGGTGGCCATCGATCAGGCGCAGCGGCAGTTGCTGGGTGTGGAAACCGCCGTTCCCCAGGCCGTCAGCGCCTTTCCCGGGCCGCGTGCACCGGGTCGGGTGAGCGTTCCGCCGTCGTCCGACTACATGGTCAACGCCACGCATGACGGGCTTGTGCGTCAGGTGCTGGTCGCGCCCGGCGAGCGGGTCGCTGCCGGTCAGCCGCTGGCCCTGCTGGACAGCCCGGCGATCCTCGATCTCCAGCAGGAATACCTTGGTGCGGTGTCGCAGGAAAGCGTGGCAGCCAGCGCGCTCAAACGGGACCGTGGCTTGCATGACGACGGCATCATCTCCGCGCGGCGCCTGCAGGAGACCGAGTCGGCCTGGCGTGTGCAACATGCCCGCTTGCAGGCTGCCGAGCAGATGCTCCGGCAGGTCGGCTTCACCAGCGCCGAGCTCGCAAGCCTGAAGAAAACCGGGCAGTTGCGCCGCGTGATACCGCTGCGCGCTCCGGTGACGGGCACCGTTCTGGAGCAATTGGCCGTGGCGGGAGACCGGGTATCGGTCAGCGACCCCGTCTACCATCTCGCCGATCTCGGCCGCATCTGGGTGGACGTGCAGTTGCCGGCGGAAAATGTGGGGGAGGTCAGCCTGGGACAGCCGGTCGAGGTGGGCGGACACCAGGCGCGTGTGATCCAGATCGGCGGCGCGGTGAATCCCGCCAGCCAGACCGTGCTGGTGCGTGCAGAGTTTCCCGAGGGCACAACGGGCTTGCGCCCGGGCGCCTTCGTGCAGGCCACGTTCCTGGAGCCGGTGGAGGGCTGTTTTTCGCTGCCAGCCGCGGCGGTGGTCAATTCCGGGAATCGCACGGTGGTGTTTGTCTCGCAGGAGGCGGGCTTCCGTGTCGCGCCCGTGCAGGTGCTTGGCCGTGACGGCAATCATACCTACGTGCACGGTGAACTCACCGGCAACGAGCGCGTCGCGGTCACCGGCGTCGCGGCAATCAAGGCGGCCTGGCTGGGCATGGGGGGCGAATGATGGCCCGGCTGATCCAGTTCGCGCTGACCCAGCGCCTGCTGGTGCTCCTTTTCGTGGCGTTGATTGTCGGTCTGGGCGTGATGAGCTACCGGCAGTTGCCGGTAGACGCGTTCCCCGACGTGTCGCCCACCCAGGTGAAGATCATCATCAAGGCGCCGGGCATGACCCCGGAAGAAGTCGAGGCGCGAATTACCGCGCCGGTGGAAGTGGAGTTGCTGGGCATCCCCCACCAGGTGATGCTGCGCTCGACCGCCAAGTACGCGCTCAGCGACATCACGCTGGATTTCGCCGAAGGTACGGACATCTACTGGGCGCGACAGCAGGTCGCCGAACGGCTCTCGGGGGTGTGGTCGAATCTGCCGGCCGGCATCAGCGGGGGCGTGGCGCCGATGACCACGCCGCTGGGCGAGATGTTCATGTTCACCGTCGAGGGTGGCGATCTTTCGCTCATGGAGCGGCGCAATCTCCTCGACTGGACGTTGCGACCGGCCCTGCGCACGGTGCCCGGGGTGGCCGACGTCAATGCCCTCGGCGGCGAAGTGCGCAGCTTCGAAGTCGTTCCCGACAATACCCGCCTGGCGGCCCGGGGCATCAGTCTGCTCGCTCTGCGCGATGCGCTGGCATCCAACAACCGCAACGACGGGGCCGGCCGCATGAACGACGGCGAGGAGGCGCTGCTGGTCCGTGCCGAGGGGCGTATCCGCACCCTCGACGATCTGCGGCAAATCGTGGTCGCCGACCGGCACGGCACGCCGGTCACGGTGGACGATGTAGCCACCGTGCGGCTGGGTGCGGTCACACGCTATGGCGCGGTCACGGAAGACGGGCGCGCGGAGGCGGTCGAGGGCCTGGTCCTGGGACTGCGTGGCGCCAATGCCCGGCAGGTGGTCGCCGGCGTCCGCGCACGGCTGGCCGAACTGCAGCCCACACTCCCCGCCGGGGTGAAGGTGCGGGTCTTCTACGATCGCGGCGATCTCGTGAAACGTGCCGTGGGCACTGTGACCAGGGCCCTGCAGGAAGCCATCGTACTCGTGCTCATCCTGCTGGCGCTGTTTCTCGGCAACCTGAGAGCGGCGTTGACCGTGGCCCTGGCCCCCCCGCTGGCGGCACTGATCACCTTCATTCTCATGAGCTGGTTCGGTATGTCGGCCAACCTGATGAGCCTGGGCGGGCTGGCCATCGCCATCGGCATGCTGGTCGATGGTGCCGTGGTGGTTGTGGAGAACGTCATCACCCACCTGGCCGAGCAGGGCCATTCAAAGCGCCTGCCCAGGCTGCACATCATTTATCGAGCGGTCCGCGAAGTCGCGGCACCGGTGACTTCGGGCATCCTGATTATCGTCATCGTCTTTTTGCCCCTGCTCACCCTGCAGGGTCTCGAAGGAAAGTTGTTCGGTCCCGTGGCGATCACCATCGTGTTCGCCCTCTCCGGGTCGCTGGTGCTCTCGCTGAGCGTCATTCCGGTGCTGGCATCGCTG
>JASFQN010000161.1:0-5791 GCA_050115425.1 Gammaproteobacteria bacterium | reverse complement strand
GAACCCTTCCAGCGAATCAATCCCTGCGGCTATGCCGGACTGGAGGTTACCCAGGTCTCCGAGCTGGGTGGCCCCGGTGAGGTCGCCCGCGTCGCCGAGGACCTCAAGCCCCACCTGCTCAGCCGCCTTGGCGACGGCGTTTCCGCCGCCTGAAACCCGGCCGCTCGGCCGCTAGCCGGCCGACGGATCGAGATAACGGTTGAGAGCCGCGAGGCGTTCGGGAGTACCCACGTCCAACCAGACGCCGGTATGGTGGAGCCCACCGACGCGACCTTCCGCAGCTGCTCCGCGCAGCAGCGGTGCCAACGGAAAATGCTCGCCCTCACAACCGGCGAACAGCGCCGGCGAATACACACCAATGCCGGCAAAGGTCAGTTGCTCGTCTCCCTCGTTGCTGACACGTCCGCCATGCAATGCGAAATCGCCTGAACGGTGGTGCGGCGGATTGTCCACCAGAACCAGTCTCGCCAGGTCATCCGATTCCAGTGTGAGCGTTTCCAGCGGGAAATCCGTGAATACGTCGCCGTTGAGCACAAGAAACGGCTCCTGACCCAACAAGGGCAGCGCGCGGACAATGCCTCCGCCGGTTTCCAACGCGTGCCGGCCCTCGTCCGAGTAGCGCACGTGCAGACCGTGGCGACTGCCATCACCGATGAAATCCCGGACCTGCTGGCCCAACCAGGCCAGATTGATCACAACGTCCCGGATTCCGGCACGGGCCAGGGCGTCCAGATGGTAGTCAATGAGCGACCGGCCGCCCACGTGCAGAAGCGGCTTGGGGGTGTGATCGGTCAACGGGCGCATGCGCTCGCCACGCCCCGCCGCCAAAACCATGGCTCTCATGACAGAGCCACCTGCGTACCGGCACGAGCCAGGGCGGGGACCACGCGCCGACCGAGAAAGTCCACCAGCGGCCTGAGCTCGTCGTGGTTCGCGGCGGCGCGGACAACATAGTTCAGTGTGCGCGGAATATCCGCCAGGTATCCGTTCTTGCCATCGCGGTGGTTCAGCCGCGCAAAAATGCCGGCCGCCTTGAGGTGGCGCTGGATACCCATGAGGCCAAAGCGCCGCCACAGCAGTTGCTCATCCTCCAGCCCCTCGATGCCGGCGGCGAGCGCCTCCCGCCGGTAGAACGCCAGCCACCCGCGCACCTGGTCATCCGGCCAGGCGATGTAACAATCCCGCAGCAGCGATACCAGGTCGTAGGTCAGCGGACCGATCACCGCGTCCTGGAAATCCAGCACCCCCGGGTTGCGTTCTCCCACCACCATCAGGTTGCGTGAATGGTAGTCGCGGTGCACGAACACCAAAGGCTGCTCAAGCGCGGACGCCTCGAGGAATGCAAACACCCCATCCAGCATGGCCTGTTCATCCGTCGAGAGTGTCAGCGCGAGGTGCCGCCCGAGCAGCCAGTCGCGGAACAGTTCCATTTCGCTGCGCAGCAGCGCACGGTCATAGGCGGGCACGGCAGCCGATGTCGGCACGCCCGACTGCATCACCACCAGCGCACGAATGGCGTCCCGGTAGAGATGATCGGGATCAACGTCGTTACCACGCAGCGCCTCAAGGTAGGTCACATCGCCCAGATCCTCGAGGAGAAGAAAGCCGCGCGCCGTGTCCGATGCAATCACATGGGGAACGTGCACCCCCGCCGCCTCCAGCAGGGCGGCCACATTCAGAAAAGGCCGGCAATCCTCATGCGCAGGCGGCGCATCCATGGCGATGTAGCTGCGCCGGTCGCCACCGACCCGAAAATAGCGGCGAAAACTGGCGTCGGCAGATGCCACGGTCAGCGACACCTCCCCCCCAAGTCGGTCTTCGAGCCATTCTGTCAGCGCCTGCATGCGCTCGGGCATGGTAGGTGTTCCTCCCGGTTCCGGCCCGGTGTCCGCGGCACCGCTGCCCCATCGTTCAAAATACCGTAAAATGGCTTCCGGCGCCGGCGTGCCCCCAACGGCGCCTGCGGCCCCGACGCGGACGGGCGAAGGCCGAGCCGACGGATCCAGCCAGAACCAGAACCAGAAAGAGCCGCCCAATGGCAGACCGACGCAACGAGCCTGCATTCTACCGCGCAAGCGTCGCGTGCAAAGAGCCTCCGACCCTGCCCCGACCGGTAACCACCGAATGAATGTGGCCGGATGCAAGCCTGGCATGCGGGCCATCGGCCTCTCGGCACTGGCGTTGTGCCTCTCTTTTTCGGGGCGCGTTTACGCCGCCTCCGGCCCGCCACTCGACTGGGGCATGTGTCCGGCGTCTCCGCCGACGCTCACCAGTCAGCCGGACATGCCAAAGGTCCCTGCCGACGGCGGCACGCATATCACCGCCGACCGGATGGATGCCGTCCGCGAGGGCCAGTCCGTCTTCAGTGGCAAGGTGCAGGCGCGCAGCCCGGAACAGGCCGTGGCCGCCGAACACATGCAATACGACGCCCGCACCGGCGAGGCCGACCTCTCCGGCAGTGTGCATTACGAATCGGACGGCCTGCAGGTGGAGGGATCGCGAGGCCGGGTGAACATGAAGGGCGACACGGGCAGTTTCGATGACGCTCAATTTCGCCTGGACAGCCGCCACGCCCGCGGCGAGGCAGGCCATGTCGAAAAGGACAGTGCCAGCCACACACGCCTGGATGACGTGGTCTATACGACCTGCCCCCAGGGCAACACCGACTGGCTGCTCGAGGCCTCGCAGCTCGATCTCGAGCAGGACACGGGCATGGGCACGGGCCGGGATGTGTGGCTCACTTTCATGCACGTGCCACTGCTCTATACGCCCTATATTTCCTTTCCCATCGACGATCGGCGCAAGTCAGGCCTGCTGCCGCCCCAGATCGGCAACAGTACACGCAACGGTTTCGACCTGAGCGTCCCCTACTATTTCAACATCGCGCCGCAACTCGACGACACCTTCACGCCCCGTTATATGAGCCGGCGCGGCCTGCAGCTCAACAATGAGTTCCGCTACCTGACCGAAAGCACCAACGGTACCCTGCAACTCGACTACCTGAAGGACGATCGCCTCACCGGCGATACACGTTATTTTGGCGGCTACCAGCAAAGCACCCGGCTTCCGGCCGACTGGCAGTTGGGAATGAGCCTGCAACGGGTCAGCGATGCCAATTACTTCATCGACTTTGGTGACGACCTCTACGCAGCGTCGCGCACCGCCCTGCCGAGCACGCTGACCCTCAGCCAGGGGGGCGACTATTACAGCTTTCGCGGCCTGTTCCAGGAATTCCAGACGGTCGACCCGTCCATCCCCGATGCCTCGCGGCCCTACCGCAAACTTCCGGAACTGGATTTCAACAGCGAAGTGCCACTGGCATCCGACCGACTGGATTTCCGCCTGGATGCCCAGGCGGTCAATTTCCAGCGCGACCAGCGCATTACCGGCACGCGCGTCGACTTCAAACCGCGACTGGAACTCGACCTGGGCACACCGGGCTATTATTTGAAGCCCGCGTTGGCGGTGGAAGCCACCGACTACCGCCTTGACAACGCCGCCGCCGGAGCTGCTTCCAACGGAGGTCCGGCCTACCAGGACGGTGCCGGCTACAACCTGACCCGGACCGCGCCCATCTACAGCCTGGATACGGGCCTGGTATTCGAACGCAACGCCAACGAAGACGGCAGCCTGATCCAGACACTGGAACCACGCCTCTACTATCTTTATGTGCCCTACCGGGACCAGACCGACATTCCGCTGTTCGACACGGCCGGGTCGGACATCAACATGGTCCAGATATTCAGTGACAACCGATTCACCAACCCCGATCGCCTGGGTGATGCGAACCAGGTCACGGGCGGTCTGACCACGCGCTTCCTGGACGGGGCGACGGGGCGGGAGCTGTTCAGTGCCGGCCTGGCCCGGGTTCATTACTTCGCCGACCGCCGCGTGACCCTGCATCCGGGCGAAGCACCCGCCGTGGCCACCAACTCCGACTGGCTGGCGGAGCTGCACTACGCGCCGACAGACAGCGTCAGTTCGACCGTCGATATCCAGTGGGACCCGGTCAATCGACAAACCAACAAGGGCACGTTAGAGTTCGGGTATAATCCCGAGCCGGGAACAGCCGTCAATCTGGGCTACCGCTACCGGCGCGACGAGTTGCAGCAATCCGACGTTTCCTTTGCCCTGCCGGTCAACCGCCACCTCCGCGTGGTCGGCCGCTGGAATTATTCCTGGCTGGACGAAAAACCGCTGGAGACCATCGCGGGACTGGAATACGAGTCCTGCTGCTGGATCGCCCGGCTGGTCCAGAGGCGCTACATTGTGGACCGGGATGGCAATACCAACCGGGGCATCTACTTCCAGCTCGAACTCAAGGGCCTGGGCAATGTCGGACAGAATGCCGACGAAATCCTGACGAGAGGCATCATTGGTTATGGCGACGAATCCGACTACCCATAGGCTGCTGCGGGTCTGCCTGCCGGCCGTCCTGCTAGTGACGGGCCTGGCGGGTCCGCTGCATGCGGCACAAGCCGAAAAACCGGCAAACCTGAATCTCGACGCGGGGGCGGCCCCCGTCAAGGCGGACCAGAAGGAGCCGGCCGGCCAATTGCTCGATCGAATCGTCGCCGTCGTCAACGACGATGTGATTCTGGAAAGCGAGCTTGAACAACAGACCGACGCCATCGCACGCCAGCTTGAGCAGAAAGGGACCTCGATGCCCCCCGAGTCGGTGCTTCGCCGGCAGGTGCTCGACCGGATGATTTCCAACCGCCTGCAATTGCAGATGGCCGACAAGGCGGGCATCCAGATTTCCGACGACCAGCTCAACCAGGTCCTGACCAACATCGCCAGGCGCAACGGCGTGACATTTTCCGAATTGCCGGATTCGCTGGCCAAACAGGGTGTGGATTACAAATTCTTCCGCCAGGAAATCCGCAAGCAGATCATCATGCACCGGCTCCAGCAGGAAGCCGTTCAGCGGCGCGTGGCGGTCACACCTCGCGAGATCGACCAGTATCTGGCCAACCGGGCGGCCACCGGCGAGGATTCCACGCAATACCACATTTCCCACATCCTGGTCGCCCTGCCCGACCAGGCCAGCGCCGACGAGGTGCAGAAAGCGCAGGCCAAGGCGCGGGCCATTTACGACAAACTGGCCAATGGCGCCGACTTCGCCCGGACAGCCATTGCCGAGTCAGACGGTCAGCAGGCCCTTCAGGGCGGCGATCTGGGGTGGCGTCGCAGCGCCGAACTGCCGACCATTTTTGCCGAACAGGTCCGCCACATGAAGGTGGGCGAGGTGTCCGATCCGATTCGCAGCGCCAGTGGCTTCCATATCATCAAGCTGGACGACAAGAAGTCCAATGACCAGGTGGTGGTGACCCAATACCACGCCCGCCACATTCTGGTCCATCCCAACGAGTTGGTTTCCCCCGCCCAGGCCAGGCGCAAGATCGAAGATATCTACCGGAAGCTGCAGGCGGGCGGGGACTTCACGCAACTGGCCAGGGATTATTCCGATGATCCCGGTTCGGCCGCTCAGGGCGGCGATCTCGGCTGGGCCACGCCGGATCAGTACGTGCCAAAATTCCAGGACGTGCTGACCCATCTCAAGCCCGGCGAGACCAGCAAGCCTTTCCAGACCGAGTACGGCTGGCACATCGTCCAGTTGCTGGGGACGCGCGAGGCCGACCAGACCAACGAAGTTCGCAGACAACGCGCCGAGAAAGCCCTGCGCGCGCGCAAGACCGAAGAACAGACCCAGCTCTGGCTCCGGCGACTGCGCGACGAAGCCTACATCGACATACGGCTGCCCGGCGCCGGCTGACACGTGGTTCCCACC
>JASFQN010000160.1:0-5796 GCA_050115425.1 Gammaproteobacteria bacterium | reverse complement strand
ATGTGCCTTTTTACTTCGGTGGCACCTCGCTGCTGATCATCGTGGTGGTCGTCATGGATTTCATGGCCCAGCTGCAGGCACACATGATGTCGCACCAGTACGAGGGCCTTCTCAAGAAGGCCAATCTGAAGGGCTACGGCCGCGCCGGCCAGATACGGTAACTGAAAACCGCCCGGCGAAAAGGGGCGATTTTCCGGGGCCAGGCGGGTATAATCCGCGGCCCGTTTCAGGAGAGAGACGATGAAAGTACGTGCATCAGTCAAAAAGATCTGCCGCAACTGCAAGATCATCCGCCGCGGCGGTGTGGTCCGGGTCATCTGCACGGACGCCCGGCACAAGCAGCGCCAGGGCTGATCTGACGGTTCGGGTCCGGGTCGGTCAGGCACCGCTCGGACGTTGATTTGGTGGTGAAAATTCGATAAATTGGCGTGTTTCGGCGCGCGAATTGTATTTGAGGAGTAGACTTCGATGGCCCGCATAGCTGGCATCAACATTCCGCCACAGAAGCACACGGTCATTGCCCTGACCTCGATCTACGGGATCGGGCGTACCCGGGCCCAGCTCATCTGTGAGGCTGCGGGCATCAAGGGCGAAACCAAGGTCAAGGACCTTACCGACGCCGAAGTGGACGCCCTTCGCAATGCCGTGGGCAAGTTTACCGTCGAAGGTGATCTGCGGCGCGAGGTCTCGATGAACATCAAGCGGCTGATGGACCTCGGTTGCTACCGCGGCATCCGTCACCGCCGTGGCCTGCCTCTGCGCGGCCAGCGGACCCGGACCAACGCCCGTACCCGCAAGGGCCCGCGGCGTCCGATCACGAAATAAGCGCGGCCGGTTTACGGTCGAGTTCAAGAGTTTTCAGGCAGGGATAACACATGGCACAGGCCAACACCCGCACCAAGAAGCGCGTGAAGAAGAACGTTCTGGATGGCATCGCGCACATCCACGCGTCCTTCAACAACACCATCGTCTCGATTACCGACCGCCAGGGCAACGCCCTGTGCTGGGCCACTTCGGGTGGCTCCGGCTTCCGCGGTTCGCGCAAGAGCACGCCGTTTGCGGCGCAGGTCGCGGCCGAGCGCGCCGGCAACGTGGCTCAGGAATACGGGGTGAAGAACCTCGAGGTGCGAGTGAAGGGGCCGGGCCCCGGCCGTGAATCCGCCGTGCGGTCCCTGCACAACATCGGATTCAAGATCACCAACATCATTGACGTGACGCCCATCCCGCACAACGGATGCCGTCCGCCGAAGAAACGCCGCGTCTAACGGGGATTTGCGAAGATGGCAAGATATATCGGACCGAAATGCAAGCTGTCCCGGCGCGAGGGCACGGATCTCTTCCTCAAGAGCGGCGTGCGCCCGCTCGAGTCGAAGTGCCGGATTGACTCCATTCCCGGCCAGCACGGCCAGCGCCGCACGCGCCTTTCGGACTATGGCCTGCAGCTGCGCGAAAAGCAGAAGCTGCGCCGCATGTATGGCGTGCTGGAGCGCCAGTTCCGCAACTATTACAAGAAGGCGGCCAAGAGCAAGGGCGCCACGGGTGAGCGTCTGCTGCAGTTGCTGGAATGCCGACTGGACAACGTCGTATACCGCATGGGCTTCGCCGCCACGCGCGCCGAAGCACGCCAGCTGGTGAGCCACAAGGCCGTGCTGGTGAATGACGTGGTCTGCAACGTGCCTTCCACCCAGGTCAGCGCCGACGACGTGATTTCGATCCGCGAGAAGGCGCGCAAGCAGTTGCGGATCCAGTCCGCGCTGGAAATCGCCAAGCAGGTCGGCTTCCCCGAGTGGGTTGAAGTCGACGAAAAGAAGATGACCGGAACGTTCAAGTCCGTGCCCGAGCGCAGCGATGTGCTGCCGGACATCAACGAAAACCTGGTCGTCGAACTTTACTCGAAGTAATCGAGAGGAATTTGTCGAATGCAGGCTTCGATCACAGAGTTTCTCAAGCCGCGTCTGGTGGATGTCCAGGCGCTGTCGCCCCGGCGTGCCAAGGTCGTCCTGGAGCCGCTGGAGCGGGGCTTCGGCCACACCTTGGGGAACGCCCTGCGCCGGATCCTCCTCTCCTCCATGCCCGGCTGCGCCGTGGTGGAGGCCGAGATTGACGGTGTGCTTCACGAGTACACCACCATGGAAGGCGTCCAGGAAGACGTTCTCGACATTCTGCTCAACCTGAAGGGCCTGGCCATCGTCATGCATTCGCACGACGAAGCCACGCTGACCCTGTCCAAGAAGGGCGCGGGTCCGGTGACGGCGGGCGACATCGAGCTGGATCACGACATGGAGATCGTGAATCCGGACATGGTCATCGCCCACCTGAACGACAAGGGTGAGCTGAACATGAAGCTCAAGGTGATGCGTGGCCGCGGCTACCAGCCGGCCAACCAGCGTGCCGCCGCCGAGGACGAAACCCGTCCGATCGGCCGGCTGCAGCTGGATGCCACCTTCAGCCCCGTTTACCGCGTGAGCTATGCGGTGGAAAGTGCGCGTGTCGAGCAGCGCACCGACCTCGACAAGCTGGTGCTGGACATAGAGACCAACGGCACCATCGACCCGGAAGAGGCCATCCGCCGCGCGGCGACCATTCTGCGCGACCAGCTCAGCGTCTTCGTCGACCTCCAGGGCAAGGAAGATGTTCAGCGCGCGGGTGACGAGAGCAAGATCGATCCGGTCCTGCTGCGCCCGGTGGACGATCTGGAGCTGACCGTGCGGTCCGCGAACTGCCTCAAGGCCGAGAGCATCCACTACATCGGCGATCTGGTTCAGCGCACCGAGGTCGAGCTGCTCAAGACGCCGAACCTCGGCAAGAAGTCGCTCACCGAGATCAAGGACGTGCTGGCGAGCCACGGTCTGTCGCTGGGCATGAAGCTCGAGAACTGGCCGCCTGCCAGCCTCAAGGACGACAAGAAAGCGTCCGCCTGAGCCACGAGTCAACCGTATAACAAGTATCAGGGTTAAAAGCGATGCGTCACCGTAATTCAGGCCGGCAGCTTGGCCGCAACAGCAGTCACCGCACTGCGATGTTCCGCAACATGGCGGCGTCGCTGCTGCGCCACGAAACCATTCGCACCACGGTGCCCAAGGCCAAGGAATTGCGCCGCGTGGTCGAGCCGCTGATCACCATGGCGAAAGAAGATTCCGTCGCCAAGCGCCGGCTCGTGTTTGATCGCCTGCGCGACAAGGAAATGGTGGGCAAGCTGTTCACCGACCTGGGTCCGCAGTACAAGGAACGTCCGGGTGGTTACCTGCGCATCCTCAAGTGCGGTTTCCGCGCCGGCGACAACGCTCCCATGGCGATCGTCCAGCTGGTCGACCGCGAAGAGGCCGAGGCCGCCGAATAAGCCTCACCACGCATGACGCAGAAAGCCGGGCCCAGAGCCCGGCTTTTTTGTGCCCGGTGAAATCCGCTGAAGTTCAGCGGCACGTCCTCCTCCTTCGACGGAAGGAGGAAACAGAGGGGGAGGCGAGCGACCACCAGATGCAAAAATTGGCCGCAAAGGTGTGTCACGCGACGCGGGCATGAACACCCCTCCTTGTCCCTCCCCTCCTTCGGAAGGGAGGGAACCGATCTCATACACCGGCGATCGGATAGAACGTCCTCCCCCTTCGACGGAAGGGGGAGACAGAGGGGGATGCCCAGGCCCGCAAAACGGACTGTGACCCCGATGCGACCTCACCCCGCCAACGGCCAGACCAGCGGAATCACCACCAGTGTGACCACCCCCACCAGTACGTTCAAAGGCAATCCGAACCGCAGGTAGTCCCCGAAGCGGTAGCCGCCGGGACCGTAGACCATCAGGTTCGTCTGGTAGCCGATGGGGGTGGCGAAACTGGCGCTGGCGGCCATGGCGATGCAGACGGCGAAGGGCATGAAGTCGAGATCCAGACCATGCACGGCTGCCCAGGCAAGCGGGAACATGAGCACGGCCGCCGCATTGTTGGTAATGATCGCGGTCAGCACGGCAGTGGCCACATACACGGCCGCCAGGAGGGCCAGGGGCTGATTGCCGGCCAGTTCCACGAGCCCGCCCGCAAGCGCGCCCGCCGCGCCGCTGATTTCCAGCGCCTTGCCAATGCCGAAGGACGCCGCGATGACCAGCAAGACATCGATCTCCACGCTCTTGCGCGCCGCACTGGCCGAGCAGCAGCGCGCCAGCACCATCGCGCCGGCGCCGAGGAAAGCTGCCGTGACCAGGCTCGTCCAGCCGAAGGTGGCCGCGATCACCACGGCTGCGAGAATCAGCCAGGCCAGCCAGGAACGCTCGTGGCGGGGAACGCTGGCACCCTCGATGGGGCGCAGCAGCAGAAAGTCCCGCGAGTTGCGGTGCTGATCCAGGAACGAGCGGTCCGCCTCCAGCAGCAAGGTATCACCGGCATGGATCTCGATGGCGCCTATCTTGCCGGCCACACGCTGCCCGTCGCGGGCCACCGCGATGACCACGGCGTTGTAGCGGTTGCGAAAGCGCGCCTCCTTGATCGTTCGGCCCGTGACCGCGGAATTGCGGGAGACCACCGCCTCGATCATGGTCCGGTTCGGGCGGGGCGAGTCCAGTTTGAACACCTGGTTGGTCGCCGGGCTGAGTCCCTTGATCCGCTGCAGGTCCACCACCGAGTCCGTAATGCCGGCGAACACCAGCCGGTCACCGGCGCGCAAGCGCTCTTCGGGACCCACGGCACCGATGATTTGACCATCCCGGTCGATTTCCACCAGGAAGAGTCCCGGCAGGTGGCGCAGCCCCGCTTCCTCTATGGTCATCCCGTCCAGCGGGCTGGGCTCGTCCACCAGCATTTCCACGGTGTATTCCCGGGCATTGCGAAGTTGCTCCATCGGGGGAATGCGCTCCGGCAGCAGCCAGCGGTTGGCCGCCAGCACATACACCAGGCCCACCAGCGTTATCGGAATGCCAACCCAGGCCAGCTCAAAAAAGCCCAGGCCGCGCTGGCCGGGCTCGGTGACCAGCAGTCCGTTGACCACCAGGTTGGTGCTGGTGCCGATGATCGTGGTGGTACCACCCAGAATGGCGGCGAAGCTGAGCGGCATCATCAGGCGTGACGGCGAGATCCGCTGCTTCTTGGCCCAGTCCAGGACCGCGGGAAGGAAGCTGGCCACCACCGGTGTATTGTTGAGAAAGGCGCTGAGAACCGTGACCGGCACCATCAGCCGGAGTTGGGCCGCCCGCGTGCTTTGCGGGCGCCCGAACAGGTGGGAGACGATGAACCCCAGCGCGCCCGTCTCGCGCAGCCCCGCGGCGACCACGAACAGCGCGGCGACGGCGAGCATCCCTTCATTGGAAAAGCCGGCCAGCGCCTGCTGGGGGGTGACCACTCCCAGCGCCAGCAAAAGCGTAAGCCCGGCCAGCAGGATCAGATCGGCGCCAACCTCGGTTGCGATCAACAATATCAGACAGCCCACCGTCACGGCCGTCGCGATCCAGGCATCCACAGGCATGAGTCACTCCCTTTCCCGCGCTTCTCCGGCGCACATGGTCCGCATTATACGGACTCGAATCGTTGCGCGTCGCGCGCATCGCCGGAACCGGGAGCGACCGTACTGCTCCCGGAGAACTGCAGTCAGCATGGCCGGGGTGGAGCGAAACGGAATCCGGGACACCGTGAGGCGCAACACACGATCCCCTGGATTCCGCGTTGCTTTATCCAGGCTACATGGACTCGAAACTGAGCCGCCATGCTCAAACCCGGCGCACCCCTCTCTGTCTCTCCCCTCGCAAGCAAGGGGAGAGGACGTGCTTTCTGGCCTCCGGGGGTGAACGAAAGGCCCTCCCCCTTCCGACAGGAG
>JASFQN010000159.1:0-5797 GCA_050115425.1 Gammaproteobacteria bacterium | reverse complement strand
GTGGCAAATTCGCCATGCAGCGTATGGCAGCACGGCTGGGCGTCGGCCCCGACGATCTGGCCCAATGGGGGAAGTGGCTTTACACCAGGCTGCCAGGCCTGGTGAATGTCCTGCTTGTGCTCGCGCTCGCCCATGGCATCGCGCTGACCACCTGGCGCCTCATGCCCCATCCCGCCGTACCGGCGGCTCCACCGGTTTCCCCCGCGGCGAAACAGGGCGCCGGCACGGGCACGAAACCTGCCGCGGGTTCCGAAGTCGAGACACTGGCCTCGTTGCATCTGTTCGGCCTGCCGCCCGCGGACGACAACGGCTCCGACAAGGCGGCAGCGCTGAACGCACCGGAAACCCAGTTGAACCTCACGCTGCGGGGTGTCGTGGCATCGTCCGACGAAAGCGGCGGCTGGGCGATCATTGCCGCCGGGGGCGGCGACGAGAAGAGCTACACGACCGGTGACACCGTGCCGGGCGGCGCGACGATCAATGCCATCTATGCGGACCGCGTGATCCTCAGCCGCTCCGGCCGCCTGGAAACCCTGAAACTTCCCAAGGACACCCAGGGCCAGGCGTTGACCCGCAGCACACCCGTGAACAATGGCAGTCGGGGTCGGATGCCCGATCTCTCGCGCGTGAAAAACACCCTCGAGAAGAATCCCCAGCAGCTCACCGAGTTCGTCAGACCCATGCCGGCCAAGGGGCCGGATGGCAAGCTGGCCGGCTATCGCGTCTATCCGGGCGCCAACCGGACGTTTTTCATGCGCTCTGGCCTGCGCCCGGGCGATCTGGTCACGGCAGTGAACGGCATGCGCCTGGACGACCCCGCCACCTCGCTGCAACTGCTGCGCAAATTGAAAACCGACAATCAGATCAACCTCACCATCCAGCGTGACGGACGCGAGCAGACGGTGGTGATACCCTTCAGCAACTAGACACTGAGCTTTACAGGACACGCAATTCCATGCCCGAGGCCTTCATTCCCAACCCAAGCCGCTGCCGCCCGCTGCTGCTCGCGCTCGCGCTGCTTGCCGCGACATCCGCGCTCGCGGCCTCGCCCGTGCCGCCGAAGAAAGCCTCGGAACCGAGCATCACTCTCAATTACAAGGACGCCGACATCCGTGAGGTCGCAGCGACGATAGGCGAGATCACCCACAAGAATTTCGTCATCGACCCCCAGGTCAAAGGTCGCGTCACCGTCGTCTCGTCAAGGCCGATTCCGCCGGATGCCGTCTACGAGACCTTCCTTTCCATTCTCCAGGTTCACGACTATGCGGCGGTGCCTGCGGGCGACGTGGTCAAGATCATTCCTGCCGTCAACGCACGCCAGGTCCCCGGCGACGACATGCCCAGCCGGATTACCGGCCCAGGGGACGAAATCGTCACGCAGGTCGTGCCGGTCCAGAATGTGCCGGCCGCGCAACTCGTCGCGGTGTTGCGGCCCCTGGTTCCCCAATACGGTCACCTGGCGGTATTCGCGCCGGCCAACATGCTGATCATTTCCGACCGCGCCGGCAACGTCGAACGGCTGATGAAGATCATCCGCCGCATCGACCAGGCGGGCAACCAGGGCGTGGAGGTGATCCCTCTGGAAAACGCGGCGGCCAATGACGTCGTCCGGGTCCTGAACGCGCTCAACCAGGCCAGCCAGCAAAACAACGCCGGCACGCCGCAACCGGCGGTCGTCGCCGACGAACGCACCAACAGCGTGCTTATCGGCGGTGACAAGACCGAGCGGCTGCGGCTTCGGGCACTTATTGCCCATCTGGACACGCCGCTTCAGCAAGGCGGCAACACACAGGTCATCTATCTGCATTATGCGGACGCCCAGAAACTCGCCGATGTACTCAAAGGCTATGTGCCACAGAGCTCGGGCAGCGGCAGCGCCGGAGCCGCCGGCGGTGCGAAAGCCCCTCCGGGTTCGCCCGCAAGCACCGATGTCACGATCGTCCCCGATCCGGAGACGAATTCGCTGGTGATCACGGCCTCGCCCAAGACCATGCGCCAACTCCGCAACGTCATAGACAAACTCGACATCCGTCGGGCCCAGGTTCTGGTCGAAGCGATCATCGTGGAACTGACGTCCGACAAGTCCGCGGAACTCGGCATCACCTGGGCGACGGACGCCATCAACGGACACGGCGTGGCCGGCCTGACCAACTACAGCGGAACCGGCGCCGGCATTGCACAACTTGCCGCGGCTGCACAGAGCGACAACCCGGCAGCGGCGGCGGCGTCCCTGCCTGACGGGCTCAACCTGGCCTTTGGACGCGTGAACAAGGGCAAGTTCAGCTTCGCCGGTCTGCTGCGCGCCCTGGCCGGCGATGCAAATACCAATATTCTGTCCACGCCCTCGATCGTGACCATGGACAACGAGGAAGCCCATATCGAGGTCGGGCAAAAGGTGCCCTTCGTGACGGGCCAGTTCACCAACACCGGCGCGGGCAGCAACAACGGCTCGGTCAATCCATTCCAGACCATCCAGCGCGAATCGGTGGGCATCAAGCTGGACATCACGCCGCAAATCAACGAAGGCAACTCGATCAAGCTCAAGATCCAGCAGGAAGCATCCTCGCTGTCACAAAGTGCCGCCGGCGCCGGCAACCCGATCACGAATGAACGAAAGATCGAGACCACGGTGATGGTGGACAACGGCGAGATCATCGTTCTGGGCGGGTTGATCGACACCAACCTCAGCGAAAACGAACAGCGTGTGCCGGTGCTTGGCAGCATTCCGCTGCTGGGCAATCTGTTCAAGTACCGCAAGACCACGAAAACCAAGCGCAACCTGATGGTATTCCTGCAGCCGGCCATCATTCGAGACCGCCAGGACACCCGCTACTATACGGACAGCAAGTACAACTATATTCGTCAGCTCGAACAGGGCCGTCGCAAGGAAGGCGTCCAGTTGATGCCGGGCGAGCAGCGGCCGGTCATTCCGTCGGCTGATGAATCGCGCAGCCGGGTACGGACACCGCAATCCTCGTCCGGCAACCAGGATCAACCGGCCGATGGCGCGAACCAGGACACCACGAAGCAATCGGAGCAGGATACCAACGGTGGAAGTTCCCGCTGAATTGACGGCCAGTCTCGCCGAACCCGAACAGGCGCATACCCGCCCTTCCGGCGAACGGCTGCCGTTCACCTTTGCCAAACGCTTCGGTGTTCTGCTGCTTCGCGAAGGGGGTGATCTGGTGGCCATCTGTCGCGAGCAGGTCCCCCCTGTCGCGCTGATGGAAGCCCGGCGCGTGGCCGGCCAGGAACTGCGCATCCGCCGCGTGGATGCCGACGAGTTCGACGCGCTGCTCCAGCAAACCTATGAGGAACAGGGCAACAGCGCCATTCAGGCCATGGAAGGCATCGAGGAAGACGTCGACCTCAACAGCGTGGCCCAGGCGTTGCCCGAGCCGGAAGACCTGCTGGAAAGCGACGACGACGCGCCGATTATCCGGCTGATCAACGCGCTGCTGACCGAAGCGGTCAAGGAAGGCGCATCGGACGTGCATATCGAACCGTTCGAGAACCGCCTGACCGTGCGCTTCCGGGTGGATGGCGTATTGCACGAGGTCCTCCAGTCACGGCGGGCAGTCGCGCCACTTATCGTATCCCGGGTGAAGGTGATGGCACGGCTGGATATCGCCGAAAAGCGGGTCCCGCAGGACGGCCGGATCTCCCTGAGAATCGCGGGCCGCGCCGTCGACGTGCGTGTCTCCACGATTCCGTCGGGACATGGCGAGCGGGTTGTCCTGCGTCTGCTGGACAAACAGGCCGGCCGACTCGACCTGGCCCACCTCGGCATGGAGCCGCGTTCACGCGAAGCCCTGGACAATCTGATCCACAAGCCGCACGGCATCATCCTGGTGACCGGCCCGACCGGCTCGGGCAAGACCACGACTCTTTACGCCGCGCTCACGCGGCTCAATGACCGCAGCCGGAACATCATGACAGTCGAGGATCCCATCGAGTACTACCTCGACGGCATCGGCCAGACCCAGGTCAGCGCGAAGGTCGACATGACCTTCGCGCGTGGCCTGCGGGCCATTCTGCGCCAGGATCCGGATGTCGTAATGGTCGGCGAAATCCGTGATCTCGAGACCGCCGAGATTGCGGTTCAGGCCAGTCTCACCGGTCATCTTGTGCTTTCGACGCTGCATACCAACACCGCCGTCGGCGCAGTCACGCGACTGCGCGACATGGGCGTGGAGCCCTTCCTGCTCTCCTCCAGCCTGCTCGGCCTCCTTGCCCAGCGCCTGGTACGCCTGCTCTGCCCCGAATGCAAGGCACCCTTCGAGGCCGGCGAGCGGGAACGCAAGCTGCTCGATCTTGATCCCGACCAGCAGACCACACTCTACAAGCCCGTGGGTTGCGAACTCTGCAACGGAACGGGGTACCACGGTCGTACCGGCATCTACGAACTGGTGCTGGTCGACGAGGAAATGCGCACCATGATCCATGACGGCGAGAGCGAGCAGGCGATGGAACGCTACGCACGCCGGTTCACGCCCAGCATCCGCCGGGACGGCCGCCGACGTGTGCTGGAAGGCGTAACCACGCTGGAAGAAGTGCTGCGCGTGACGCGTGAGGACTGATGGGCGCCTTTGAATACACAGCCCTGGACCCGCGGGGCCGGGAAAAGAAAGGTGTCCTGGAAGGCGATACTCCGCGCCACATCCGTGCGCAACTGCGCGAGATGGGGCTTGCACCACTGGATGTGTCGGAGGTCTCGGAGCGCGAGGCGGGAGCCCGTCGCGGCCGCATTCGCCTGCAACCCGGCATCAGTGCGGCGGAACTTGCCCTGGCGACACGCCAACTCGCCACGCTGGTCCGCTCCGGTCTGCCCCTCGAGGAAGCGATCGGCGCAGTGGCCCAGCAGAGTGAGCGTCCGCGGACCAAGAGCATGCTCATGGCTGTCCGTTCACGCGTACTCGAAGGGCATACCCTCGCCTATGCCCTGGGGGAATTTCCACGCGTATTTCCCGAGATATTTCGCGCCACCGTCGCCGCCGGTGAACAATCCGGCCATCTGGACGCGGTACTCGAACGTCTGGCGGATTACACGGAAAACCGCCAGCAGATCCGCCAGAAGGTCAGTCACGCCCTGATCTATCCCATTCTTCTCACCATCATGGCGGTGGTGATCGTCTCCGGTCTGCTGGTCTATGTCGTTCCCAAGGTGGTCACCGTATTCCAGAACCAGCACCAGGCACTGCCCAAACTTACCGTCGCCCTGATTGCCATGAGCGACTTTCTGCGCGCCCATGGTGTCCTGCTGCTGGTGGTTCTGCTGGGTGTCGCATTCATTGTCCACCGCGCGCTGCGCCGCCCGGGACCGCGGCGAAAATTTCACCGGGCCCTTCTCCACGCGCCGCTGTTGGGCAAGCTTGTCCGCGGTTTCAACACCGCTCGATTCACACGTACGCTCAGCATCCTTGCTGGCAGCGGCGTGCCGGTCCTCGACGCCCTGCGCATCGCCGGTGAAGTGGTCGTCAACATCCCGATGCGCGAAGCCGTGGAAACAACGGCCCACCGAGTACGCGAGGGCGGATCGATCAGTCGTTCCCTCTCGGCGAGCGGGCTTTTCCCGCCCATGACCATTCATCTGATCGCCAGTGGCGAACAATCCGGTGAGCTGCAGGACATGCTGGAACGCGCCGCTGCCAACCAGGAACGTGAAATCGAGTCACTCATCGGCACGATGCTGGGCCTGATGGAACCGCTCCTGATACTCATCATGGGCGTGGTGGTATTGCTGATCGTACTGGCCATCCTCATGCCCATTCTTCAGATGAACAATCTGGTCCGCTGA
>JASFQN010000158.1:0-5860 GCA_050115425.1 Gammaproteobacteria bacterium | reverse complement strand
GCAACGATTCAAGGCAACGCTTCACCCGATCGGCCTCGTTCAGGGTGATGAGCGTGGCGCTGAGCGTCTGTGCCCGCTTGATCGGCTGCGCCCGGACGGCACGCTCGCGGGCCCGGCGCACGACCAGGGCGGCGCCGACCACCAGGCCGAAGATGGCACTGCCAACCGGATGCATCAGCAGGGGCGAAACCAGGCCGCCCCAGCCCAGGCCGAATACCAGCGTGCGCCCGGCACGCGCCTGCGCGGCAATGCCTTCGTCCCCGAGACCGCGTGCACCCAGCACCCGCCAGACACCGGCGAGCACCAGGCAGAGCACCAGCACACCGGTCATGCCCATGCTGAACAGGACCATGACCCATTGCGGACCCGGCCCCACCAGCCGCGCCAGCGGGATGCCGTTGCCCAGCCAGAAATGGCCCGACCACAGGGCCACGCCCTGCATCCAGACCACCGCCACGTCGAACGGCGCGAAGCCCCGGGCGCCGGCCAGGCCCGCGGCGAACACGGCGATTGCCGAGAGCACCACCGGGAGGATGCGCCGCCCCCAGGGCAGCGGCAGGAAGAGCATCAGCACACCCAGGCCGGGTGGAATCAGCCAGGCACCGGTGTTGCCGGCGAACAGCGCGGCCACCACGGCAGCGAGCAGGAAAGCCGCGGCAACGGCAATCACCCGGCGGCCTTCCGCGGCGGCCAGGCCCATGAACGCGAGCAACATCGGCCAGACGACAAGGTCCGCGCCGCCCGCCAGCGGCAGCAACACGACACCCGCCAGCCCGAACACCGAAAGCAGCAGCGGCCAGGCATTGGCCAGCGCCACCGAGCGCGGCAGCAACCACCAGGCAATCACGGCCGACCAGGGCAGAAAGGCGGTCAGAAACATCGGCCATGCCAGCGGGCGATTCGGTGCATGCAACACTGACAGCACGCTGACCAGCAGCCAGACCGTGAACAGGAACAACACCATCTTGAGGTCGCGATCGCGCCAGAATGCCGTGCGTGTGTGCATGCCGTTTTTCCGCCCGGGCGGCCGGGTGCGCGGCCGCGTAGTACTGTAGGATAGGCGCCGGCGGCGCCGTGATGTCGGCGCCTATCTTAGCGTGACCGCGAGCAAACTTCAGAACCGCCGTCAGGAGTCTTCAGCACGTGTGTGGTGTGGCAGGAATCTTTCTGGGCAGGGGCGGCGACGGCGAGTCGCTGCGTGCGCAGGTGCGCGCCATGCGCGACACGCTGGTCCATCGGGGCCCCGACGACGCCGGCGACTGGTGCGACACGGGCGCGGGCATCGCGCTGGGTCACCGCCGCCTGTCCATTCTCGACCTCAGTGCCGAAGGCCATCAGCCGATGCAGTCCGCGGACGGTCGCTATGTGCTCGCCTACAACGGTGAAATCTACAACTGGCGCGCGCTGCGCACGGAACTGGAAGTGGCCGGCCACCGCTTTCGCGGGCACGCCGATACCGAAGTCCTGCTGGCCGGCTTTGTGCAATGGGGCGTGACCGAAACCCTGCAGAAGGCCAACGGGATGTTCGCCTTTGCGCTGTGGGATCGCGAGCGCCGCCGGTTGTGCCTGGCGCGCGACCGCATGGGCAAGAAACCTCTCTACTACGGCCGCGCCGGAAAGGCGTTCATCTTCGGCTCCGAACTCAAGGCCTTGCGTGCCTATCCCGGGTTCCATCCGGAAGTGGACCGCGGCGCGCTCGCACTGTTCCTGCGCTACCGCTATGTACCCGTCCCGCATTCCATCTATCGCGGCGTCGCCAAGCTGCCGCCCGGCGGCATGCTGTGGCTGGATGCCGCCGACCTGAACCGGGATGTGGACGCACTGGAAGTGGAACGCTTCTGGTCGGCCGCCGATTGCGCGCACCGCGGCCAACAGGAGCCCGTCCGCGCGCCCGAAGGCGAGATCATCGAGCAGCTCGACGGTCTGCTCCGCGACAGCACCGGCCTGCGCATGGTCGCTGACGTGGAACTGGGCGCGTTTCTGTCCGGCGGCATTGATTCTTCCACGGTGGTATCGGTCATGCAGGCGCTGAGCGAGCGGCCGGTGCGCACGTTTTCCATCGGCTTCGACCAGCCGGAAATGAACGAGGCCGACCAGGCCGCGGCGGTGGCCGCGCACCTCGGCACCGAACACACCGAGCTCCATGTCGGCGAGCGGGACCTCCTCGACGTCGTGCCGAAACTGCCCACACTGTTCGACGAACCCTTCGCCGATACCTCGCAGATCCCCACCTACCTGGTCGCCGAACTGGCCCGCCGGCATGTCACCGTGGCCTTGTCCGGCGACGGCGGCGACGAACTGTTCTTCGGTTATCGGCGCTATTTTCGCGGCATGAAGATCTGGCGCGCCCGCCAGCGCCTGCCGCGCGTGCTGACCGGCGCCCTCGCCCGGCTGCTGGACGCCTTCGCACCATCGCGCTTCCGTGAGCACGACCTGCACCGGCTGGCGCAGGAACTGCGTGCCGGAACGCTGGCGGAGATGTATCGGCAGCGGACGTCGATCTGGTACCAGCCGACCGCCGTGGTGAAGGGCTCGAGCGAACCGCCCTCGACGTTCGACGAAGTCTTCGCCGCCATGCACGGCCTGGATCCGGGCAACCAGATGATGCTCATCGACCTGGTCACCTACCTGACCGACGACATCCTTGCCAAGGTGGACCGCGCGAGCATGGGGGTGAGCCTGGAAGCGCGCAATCCGCTGCTCGACTACCGCGTGGTGGAATTCGCCTGGCGGCTGCCGCTGGAACTCAAGTATCGCGACGGGCGCGGCAAGTACCTGCTGCGCCACCTGCTGTCGCGGTACCTGCCGGAACGGCTGATCGACCGGCCCAAGCGCGGCTTCGGCGCGCCCGTGGGCGCCTGGCTGGACGGTCCGCTCAGGGATTGGTGCGAAGCGCTGCTGGACGAGGACCGCCTGAAACGGGAAGGCTACTTCGACCCCGCCCCCATCCGGCGCATGTGGTCCGAACACCGCAGCGGCAGGCGCCGCTGGCATACGCCGCTCTGGAACATCCTCATGTTCCAGGCCTGGCTGGAAAGGAATCTCTGACCGCTCGCCGGCAGCGTCGCCTCACTCAACGGTAGTCCGGATTGGGGTGATCAAACCGGCAACCTGCATCCCAGGCACGGCGCTGATTGCCATGCGCGGGCACACCACCGTTGTCCTTCAGCAGCCGCGCCATGTGCATCAGATTCCAGGTGGCGAAGGTGGTGTTTCGCTGGGTGAAATCGTTTTCCGGCCCGCCGGACCCTTCATCCAGATAGCTGGGCCCGGGCCCGGCCTCACCAATCCATCCGGCATCGGCTTGCGGCGGTATCGTGTATCCGAGGTGCTGGAGCGAATAGAGGATGTTCATGGCGCAATGCTTCACGCCATCCTCGTTGCCGGTGACGATGCAGCCACCCACCCGGCCGTAATAGGCGTATTGCCCGTAGTCGTTCAATTGCCCGGACATGCCGTAGAGACGCTCGATCACCCGGGAACACACCGACGACTTTTCGCCCAGCCAGATGGGCGTGCCCAGTACCAGAATGTCGGCCGCGGCAACGCGTTCAAAGAGTGCCGGCCAGTCGTCGGCCGGAAGGCCATGTTCGCGCATGTCGGGATACACGCCCGGAGCGATCTCATGATCCACCGCACGGAACGCGTCGACCGATACGCCATTGCGGCGCATGATCTCCTGCGACACCGCCAACAGCCCCTCAGTATGCGAACGCTGACCTGTCGGCTTCAGCGTGCAATTGATGAACAGTGCCCGCAGGTCGGAAAAGTCGAAATCGTGCTGGTCGCACAGTTCACTCTGCTGCCGATTGAGTTCAGTCATTGGCTTCTCCTTCCTGCCGGATTCCGCGGGGAGATGCCGGTCGGGCATCCGTACGCTGGAATCGGGCTTTGCAGCAGAATCCCCGATGGATTCTGATGAATAGGAAGGCCGGCGATCGGGATTGTTACAGCAGGCGGGAAGATCAATACCGCACTGGCGACCACCGGAACCGTGCCGGTGGCCGCCGGAGAGGTCATGTCATTCGTCGGCGAGTGTGTATTCGGCGCCGCAGTAGCTGCACTTGGCGTGGCCGGTGGCCTCGATGGGGAGGAATACGCGGGGATGCGAGTTCCACACGCTCATGTCCGGCATCGGACAATGCAGCGGCAGGTCCTTGCGGGTGACCGTGTACTGGTTCTTGGCGTTGGGCTGGGCCAGACCCTGCTGGGCCTCGGCGGTGCCGGTCTCGTCGTAGACCATGATGTCCTCCGAATGGGTCGCACACTGGCAGGCGATGTTGACGCGCCATTATATCAGCCGTCGCCGGCAAAACTCAGTCCTCGCCCTCCATCGTCCGGCTCCACAGCGCGGCCACCTCCCGCGCCAGGTGCGCCAGGCTCCCGTCGCTGTCCACCAGCGCCCGGCCCTTGAGCGTGAGTTCGTGGATGCGCGTCCGGTAGGCGAGGTAGGCAGCGCTCAGCGAGTCCCGTTCCGCCGCTCCGATCAGCCCGTGGTCGGCGAGTGATTCCAGCAGGCGCATGTTGTCCGTATAGCGGATCAGTTCCGGGGTCGCTGGCGCGTGGAGCAGGCTCCAGTACTGGACCAGGAATTCCACGTCGGTCAGCCCGCCCGGATCGCTTTTCAGATCGAAGCCCTCCTCCGCGGCCCGCGGCAGCTCGCGCCGCATCCGCTCACGCATGGCGCGCACCGCGCGTCGCAGGGCGGCGGCGTCGCCCGGTGTGGCGAGCACCTCGCGGCGTAGCGCCTCGAAGTTCTCGCACAGGGCCGGCGTGCCGGCCACCGAGCGGGCCCGCAACAAGGCCTGATGCTCCCAGGTCCAGGCTTTGTCGCGCTGGTAGTCGCGAAAGGCATTCAGCGAACTGACCAGCAATCCGGCGGACCCGCTGGGCCGCAAGCGCGTGTCCACTTCGTAGAGCACGCCAGCGGCGGTGGGCGTGGAAAGCAGGTGGATGATGCGCTGGGTCAGCCGCGAGAAGAATACGGCATTGTCGATACTGCGCTCGCCTTCGGTGTGCTGGGCCTCGCCTTCGCTGTCATGCAGGAACACCAGGTCCAGGTCGGAGCCGTAGCCGAGTTCGAGACCGCCCAGCTTGCCGTAGGCCACCACAGCGAAACTCGCCGGCCGGCGCGTGCCATCGACGGTGCAGGCCGGGGCGCCGTGGCGCCGCGCGAGATGCGCCCAGGCCAGATCGAGCACGCGGCGGACGATGTGCTCGGCAATCCAGGTGAGGTGGTCGCTGACTTTCATGACCGGCAACTGGCCGGCGATGTCGGCCACCGCCACGCGCATGACCGAGGCCTGCTGGAATTCGCGCAGCGCGTCCATCTGGCCTTCCAGGTCGTCCGCGTCACGGTCGGCCAGCGCGGCATCCAGCGCCGGACCGTAGTCCTCGGGCCGGGGAGTGTCCGAAAAGATACGCGGATCGATCAATTCGTCGAGCAGCAGCGGGTGCCGCGCGACCAGGTCGGTAATCCAGGGGCTGGCACTGCACAGGCGCGTGAGGTGTTTGAGCGCATCGGGATTTTCCACCAGCAGGGCCAGGTAGGCCGTGCGTTTGGCGATGGCCTCGACCACGCGCAGTACCCTGCCGAGGGTGAGGGCGGCGGCCTCCTCGCGCGCCGCGGCGGCCAGCACGGCGGGCACGAGCTGGTTCAGGCGCTTGCGCCCGCGTTCGCCCATGGCGCGGATCACCGCGCTGTCTTGCAGGGAGTCGAGCAGCGCCAGGGCCTCGCCGCCATCCTCGTAGCCTTCTTCGGTCAGCACCCGCCGCGCTTCGGCCTCGTCCAGCGTGCGCTCCCACACCGCGTCCAGGCGCGAATCGGGCCGGTGCTCGCCCACCCCCAGCCGGGGACCGA
>JASFQN010000157.1:0-5875 GCA_050115425.1 Gammaproteobacteria bacterium | reverse complement strand
GCGCGCCAGTCTAAAAAGGTCCGCTGGTGGGACATCACCTGGCGACCGGCCCGCCTGACCTCGACTTTCCACGGCCGCGACCTGTTCGCCCCCGTGGCGGCCAGGCTGGGCCTCGGTCATTCGCCCGAGGAGATCGGTTGCCGGCCGCTGGCACGCGGTATACCGGATGTGCCCGCGGACTGGCCGCGCATCATCTACATCGACTGGTTCGGCAACCTCATGACGGGCATGCGCGCCAGCCGGCTGAGTCACGAGCACGTGCTCTCCATCGGCGGGTACCTGCTGAAGCGCGCCGACACTTTCAGCGACGTGGAGGAGGGCGAACCGTTCTGGTATGAGAACTCCATCGGGCTGGTCGAAATCGCCGTCAACCAGGACGCCGCCGATGAAATCCTGGAGCTGGACATCGGCGACCCGCTGGAGCCCCAGCCGGTGCCGCACCGGCGCTGATCGGCGTCTCCGGCCTCAGCTGCTCCGGCGAGCCTTCCCGGATTTGCTCTTGGCGGCGGGCAGCATCCCCGCCAGGAAATGCCCTGTATGCGAGTTCGGGTCCCGGGCCACATCCTCCGGCGTGCCGGTCGTCACCACCGTGCCGCCGCCTTCGCCGCCTTCCGGACCCATGTCGATGATCCAGTCGGCCGTCTTGATCACGTCCAGGTTGTGCTCGATGACGACCACCGTGTTGCCGTGCTGGCGCAGCTTCTCCAGCACGCCCAGCAACTGGGCGATATCGTGGAAATGCAGGCCGGTGGTGGGTTCGTCCAGGATGTAGAGGGTGCGTCCGGTGTCCCGCTTGGAGAGTTCGCGCGCCAGTTTTACGCGCTGGGCCTCGCCACCGGAGAGCGTGGTCGCATTCTGTCCCAGTTTCAGATAGGTCAGCCCCACATCCGTCAGGGTTTTCAGTTTGCGCGCCACCGACGGAATGTTGGTGAAGAACTCCAGCGCATCCTCCACCGTCATTTCCAGCACTTCGTGAATGGTCTTGCCCTTGTAACGGATGTCCAGCGTCTCGCGGTTGTACCGCTTGCCCTTGCACACATCGCAGGCCACGTAGATGTCTGGCAGGAAGTGCATCTCCACCTTGATCACGCCGTCGCCCTGGCAGGCTTCGCAACGCCCGCCCTTCACGTTGAAGCTGAAGCGTCCCGGCTTGTAGCCGCGCGAGCGCGCCTCCGGGGTTTCCGCGAACAGCTCGCGGATGGGCGTGAACAGCCCCGTGTAGGTAGCCGGGTTGGAACGCGGCGTGCGACCGATGGGGCTCTGGTCGATGTCGATCACCTTGTCGAGCTGGTCCAGCCCCTCGATATCCTCGCAGGGGGCCGGGCTCTCCGAGGCGCCGTTGAGTTCGCGTGCCGCATAGCGGTACAGGGTATCGTTGATCAGCGTGGACTTGCCCGACCCGGATACGCCGGTGATGCAGGTCATCAGGCCGAGCGGAATTTCCACGTCCACCCGCTTGAGGTTGTTGCCCCGCGCCCCCCGAATGGTGAGCACCGCCTCGGGATCGCGCGGCTTGCGTTCGGCCGGCACCTCGATGCGGCGCCGGTCGGACAGGTACTGGCCGGTCAGCGAGGCGGTGTCCGCCTCCACCTCCGCCGGCGTTCCCTGGGCCACCACGCGGCCGCCGTGGACGCCGGCCCCGGGGCCCATGTCCACCACGTGGTCGGCGCTGCGGATGGCCTCCTCGTCGTGCTCGACCACGATCACCGTGTTGCCCAGGTCGCGCAGGTGGAAGAGGGTATCCAGCAGGCGGCGGTTGTCGCGCTGGTGCAAGCCGATGGAGGGCTCGTCCAGGATGTACATCACCCCCACCAGGCCGGAGCCGATCTGGCTGGCCAGGCGAATCCGCTGCGCTTCGCCGCCGGACAGCGTCTCAGCGCTGCGATCGAGCGTAAGGTAGTCCAACCCCACGTTGACCAGAAACTCGAGCCGCTCGGCGATTTCCTTGACGACCTTGGCGGCGATCTCGCCCCGGCGCCCGGGCAGGTTCAGCCCGGCGAAAAACTCCGCAACACGGCCTACCGACATGCCGGTGAGTTGCGGGAGATTGTGCCTTGCAACGAACACATTGCGCGCCTGCACGTTCAGGCGGGTGCCGCCACAGTCCGGGCAGGGCCGGGTGTTGAGATACTTGGCCAGTTCTTCGCGCACCATGGAGGACTCGGTCTCGCGGTAGCGGCGCTGCATGTTGGGCAGAATGCCCTCGAAGGGATGCTTGCGGCTGGACTGTCCGCCCCGCTCGTTGAAGTAATGGAAGGTGATGGCCTCCCGGCCGCTGCCCTGCAGGATGACTTCACGGACCTTCTTCGGCAATTGGTCAAACGGCGTGTCGATGTCGAAGCCGTAATGCTCGGCCAGGGACTGGATCAGCTGGAAGTAATAGGCATTACGCCGGTCCCAGCCTCGCACGGCGCCGCCCGCGAGGCTGAGGTGAGGGTGAGCCACCACCCGCTCGGGATCAAAAAACTGCTTCACGCCCAGGCCGTCGCAACTGGTGCACGCACCCACCGGATTGTTGAAGGAGAACAGCCGCGGCTCCAGCTCCGAGAGTGAATACCCGCACTGCGGGCAGGCGAAGCGCGCCGAGAACACCATCTCCTCGCGCTTCGGCTCGTCCATGAAGGCGACCCGGGCGGTGCCGTCGGCCAGGCGCAGCGCCGTCTCGAAGGACTCCGCCAGGCGCAGGGCCAGATCGTCACGCACCTTGAAGCGGTCCACCACCGCCTCGATGGTGTGCTTGCGGCGCAGATCCAGCGCCGGCGGCTGATCCAGTTCCACCACCTTGCCGTCGATCCGGGCGCGGATGAAACCCTGGGCGCGCAGCTCCTGGATCAGTTGCACATGCTCGCCCTTGCGTTCTTCCACCACGGGCGCCAGCAGCATCAGCTTGGTGCCTTCGGGCTGTTCCAGCACCAGGTCCACCATCTGGCTGACCGTCTGCGCCTCCAGGTTCACGCCGTGATCGGGGCAGCGCGGCGTACCGGCCCGGGCGAACAGCAGGCGCAGGTAGTCGTAGATCTCGGTCACCGTGCCCACGGTGGAGCGCGGGTTGTGCGAAGTGGATTTCTGCTCGATGGAAATCGCCGGTGACAGGCCCTCGATGTGGTCCACGTCGGGCTTTTCCATCATCGACAGGAACTGCCGGGCATAGGCCGACAGCGATTCCACGTAGCGGCGCTGGCCCTCCGCATAGACGGTATCGAAGGCCAGCGAGGACTTGCCCGAGCCGGACAGCCCGGTAATCACGATCAACTGGTCGCGGGGCAGGTCGAGATCGACATTCTGGAGGTTGTGCGTCCGCGCGCCGCGGATCCGGATACTGGCCATGTGTCTCCCCTGGCAAACTGCCAGAACTGGCGGGCCGCCAACCCTGGCGGCAGGCAGGAAATCGAATCCTCCATTTTACGCTTTCGACTCCGACAATGTGTAGAGACCCCGTCGCATAATCCTGGGGCCGAGGTTCCCGGGCAGCGCAGTGCCCTGCCGGATGAATTGCCCGGGCCGGACAGGTAAAATGAACGGCTTTCCCGCGCCGCGCCCCGCAGCGCGGCACCGAAATCACATCCGATTGACCAGGGAGACGACATGCAGGACCTGATCCAGCCCCACGGTGGCGAGCTCAAGGAACTTTATCTGCCGGCCGAGGAGGCCGCCAGGGCGAAGGAGGAGGCGAAGGAACTGCGTTCCTGGGATTTGACTCATCGCCAGGTCTGCGATCTGGAGCTGCTGCTCAGTGGCGGCTTTTCGCCGCTGGAAGGCTTCCTGGGGCAGGCCGACTACGAGGGCGTGGTCGAGAAGATGCGCCTGGCCGACGGCACGCTCTGGCCGATGCCGATCACGCTGGATGTCACCGAAGCCTTCGGCGCCGACACCCGCCCGGGCGAGACCCTCGCCCTGCGCGACCCGGAAGGCGTGCTGATTGCGCTGCTGGACGTGTCCGACGTCTGGACCCCCGACCGCACGGCCGAGGCGAAGGGCGTGTTCGGGTCGGCCGACGACAAGCACCCGGGCGTCAACTACCTGCTCAATCACGCCAACCCGGTCTACGTCGGCGGCCGGGTCCGCGGCGTGGAAGCGCCCACCCACTACGACTTCCGCCACCTGCGCGACACCCCGCGCGAGATGCGCGAGCGTTTCCGCAAGCTGGGCTGGAACCGCATCGTCGCCTTCCAGACCCGCAATCCCATGCACCGGGCCCACCTGGAGCTGACCTTCCGCGCCGCCAAGGAAGTCGAGGCCAACCTGCTGATCCAGCCGGTGGTGGGCATGACCAAGCCGGGCGACATCGACCATTACACCCGCGTGCGCTGCTACGAACACCTGATCAAGCGCTTCCCGGACCAGACCAGCGCGCTCAGCCTGCTGCCCTTGGCCATGCGCATGGGCGGCCCCCGCGAGGCCCTGTGGCATGCGCTGATTCGCAAGAACTACGGTTGCACTCACTTCATCGTCGGCCGCGACCACGCCGGCCCGGGCAAGAACAGCCAGGGCGAGGATTTCTACGGCCCCTACGACGCCCAGGAGATGGTTCGCAAATACGCGGACGAGATCGGCATCCAGATGGTGCCCTTCCGCATGATGGTCTATGTGCAGGAGCGCGCCCAGTACGCCCCGGTGGACGAGACGAAGGAAGACGAGACTGTCCTCAACATCTCCGGCACCGAGTTCCGTCGCCGCCTGCAGGAAGGCCTGGAGATCCCGGACTGGTTCTCCTACCCGGAAGTGGTCGAGGAACTGCGCAAGACCCACCCGCCGCGCCACAAACAGGGCTTCACCGTGTTCTTTACCGGCCTGTCCGGCTCCGGCAAGTCCACCATCGCCAACGCCCTGATGTCCAAGCTGATGGAGCTGGGCGGCCGCCGGGTCACGCTGCTCGACGGCGACCTGGTGCGCAAGCACCTCTCCAGCGAGCTGGGCTTCTCCCGCGAGCACCGCGACATCAACATTCGCCGCATCGGCTGGGTCGCCAGCGAAATCACCAAGAACGGCGGCGTCGCCATCTGCGCCCCGATCGCCCCCTACGCCGCCACCCGGCGCGAAGTGCGCGAGATGGTCGAGCCCGTGGGCGGCTTCCTGGAAGTCCACGTCGCCACCCCGCTGGAAGTCTGCGAGGAGCGCGACCGCAAAGGCCTCTACGCCAAGGCCCGCGCCGGCATCATCAAGGAGTTCACCGGCATCAGCGACCCCTACGAGGAACCGGAGAACCCCGAACTGGCCATCGACACCCGCGAATGCACCCCCGACGAGGCCGCCCACCGGCTGATCGTCAAGCTGGAAAGCATGGGGTTCATTCGGTAGATGTCGTTCCGGGGCATCATTCTGGCAGGTGGATCGGGTACACGGCTGTACCCGATGACCCGCTCGCTGAGCAAGCAATTGCTGCCCGTGTACGACAAGCCGATGATCTACTACCCGCTGTGCACCCTCATGGCAGCGGGCATCCGCGACATTCTGGTCATTACCACCCCGCGTGACCTTGAAGCATTCCGGGCGCTGCTGGGCGATGGCGGTCAGTGGGGCATCCGGCTGCAGTTTGCCGTGCAACCGGAGCCGGAGGGCATCGCCCAGGCGCTGGTCATCGGCCGCGAGTTCCTCGGGGGCGGGCCCGTCTGCCTGATCCTCGGTGACAACATCTTCTACGGCCAGGGGCTGGAGGCTCTGCTCGAGCGTGCTGCCGGCCGGACCGATGGCGCCACCGTGTTCGCCTACGAAGTGGGCGACCCGGAGCGCTATGGCGTGGTTCACTTCGATGCCGAAGGTCATCCGCTGGACATCCAGGAAAAGCCCGAGCGCCCGGCATCCCGCCATGCCGTGACCGGGCTGTATTTCTACGACAGCCGCGCGCCGGAGATTGCCGCCGGCGTGACGCCGTCCG
>JASFQN010000156.1:0-5974 GCA_050115425.1 Gammaproteobacteria bacterium | reverse complement strand
CAGGCGGGCCGGCGTGTGCGGATCA
Source organism: Gammaproteobacteria bacterium (assembly GCA_050115425.1). Taxonomy (GTDB): domain Bacteria; phylum Pseudomonadota; class Gammaproteobacteria; order Natronospirales; family JASFQN01; genus JASFQN01. The sequence goes on along the minus strand of JASFQN010000156.1, from coordinate 5,949 downwards.
AGTACAGCGTGCGCGCGGAACGCCGTCGCTGGCAGGCGATGGCCCGGGCCAATCTGGAGCAGGCGCTGATCAGCCGGGCGGCCGCGCAAACCGGCGGGCGCCAGCGCGTGGCAGCCTTGCAGGAGGCGCTGGACCTGGAACAGCCACCGGAGCGGATTGAATGTTTCGACATCAGTCACACGGCGGGCGAGTCCACGGTGGCTTCCTGCGTGGTATTCAGTGAAGGCGCGCCGCTGACTTCCGATTACCGCCGCTTCAACATCACCGATATCGTACCGGGCGACGACTATGCCGCCATGCGCCAGGCGCTGACGCGGCGCTACACACGACTCAAGCGCGGTGAGGGCGTCCTGCCCGATGTCCTGCTGATCGACGGGGGACGCGGTCAGGTGGCGCAGGCCGAGGCGGTGCTCGAGGAATTGCAGATCGAGGGTGTGGTCATTGTCGGCGTGGCCAAGGGCCCGACGCGCAAGCCCGGTCTCGAGCAGTTGTTTCCGGCGGGTACGGCGGCGGGAATCACGCTGGCTCCTGACTCGTCGGCGCTGCATCTCATCCAGCATGTTCGCGACGAGGCGCACCGTTTTGCCATCGCCGGCCACCGACACAGGCGCGCCAAGGCCCGCCGCACTTCCTCGCTGGAAGACATCCCCGGCCTGGGCCCCAAGCGGCGCGGACAATTGCTGCGCCAGTTCGGCGGTCTGCAGGGCATCCGTCGAGCCGGGATCGAAGACCTGGCCCGGGTTCCGGGCATCAGCGCCAGGCTGGCACAGCGGATTTACGACACGCTTCATCACAACGGCTGAATGCGGGCGGCGCGTGTTGCAAGCCGGGCGCCATTGTCGGAAGATTCCGCCACGCATGCAGATCAATGTTCCCAACGCGCTCACCCTTGTCCGGATCGCCCTGATTCCGGTGTTCGTGGTGCTTTTCTACATTCCCGGCGAGTGGGCGGGTCCGCTGAGCGCGTCGGTCTTCGCGCTGGCCAGTGTCACGGACTGGCTGGATGGCTTTCTGGCGCGGCAACTGGGCCAATCCTCCGTGTTGGGCGCATTCCTTGATCCTGTCGCGGACAAATTGATGGTGGCGGTGGCGCTGGTCCTGATTGTCCAGCATGAGGGCAGTGCACTCGTGGCCATCCCTGCGGCGGTGATCGTGGGGCGCGAAATTGCCGTGTCTGCCTTGCGGGAATGGATGTCCGGGCTTGGCGAAGGCAAGGCGGTCGCGGTGAATTTTCTGGGCAAGGTCAAGACGACGGCGCAGATGCTGGCGATTCTCCTGTTGCTCTATCGCCTGCCCGTCGACGGCCTCGACGTGAAAACGCTCGGGCTGATCCTGCTGTATGTCGCGGCGGCGCTCACGCTCTGGTCAATGATGGAATACATCCGCGCGGCCTGGCCACGCCTGCGCGGCGCGGCATGAGAACGCGTCGTGGCATCGGGCGCTTGACAGTGCGGCCGGTAACATTAAAATAGGCGTCCGATTTCAGGGCGGGAATAGCTCAGCTGGTAGAGCACAACCTTGCCAAGGTTGGGGTCGCGAGTTCGAATCTCGTTTCCCGCTCCAAATTCCGCAAAGGACCCCGGCACCGACCGGGGTTCTTTTTGTCTGGACCCTCTGATGCGGGTTCATTGGCGCCAGACGCCAGTCGCGCACCGGAAGTCGGTTGATTCAGATCAACTGCATTGCCTTGGGTAACTGTGCTAAATTGCCCGCGGCAAGCCCGGCGCGTTCGTGAAGCAATCCTGGCTAGGTGGCAGAGTGGTCATGCAGCGGCCTGCAAAGCCGTGTACACCGGTTCGATTCCGGTCCTAGCCTCCAGCATTCCGGCACCGGGCCGGCGCACAATGTCCCGCCGGTCCCTCCTGAAGGAGGGGCGGGGCGGATGGCCCGGATGGCGGAACAGGTAGACGCAGCGGACTTAAAATCCGCTAGCCTCGCGGCTGTGCCGGTTCGAGTCCGGCTCCGGGCACCAGTTCCCGTCAAGCCCTGCACGTGATGTCAGGGAGTGAAGGCAGAGCCGCAACAGCACATGGAATCCAACCAGGCATCCAGACTTTCCGCCCAGGGACTTGAGCTTTGGCGCGGCGAACGCAGACTCTTTCACGACTTCTCGCTTTCCGTTGAACCCGGTGATCTGGTCCACGTAAAAGGTCCCAACGGCGTGGGCAAGACCACGCTGTTGCGCATGCTGGGTGGTCTGATCGCGCCCGAGGACGGCGAGATTCGCTGGGCGGGAGAATGCATTCGCAAACGTGCCGACGAGTTCCGCGCCGATCTTCTCTACATTGGACATCGTGACGGTGTCAAGGGCGGCCTCACGGCCCGTGAAAACCTGCGTTTTCTCGCCCGGCTGCATGGTGCATTGCCGGATGCCGACACCCTGGACAGCGCACTGGCCGCCTGGGGCCTGGGAGCGCATCTCGATCGGCCCTGCCGCACCTTCTCCGCGGGTCAGCGTCGCCGCGTGGCGCTGAGCCGCCTGTCCCTGCATCCGGGCCGTCTGTGGCTGCTGGACGAACCGTTCACGAGTCTGGACACCGCGGGTGCGGAACTTCTCCGCAGTCACATTACCCAAAATCTTGAGCGCGGAGGCATGGTGGTGATCACGGCCCACCTGGAAACCGTGCTGGGCGACCGGCCATTCCGCACGGTGCAGTTGGGAGAACTGCAATGAGCGGATCGATTTTCCTGGCTGTTCTGCGCCGCGATCTGGAGCTGGCCTTCCGACGCTGGGGCGAGCTGGTCACGCCATTGATGTTCTTTGTCATGGTCAGCGCGCTGTTTCCCCTGGGTCTGAGCCCCGCACCGTCACTGCTCAAGGTGATTGCGCCGGGGGTCATCTGGGTGGGGGCCCTGCTCTCCGGGTTGCTGGGGCTGGAACCCTTGTTCCGGAGTGATTATGACGATGGGGCGCTGGAGCAGATGGCTCTGAGTCCGCACCCGCTCGGCCTGATCAGCCTGGCGCGGGTCAGCGCGCACTGGCTGGTCACTGCCGTGCCGTTGCTGGTTCTGACGCCCCTGATGGCCGAAATGCTGGCTTTTCCCATGCGGGGTCTGCCGGTATTGCTGCTGGGGCTGCTGCTCGGCACACCCACGCTGAGCATGCTGGGTGCCGTGGGGGCCGCGCTGACGGTGAGTCTCGGCCGGAGTGGCATGCTGCTGCCGATCCTGATCCTGCCGCTGGTCACGCCGATCCTGATTTTCGGCGCGCGTGCCGCGGCGGTGGCGGCGGACGGCGGCGATGTTTCGGGGCCGCTGTACCTGTTGGCTTCATTGATGGTGCTATCGGTCACCCTGGCGCCGCTGGCAATCGGCGCCGCCCTGCGCATCAACCTTGAATAGCGCCCCAACCGGGAGAAAAATGAGCTCATGTGGACATGGTTTCATAAACTGGCCTCACCGCCACACTTCTACCGAACCGCCGGGAAGATGATTCCCTGGCTGGGATGGCCGGCGCTGGTGCTGATTCTTGCCGGGCTCTATGGCGGCCTGGTACTGGCGCCCGCCGACTACCAGCAGGGGGACGGTTTCCGGATCATCTACATTCATGTGCCGTCTGCCTGGCTGTCGCTGATGGGCTATACGGCCATGGCGGTCAGCGCGGCGATCGGGTTGATCTGGCGGATCAAGCTGGCGCACGTCGTCGCCCGCTCGATTGCGCCGCTGGGCGCGGCTTTCACCTTTCTTGCACTGGTGACCGGGTCCCTCTGGGGCAAGCCGATGTGGGGCACCTACTGGGTCTGGGACGCAAGACTGACTTCGGAACTGATCCTGCTGTTCCTCTACATGGGCTTCATCGCCCTGCAGGCGGCTTTCGAGGAACCGGCGACCAAGGACAAGGCCGGCGCGGTCCTGGCGATCGTCGGCGTGGTCAATGTTCCGATCATTCACTACTCCGTGCAATGGTGGAGCACGCTCCATCAGGGTCCGACCATCGCCAAGTTCGGCAAGCCTTCCATCGAAGTGCACATGCTGATTCCCTTGCTGATGATGATCCTGGGCTTCACGCTGTTTTTTGCCACGGCTGTCCTGATCCGCTCACGCAGCGAGATTCTCCGTCGCGAACGTGACAAGCACTGGGTTGCGGAGGCAGTAAGCTCATGAAGGAATTCGAGACATTTCTCTATATGGGAGGCTATGCGTTCTACGTCTGGACCTCCTACGGACTGGCGGCGCTTGTCCTTGGCCTGAGTCTCTGGCTGCCGTGGCGGCGCCATCGTCAATTGGTCCAGCATTTACAACGGCGGCTGGATGCCGCGGGAGCGCAGAAACAATGACCCGCCGACAGAGACGTCTGATGCTGGTGGTCCTGGTAGTGGCCGGTGTGGGTCTGGCCGTGGGGCTGGGGCTCAAGGCTTTTCGCCGCAACCTTCTTTATTACTACAGTCCCACCCAGATTGCCGAGGGCAAGGCGCCGAGCAACCAGGAATTCAACCTGGGCGGCCTGGTCGCCAAGGGCAGTTTTCACCGCGATCAGGGCAGCCTGACGGTGCATTTCAAGGTCACCGACACGCTCAAGACCATCCCGGTGGAATATACGGGTATTCTTCCGGATCTCTTCCGGGAAGGGCAGGGCATCGTGGCCTATGGCCAGCTCAATGACGACGGCATCTTTGTTGCCGATCGCGTGCTGGCCAAGCACGATGAAAACTACATGCCGCCGACGGTCAAGGAGACCCTCAAGGAAGCGCACGAGAAGGGGGTCATGCGGACCAGCGGTACCGCAACGGGAGGGAGCTCATGATACCGGAGATAGGACATCTGGCACTGGTCATCGCGTTGCTGATGGCCGCCGCCCAGGCATTCTACGGACTTGCCGGCGCGCACTTTCGGCGCGTGACCTGGATGAATGCCGTGCGCCCCATTGCCGTGGGGCAGTTTCTCTTCATGGCCACCTCCATCACCTGTCTGGCCGTTGCCTTCATCCAGAGCGACTTCTCCGTGCTCTATGTGGCGCAGAACTCCAACCGGGCGCTTCCGCTGATCTACAAGATCGCCGCGGTCTGGGGCGCTCATGAGGGCTCGCTGCTCCTGTGGGCGTTCGTGTTGACCCTCTGGACGCTGGCCGCGGCCGCCTTCAGCCGCAATCTGCCGCTGGTGTTCTCCAGCCGGGCGCTGGGCATTCTTGCGCTGATCAGCATCGGGTTCTGCCTGTTCATGCTGGTCACCTCCGATCCCTTCCAGCGCATGTTCCCGGCGGCCGCGCAGGGTCGCGATCTCAACCCGATCCTGCAGGACCCGGCGCTGGCAGCGCACCCGCCGATGCTCTACATGGGCTATGTGGGCATGTCGGTTCCGTTCGCCTTCGCCGTGGCCGCCATGCTGGCCCGGGACACCGGCACGGTCTGGGCGCGCTGGATGCGACCGTGGACGGTTGCTGCCTGGATTTTTCTCACCCTCGGTATCACGCTCGGCAGCTGGTGGTCGTACTACGAACTCGGCTGGGGCGGCTGGTGGTTCTGGGATCCGGTGGAAAACGCCTCGTTCATGCCCTGGCTGGTGGGAACGGCCTTGCTGCACTCGCTGGCGGTTACCGAAAAACGGGGCGCGTTCAGGAGCTGGACCGTGCTGCTTGCCATCGCCGCCTTTTCGCTGAGCCTGCTCGGAACCTTCCTGGTGCGTTCGGGTGTGCTGGTGTCGGTGCATGCCTTCGCCGCCGATCCATCACGTGGCATTTTCATTCTTGTTTTCCTGGCGCTTGTGGTTGGCGGTGCCCTCGCGCTTTATGCCTGGAGCGCCCCGCACATGCCGCCCGGCGGGGGATTTCGACTGCTCTCAAGGGAAACCTTCCTGTTGGTGAACAACGTGGTGCTGGTCACCGCGGCTGCCGCAGTACTTCTCGGGACCCTGTATCCACTCTTCCTTGACGCACTGGGAATCGGCCGCATCTCGGTCGGGCCACCGTATTTCAACGCCGTCTTCGTGCCTCTGATGATCATCATGGTGGCG
>JASFQN010000155.1:0-5998 GCA_050115425.1 Gammaproteobacteria bacterium | reverse complement strand
CGGTGAATACGAACCGCTTTTGCGCCGACTCCTCGAGGATCCTCTGATCCGCGACGGTTTCAACACCGTGCCGACTGAAGTGGCGTTTGTCGAGCTGGACAAGCTGGTTGTCTATCAGAAACACATTGACCTGACCTACGCGGCGGAAATCAAGGAACGGCTCGGCACCGCCCCCGGCAGCGCGGAGGTTTTCCGGACCTGCCTGCCGTACGATCACCCCGCGCCGCCCAGCCGGTGGGCACGTGTCGATGACGAGAGCTATGTGTTCGTGTCCCGTTCCAATGACGTGAGATTCCTGGGCGCGATGCCTCTCAAGCCTGAAAATGTTCAGGGCTATCCCCATCCGGGTGCGCTCATGGGCGTGATCGGCCTGGCCGTCGGGTTCGGCTCCAATTTCCTCAATGTTCTGCATGCCGACAACCGGTTGATACTTCACAATGGAAGCCATCGGGCGTTTGCGCTGCGCGAGATGGGCTTCACCCATGTGCCATGCCTGGTCCAGCATGTGAGCAATCGCGATGAACTGAGCCTTGTTGCACCCACCGAAGTCGTGCAACACGCGAACTACTACTTGAAGCACCCGCGGCCCTCCATGCTCAAGGACTATTTCAACCCCTCGCTGCGGAAGGTGATGCGGGTCCAGCGGGTCCTGCGTCAGGTCAAAGTCCGCTTTTCGGTCAGCGAGTACTACATTCCGGCGATCTGAGCATGATCGCCGGACACATTCGCGAGGGCGTCCGCCAGCCGGATACCGGTCCGGACCGCGCATGGAGCGAGTGGGATCAGTTCGTGGAAAGCCGTCCCGACTCCGGCTTCATGCAGACTTCCTGGTGGGCGGAGTTTCGCGCGTTCTCCGGCTACGAATACTTCGGCTCAGTGGTCAGGAAGGATGGAGCGATTGTCGGAGGCGCCACGGTACTCAGGTTCGCGCATGCATCGGACGCCTGCTTCTACTACATCCAGGACGGTCCGATTCTGCCGGAAGATCGCGAACTCGCCAGCGAGACCATGGACGTGATTCTGGACAATATCGAGCAGCACCGCCGCCGGGAAGGGAAGACGGTCACGCATCTCAGGCTGGAACCGCGGTGGTTGTCGATGCCGGCCTTTCTGTCCGGCTACCGCCCTCTTCCGGCGCTGGCGGATCCCTTCACGGAGCCGCGGGACACCCTCTGCGTCGCCGTCGATGCTGACGATGAAAGTCTGCTCGCCGGAATGAAGCCCAAGGGCCGCTACAACATTCGGCTGGCCAAGCGACACGGTATCGACGTCTGCGAAGACAATTCCGCTCGCGGAATCGCGGATTTCATTGAACTGTACGCTGAAACCGCTGAGCGGCAGGCGCTGAATGCCAAGCCCGACGACTACTTTGAAACGCTTGTCCCGGCGCTGGACGCGCTGGGCAAGGGGGGTATCCATTTCGCAGAGCTGGGCGGCCAGCGCCTCGCCGCGGCAATTGTCGTCTATTTTGGAAGGCGCGCAACCTACCTGTTCGGCGGTTCGACCGAACGACTCAGACATTTGATGGCGCCCTATGCGCTCCATTTCGGAATCATGCGGGAGGCACGCGCGCGGGGTTGCCGATGGTACGACCTCTGGGGCATCGCGCCGAGCGGCGCCTCGGCACACCCCTGGGAAGGCATTACGGCTTTCAAGCGCAAATTCGGTGGCGTGGAGGTCAATCTCACCGCCACCCTGGACCGGGTCTATGACCAGGCAGCCTACCGGCAATACGCCGCCGACAATTGCGGTTCGGACTTTCTTTCCCTGCCCTGACCAGCCGTTGAAGCCCCTCTGAAACCGCCCTGCCGGGCGAATCCGGCGGTCACCCCATGCCGTTCAGACGTCAATCCGGGTGCGAAAGCGCCTCTATTAGTGCTAAATAGACGCATCTTTTCGATTGAAATTGATCCATATCATATTCATCTTATGTGCCGGCCTCTAGCATACAAACACAACAACAACGGCTCACGACAAAGGAGGTGCGCCATGATGTCTGTTCTCCACCCCGCCCGCCCCAACTGGGCTCGCCGGCTGACCGGCGCGCTGGGTCTGCTGGCCCTGGTCGGGTTGAGCTCGACCAGCTTTGCCGCCGACTCCAACCTGCCCAAGGCGCCCGCCGAATACACGCCGGACGTGTCCTTCACGCTCAAGACGGCCATTGGCCAGTTCGGCATGGCATTCATCGGCCAGGGTGGCACCATTGACGGCCAGGTGAACCCCACGCTGCACGTCAAGGAAGGCGCCATCGTCCAGGTCACACTGGTGGACGGAGACGGCGCCCAGCACAACGTGTTCTTCCCCGAGTTCAAGGCCCACTCGGACGACGTGAGCGGCACCGGGGCCAGCACCGTCATTGTCTTTCGAGCGGACCAGAGCGGGACCTTCAACTACTACTGCACCATACCCGGCCATCGCCAGGCGGGCATGCAAGGCAAGATCGTGGTGGGTGAAGGCAAGCCCGAAGTGGCCACACCCAAGGCCGTGGACATCAGCCGCGATCCGAGCGACCTGCCACCGCCGATTGGCGACCGGGCACCGAAGCACGTGCGCATCAACCTGACCACCGAGGAATTGAAAGGCCGCCTGGCCGACGGCACCACCTACAACTACTGGACCTTCAACGGGAAGGTTCCGGGTCCGATGCTGCGGGTACGCGTGGGCGATACTGTGGAGCTGCACCTGAAGAACCAGAAGGGCAGCCGCATGATCCACTCCATCGACCTGCATGCGGTGACCGGCCCGGGTGGCGGCTCCAAGCTGCTCCAGGTACCGCCGGGCGAGGAAAAGAGCATCACCTTCAAGGCGCTCAAACAGGGGCTCTTCGTCTACCACTGTGCCACGCCCATGGTCTCCAACCACATCGCCAACGGCATGTACGGCATGATTCTGGTGGAACCCGCCGGCGGCCTGCCCAAGGTGGACCACGAGTTCTATGTCATGCAGGGCGAGATCTACACCACGGGGGCCTTCGGCAAGCACGGCTACCAGGAATTCGACGTCAAGAAGCTGCTTGACGAGGATCCCGAATATTTCGTGTTCAATGGCGCGGTAGGCAGCCTGACCAAGGATCATCCTCTGAAGGCCAAGGTGGGCGACACCGTACGCATCTACTTCGGCGTGGGCGGTCCCGACTTCACCTCGTCCTTCCACGTGATCGGCGAGATGTTCGACAAGGCCTGGCTGTGGGGCGCCACCGCCACGCCGCCGGCCCAGGAGGTTCAGACGGTGTCCGTACCCCCGGGTGGCGCCTTCATCGGCCAGTTCAAGCTGGAAGTCCCCGGCCGCTACATCCTGGTTGACCATGCCTTGTCCCGCATGGAACGGGGCCTGGCGGGGTACCTGGAAGTGACCGGCCAGCCGCATCCGGAGATCTATCACCAGGGCGACTGATCCGGAGCCGGAACAGCAATTTGGCGGGCGCTCTTCGGGCGCCCGCCTTTTCTTTTCCATTTGTTCCGCGTCTTCCTCCATACACGACGCCCTGCAACATTCGCCCGGCAGCCGCGTCCCCTGAGTTGTATCCACACCAATTCAAAGGGAGGCAGACATGACTCGACCCGAATATGGCAAAGGTTTGATCGCCGGACTGATCGCCACCGTGGTGCTGTCCGCGCTGATGGTCATCAAGGGCATGATGGGCATGATGCCCGCGCTCAACGTGCCGAAGATGCTTGGTCACATGAGTGGAGGCGGACCGATGGCCGGCTGGATAGCCCACTTCGTCATCGGCACGGTGATCTGGGGGCTGCTGTTCGCGGCCATCTACAACTTTATCCCGGCCCGCAACGGCTGGCTCAAGGGCGCCATCTTCAGCATCGGTGCCTGGCTGATCATGATGATCGTGGTCATGCCGATGGCTGGTGCGGGCTTGTTCGGCAGCGCCATGGGCCTGCCGGCACCGATCATGACCCTTGTTCTGCATCTGGTGTTCGGTGTTGTGCTCGGCGCTGTCTATGCCGGCATGACCCGCCAGGTGGTCGAGCGTTAAGATCTGGCGGTTGATTGCCGAAAGCGGGCGTCCGACGGGCGCCCGTTTTTTTCGATGCTCTCCCTGCTCCCCCGCCACGTCCATGATTCGGTTTCGGGCTGCTGCTATGCTTTCGGCAGGTCCGCCAGGGAGGCGCCGCCATGCCACTGCGTAATCCGGAAGTCTCCGCCAGGCTCAATCATCTTGCCGATCTGTTGGAAATCGAGGGCGCAAATCCCTTTCGCGTGCGCGCCTACCGGAATGCCGCGAGGGTGGTCGGCGGCTTGGGTCATGAGCTTGAGGAAATGCTGGAAAAGGGGGAGGACCTGGACGAGCTGCCGGGCATCGGCAAAGACCTCGCCGAAAAACTCCGCGTGCTCGTGACCACCGGAGAGCTGCCTCTCCTCAAGGAAGTCAGCAAACGGGTGCCACCCGGACTCGGCGAGCTCATGGAGGTACCGGGCCTGGGCCCCAAACGCGTGCAGACCCTCTACCGGGAACTGCATGTGCGGGATCTCGAGGATTTGAAGCGGGCCGCGGACGCCGGGCGTATTCGCGAACTGGCAGGCTTTGGCGAAAAGACCGAAGAGAAGCTGCGCCAGGCCGTGGGCGAGGTGCAGGCGCGCACAAAACGCTGGCTGTTGGCCGATGCCGAAGAATTCGCGGAACCCCTGGTCGGCTGGTTGCGCTCGCTCGGGGATGTGCACAAGGCGACGATCGCCGGAAGCTACCGTCGGCGCCGTGAGACAGTCGGGGACGTCGATATCATTGCCACCTGCGCGAAAGACAAGGGTGAGTCGGTCATCGACCGATTCGTGCAATACGAAGAAGTGCACGAGGTCGTTTCCCAGGGCACCACACGGGCCACGGTCATTCTGCGCTGTGGCCTGCAGGTGGATCTCCGGGTGGTTGCGGGCGTCAGCTACGGCGCGGCTCTGCATTACTTCACGGGGTCCAGGGAGCACAATATCGCCCTGCGGAGCCGGGCACAGAACTCCGGCGAAAAGGTCAACGAATACGGAATATATCGAGGAGACAAGCGCCTGGCCGGCAAGACCGAGGAAGAGGTGTATGCGCATTTCGGCCTGGCCTTCATTCCGCCCGAGCTGCGCGAAGACCGTGGCGAACTGGAAGCCGCGGAAAAAGACCGCCTGCCGGAACTGGTCACGCTCGAGGACATTCGCGGCGACCTGCATTGCCATACGGACTACACCGACGGCCACGATTCGCTTGAAGCGATGGCGCGGGAAGCACGCAAGCGCGGCTACGAATACCTGGGGATCACCGACCACAGCAAGCGCGTGCGCGTGGCCGGGGGACTCGACGCGCGTGCACTCGGAAAGGAACTGGACGCCATCGACCAACTCAACGATGGCTCTGAAGGGCTGCGCCTTCTCAAGGGATGCGAGGTGGATATTCTGCGCGATGGCCGGCTCGACCTTTCCGACCGCACGCTGGCCAGGCTGGATTTCACGGTGTGCGCCATTCACTACGATCGCGGCCTGTCGCGCAAGCAGCAGACCGAGCGCGTCCTGCGGGCCATGGACAACCCGCATTGCAACATCATCGCCCACCCCTCCGATCGACTGATCGGCGAACGCGAGCCCCTGGCGCTGGACATGGAGGCAGCCATCGAGGCTGCCCGTGAAAGGCATTGCATTCTGGAGGTGAATGCCCAGCCCCGGCGCATGGATCTCAATGACCGCTATTGCCGGATGGCCGTGGATGCCGGGGCGCTGCTGGCGATCTCCACCGACGCGCACAGCACCGCCACGCTCGACTACATGCGCTATGGGGTGGGCCAGGCGCGGCGCGGCTGGGTGAGCGCAAGGCAGGTCATCAACACTCGTTCCCTCAAGCAATTGCTCAAGGCGTTCGCCCGTTGAGCTCTCATGGTATTTGCGTGGGAAATTTGACCCGCAGCCACCTCCTTTGATACGAATACGCCCGCGATGACAAAGGGGGATCGGGTTTTCATCGCACGACGCGGCCGGTGCGGGGGCGCCGGCGCGACCAATCTGCAAATCG
>JASFQN010000154.1:0-6009 GCA_050115425.1 Gammaproteobacteria bacterium | reverse complement strand
GTTGAGCTCTCATGGTATTTGCGTGGGAAATTTGACCCGCAGCCACCTCCTTTGATACGAATACGCCCGCGATGACAAAGGGGGATCGGGTTTTCATCGCACGACGCGGCCGGTGCGGGGGCGCCGACGCGACCAATCTGCAAATCGCGAGCCGAATGCCCGGCGGACCGACTGTGCTCGGAGCAGCCGTTGGGCCGCTGAAGTTCCATGCTGGCAACCGCCCGATTCCCGCGACGCATTGGGGGCGTCGACGACACGGTTTCGGGGGAATCGAGTGTTGGCAATCAGAAAAGGGGGTGGCGGTCCCGCCGGGCAATCCGGCGTGGGGATGATCGAAGTGCTGGTCGCGGTGCTGGTGCTGTCCATTGCCCTGCTCGGCCTGGCCCGCCTGCAGATCGAGAGCCTGCGCAGCAACACGAATGCCTTCTTCCGCAGCCAGGCGATCACCCTGGCGGCGAGCCTGAGTGAAAGACTGCGTGCCAACCGGCAGGCCGCCCGAGCCGGCGCCTACCGTATCGGCCCCGCCGAAAGGCCGCCCGCCGGCCCGGCCTGTCTGCCGCATGATCCATGCAGCGAAGAACAGCTCGCAGCCGCCGATCTGAGGCACTGGCGGCAAAGGATTGCGATGCTCTTGCCCGCCGGACACGGCGCCGTGCAATCACGTGGCCATGATCTGCTGGTCACGATCTATTGGGACGGCCGCAGAACTGGTGCGACCTCGTTCGGTTGCGGCAAGAGTCCCCGGACCGATCTGGAATGCTTCAAGTTGGAGATCGGGCCATGAACGGCGGGCCGGAGCGGCAGCAGGGATTCACGCTGGTGGAACTGATGATCGCCATGGTGCTGGGCCTGTTGCTTGTCGCCGCGGCCATCCATCTGTTTCTGAGCAACCATCGGACCTACCAACTTCAGGACGCCATCGGGCGACTCCAGGAGAACGCACGCTTTGTCGTGGAGGTATTGGGCCGCGACATCCGCGCGGCGGGCTTTGCCGGCTGCCGGAGTCTGGGCAACGGTTTTGGCGTGAGCGTGATCGCCGACGAAAACCACGATGGCGAGGGTGATCCGGACCTCCTGCCCGACAGGGCCGGCGTGCGCGGCTTCGACCACGGCGACGGCTGGCACCACAATGGCTCCCTCACGCCCGTGGCAAGCGCCGATGTCTTGCGCATCACTCACGCGGGAAAATTCGGGGCGCCGCTCGAACGGGCAGTTCACGACACCAGCGCGCAACTCCACCTGCTTTCCCCGCCCCATGAGCTTGAGCCAGGCGATCTGCTGATGATCGGCGACTGCCGGAGTGCCGACCTGTTCATTGCCACGGCCGTGTCCTCCGGCCACCGCTTCTCGACCGTCGCGCATTCAGCGGTCGCCAACGCGAGCAACCGCTTGTCCCGGCGCTATGGCACCAGTGCCCGGGTCCGCACACTGCACCGTACGAGCTGGTTTCTGGCCCGCAATCCGGCCGGCGAGCCGGCACTCTATCGCCGGGAGGATGACCACCCCTCGGAGGAATTGATCGCGGGCGTGCAGGACATGCAATTCCTGTTCGGCGTGGACAGCGACGGTGACGGTGTGCCCAATGACTACGAGACCGCGGCGCAGATAGACGATTGGGACCAGGTGATGTCGGTCACGGCGGATCTCCTGCTGGAGAGCCTGCACGGCGTGGGACGGCACATGGCCTATTCCTTCGCGGGCGAGCATGTAGCCCGGCCGGCCGACATGCGCCTGCACCGGGGAGTCACCGCCACTTTCGACCTCAGGAATCGGAGTCTCTGATGCCTCCTGCCTTCACTCGCAGCCAGCGCGGTGTGGTGCTGGCCATCAGCCTGATCATTCTTCTGCTGCTCACGTTGCTCGCGCTCTCGGCCATGCGCCAGACCCTGCTCGAACAACACATGGCCGCCAATCTCAAAAATCACGCATTGTCTTTCCAGGCAGCCGAAGCGGCGCTGCGCCAGGGCGAGGCCTGGGTGGGCGGACTCACGGAGCCGCCCCCGGAATGCGCGCGGGCACCCTGCTCGCCTGCCTCGGTGCGACCGGCCGGCGAGCCGAAACCGCCCATCGCCCGTGACCGGGCGTGGTGGACGCACAACGCCCGCGCCGCGGCCGCGCCCGGCGGCGTCAGCCACAAGCCGCGCTTCATTGTCGCCCGACGTGCCTGGCAACCTGACGACCGGCGCGCAACCTGCACAAGTTATTCGGACGCATGCACGGGACGGACGTATTTCAGCGTTGCCGTACGCGCCACCGGGATTGACGACACGGCCGTGACAATCCTGCGCTCGGTATTTTCCAAACGCTTTCGCTGAACGCCCGCCGAACGGACAAGCCGTCAAGAAAGGGAGGCAGACATCTTGTTGCATCGATTTTGCACGGCAAGCCTGGCGTTGCTGGTGGCCGCGCCGGCCGCGGCCGGTGGGGCACCGCCAAGCCAGGTGCCGCTGTTCGTCCGCCAGGGCGTGGCGCCGAATGTATTTTTCGAAGTGGACGATTCCGGATCCATGGACTTTTCCGTACTCACGCGGCCCTACTGGCACCGCTGTGCGTATGACCCGGCCGCCCACGCGCCCGGCCGTGCACCCGATGACGATTGTGGCTACCGAGTGACCAACGGACTTTTCCGCGACATGACCCGCCAGGGCTGGCGCAACCTCTACTATGTCTTCAAGAACCCGGATGATGCCTATTCCACTGATTGCCGTGCGGGCCGTGCGAGCCTGGAAGGCTGCGACGAAACGCCCGACTGGCGCGTGCGCAATGCCCGGGTCAACGTGCTCTATTACAATCCGGCGGTGAAGTACCGTGCATGGCCGGGCCCCTGCGACACACAGGGCACGCCCTGCCGCGATGCCGACTTCACGCACGCCTACAGCAACCCCTTCAGCGGAACGCCCGGCCACGCCGAATCCTCCGCGCGCAGCCTGGCCGGCTTCAGCTACGAGGTCTGGCGCGACGATCGCGGATTTGAGGGATCACGTCCGCAACGCGGCACGCAGGTCAATGCCACCGCGCACCCGAACGGCGTGGTCGACCTCTGGGACAGTCACTACCGCTTCACCGTGTTCGCGGATCGGATCGTCGAGGAGAAAATCACCTACGCGCCCGATGAGCATGGTCTGCATCCCACGGTCAGCAGGGTGCGGAACTACCATCCGGACGCCAGGGAAATCACCCGGATTCAGCAGAATATTGCCAACTGGTACAGCTATTACCGGCGCCGCTCTCTCGCTGCCAAGGCGGCGCTTGCCCGGGTCGTGGCCACACGCCGCGAGGTGCGCTTCGGACTCTCGCTGATCAATGCCGCCGGCAACCTGTTCATCACGATGCCTGAAGGAAAGACCGGACCCTACGACGACCATGACGACCACCTGCTGAGGGGACTGTTCGGCTATCGCTGGCGTGCCCAGGGCACTCCGCTTCGCCGGGGCCTGAACCGGGTCGGGCGCTATTTTGCCCACAAACTCGACAAACCGTCACCGATCAAGGCGGCCTGCCAGAAGAACTTCGCGGTCCTGCTGACCGACGGCTACTGGAATGGCGACTCGCCGGCGGTGGGCGATGCGGACCTGGATGGCATTCCGGACACGCTGGCGGACGTGGCGCGCTACTACTACATGCACGACCTCAGCCCGCTGGCCGACCGCGTGCCGCCAGACGACCGGGACGCAGCCGCCTACCAGCACCTGGACACTTTCACGGTGGCCTTTGGAGTGCACGGCCGCTTGCACGACAAGGACGGCGACGGCTGGCCCGATCCGGCCCTGGCGCCCGCCGACCACTGGGGTGATCCGGTCAGCGGCGCCGATTCGCCGGCCCAGATCGACGATCTCTGGCATGCGGCGCGGAACAGCCACGGAGGCTTTGTCAGCGCGGCCACGCCGGATGCCGTGAGCCGGGCACTGCAAAAGGCCCTGCAAAGCGTCGCCGACCGGTCCAGCTCGGCGGCTTCGGTGAGTCTGAACAGCGGAGTGGCGACCCATCACAGTCGGTTGTTTCAGGCCCGCTTCGACAGCAGCGACTGGAGCGGACAACTACTGGCCTTCAATCTGGATCCGGACGACGGAGGACTGAAAGGCATCGCCTGGGATGCCGCCGATCAGCTACCCCCGCCGGCCCGGCGCGTCATGATTACCAGTACCGGCCACACCGCCGTGCCGCTGCGCTGGGCCGCCTTGCCGGCCGAACTGCGCTTGCGCCTCGATACCGATGGCCGGGGCAGGCAGCGTCTCGCCTGGTTGCGCGGTTCACAGGCCGACGAAACCGACGGCGGCGGCCCGTTCCGCACCCGCCATCGCCTGCTGGGCGACATCGTTCATTCCGCGCCGGTGTATGTGGGCCGCCCGCCAGCCGGCGTGCCGGCCACGCTCGGCGGTTCGACGCCGGCGCAGAGCCATGCCGCCTTCCGCGCGGCTGAACGCAACCGTGCGCCGATGATCTACGCCGGCGGCAACGACGGCATGCTGCATGCCTTCGATGCCCGCACCGGAAGGGAGCGCCTGGCCTATGTTCCGCACGCCGTATGGTCGCATCTCGCAGAACTCAGCGATCCGCATTACGCACACCGCTATTTCGTCGACGGGCCGCCGTCGATCGCCGATGCCTGGTTCGCAAATGCCTGGCACACCGTGCTTGCAGGTGGCCTGGGTGCCGGCGGCCAGGGCATCTACGCGCTGGACGTGACCCATCCCGCAGCCTTTGCCGAGGCACACGCCGACTCCACCTTTCTGTGGGAATTCACGGACCGCGACGACGCCGATCTGGGCTATACCTTCAGCCCGCCGCAGATCGTTCGCCTGCATGACGGACACTGGGCTGCAATCTTCGGCAACGGATTCGGCAGTTCTGTTGCCGACGGTCATGGCAGCGCGACCGGTCGGGCCGTATTGTTCATCGTGAATCTCGCCGACGGCCAGGTGCTGCGCAAGATTGACACCGGCGTCGGCACGCCGACCCGGCCCAATGGCCTGGGCCCGGTATTCGCGGTGGATCACGACGGCGATTATGTGACCGATGCCGTGTACGCCGGCGACCTGGCCGGCAATCTCTGGAAGTTCGACCTCCACGCCAGCACACCGGCGGCCTGGGACGTCGCCGGCCATCACGGCGACCGTCCGGCGCAGCCCCTGTTCACCGCCACCGGACCGGGGGGCCACCGCCAGCCCATCACCAGTCGCCCGGTCGTGGGTGACGGCCCGCGGCCCGGCACACTGATGGTGTATTTCGGCACGGGCCGCTACTTCACTCCGGCCGATCCTGCCGACACGTCCGTGCAGACGCTGTATGGCATCATCGATGAGGGTCATTCCGTGGGCGGGCGGGACGAATTGCTGCACCAGACCTTCCGCCTCGAGGGCGGGCGCGACTTCGGGGAAGGTGCCAACCGCATCCGCCGGAAAGTTCGCGTGGTGAGCGACCGGCGCCTGGATCCGGCCACCCGGCGCGGCTGGTATCTGGACCTGGACCGCGACCCCGGTGAACGGATCACGGCCAACCCGGCATTGCGCAATGGCCGCCTGATCGTTCCCACCCTGATTCCCTCCGCCGCTCCCTGTGCCGCCGGCGGCAGTGGCTGGCTGCTGGAACTGGATGCACTGAACGGCGGTTCGCTCGAGCGACCCCCGTTCGACCTGAACGGTGATGACCGATTCGACAGCGGCGACAATACCGGCGCTGACCATGGCCGGATCGTCAGCGGTATCCAGCCGCACGGCGGCGGCATCCCCACCGCACCTGCCGTGCTGGTGTCGGCTGACGATCGAACGGCCGGTGCGGAGATCAAACTGATCTCCACGAGCAAGGGCGCGGTCGATGCGGAATCGGAAAATCCGGGTCGGGGGTCCGTCGGCCGCCAGTCGTGGGAGCAGATTCGATGAGAGCCATTTTCTTCGCGCTTTTGGCCACGACGGTATTGACCGCCCGGTCGGCCCCCGGGCAGCGAGGGCGCATTCGGGCGCTCGATCGCCTGCACGATATTGTCGTCATTGATGAAGGGTGCTATCGCAT
>JASFQN010000153.1:0-6217 GCA_050115425.1 Gammaproteobacteria bacterium | reverse complement strand
TCAAGCAATGCGAAGCCCGCTTCCAGTGCCGGCACTGGTACCAGTTCTGGCCGTTTTGCTCGAAATCGGGATAATCGGACGGCGCCTGCCGGAAAACGGCACAACAGACACCTTGGATTGGCCCGTGGATTTCGCCATTCGCCTGGCGCGGCCTTGCGGTGGCGAACCGGCCGCCCGACAATCCTCCCTGAAATCCCGGCCGGCCCCGCACATGAAAATCGCCCTGCTTTCGGACACCCACGGTATCCTCGATGAACGCGTTCTCGCCGCCGCCTCGGGGGCGGACATGATCATTCACGCCGGGGATGTCGGCAGCCGCAGGGTACTCGAGTTGCTGAGCGCCACCGGTTCCCCTGTGGTGGCCGTGCGCGGCAACAACGACCGCGCGGACAAACTGGCCGAGGGCGACCGCGGCGCCCTGCTCGCTCTGCCGCTGCAGGAAACGGTGGATGTGCAGGGTGGGCGAATTGTCGCCACGCATGGCGACCTGCATCCGGCAAAACGCCGACATGAGCGGCTGAGAGCGCGCTTTCCGGAGGCGAGACTGGTGGTCTATGGGCACAGCCACCATCTGACTCTGGACACGGAAGAACAGCCCTGGGTCGTGAACCCCGGGGCCGCCGGCCGGTCGCGTACCTTCGGCGGACCTTCCATGGTCATGCTGGAAATCAACGCCGATCGCTGGCAGCTCATGCCACGTCGGTTCCGGCTCCCCGCGCGCCCGGCGTCGGGCGCCGGCTGACCCGCCGGGGTGTGCCTATCGGCGAAGAGCGTTCAATTCCCTCGAGAGGAGCCTGCGGCTGCCCAGATGCATGGCAGCCAGCCGTTTGAGCTGAGTGAAGCTCTCGTCGTCGATGGCATGCCAATAGCAGCCGATCTGTTCCTCGGTCTGCCAGGCGACGGTGATTTCCATGGAAATACTGATCAGCCCGCCCACGGCCAGAGCCATGCTGAATCGATCGCCCGCCTCCCCCGTCCAGAGCAGCGGTCGTTCCAGCAATACCCCTTTCAGCGACAGATCCAGGACACGGCAGGACCAACCACCCTCGGCATTACCGATATCGGCGCGGGCATCATAGCGAAAGCGGCGAAAACGTCGCCGGTCGCCGTTACGGCGTGAAACTGCCACGGACTCCCCCTTGGATCCTGCAGTGAACTCGGGACACGCTGCGTCGCGATCTTCCGTCAGCCGGCCGGGAACTGGCCGGTCAATCCGCCCTGGCGGCGGTTACGGTGACCGCGGTCAACGCTCTTCCCAATTATAGACTGCCGTCGGATGCCCGGTCGGGTACGGACTTGCCGGTTTGCGGCGTGTCACGGCCGCCGGCCGCCTGAAGGCGCAGCAGCGCGCGTCGGGCCTCGCCGTATTCAAAAAAACTGATGACACGGGTATTCAGCGCAGCATTGTAGTAGCGCATCGCCAGTGCGCGGTCTTCACGAAGTTCGTGGAATTTTCCGAGGTAGAAAAGCGCTTCACACAGGCGCGGTTGGGTTTCTCCCGAATCCCCGGTCACCGCGGCGCGCAGCGCATCGGCATCAATGGCGCCGTGCAGATAGGCGGCCACTGGATAGGGCCAGGTTGCCGCCAGCGTTCCGTCTGCTGCGGGCAGTGCGGCACGGTCACGTGCGGCCAGAACCTCAATCACGGCGGAATAGGCACGCTGCCGTGGCTTTTTGGCTGCAGCATAGGCCTGCCGGGCCAGTACCACGGCCTGGCGGTAGTCACCCTGGTCGAGACGGCTCCAGGCAAAGCGACGCAGCGCGAACACATCGTCGGGGGTCCGATTCAGAACCTTGCGGAAAAGAGCGTCTGCCTGATCGGAGCGCTCCAGCTCGACCAGTTCGATCGCCTCGTCAAGCATTCGCTGCGGGGAATCGGGCTCAAGGCGGGCCGCCGCGGAATAATCGTGCCAGGACAAGACATGCAGGTCGGCTTCCGAATAGGCCCGGCCCCGGTTGGCAAACAACTGCGCCAACTGGCCGGCAATGTCCTCGCGCCGGCCGGGGTCTGCCTTGCGGTAGCTGTCCAGCGTCTGACTGAGCAGTTGGGTGTTGTCGATGATGCGCACCTCGGCCCCGCGCGAGGCGGTGGCGTCGGCGTAGAAACGGCCGGCGGCAAGATTCAGCAAAACGGCGTCTCCCCGCCTTGGCGTCATTTGCGCGCAACCCGCCAGCCAGCCTGCCAGCAACAGAATCCATATTGTTCTCATCCTCGACCTCCCTGGCCGGCCTTGTCGGCTCGCCGCATGTTCAGCAGGGCGGCCACCCGCCGGCAGACCGCATCCGGGTCCAGGCTCGCATCCACGCGAAATGCCTCCGGCCCGGGCCATTCGAATTGCACCGCGAGCGCCCTTACCAGCGACGCGTTGCGATCGGCGGCCATGTGTTCGCGGTCAGCATCCACCCGGCGGCAGGCAAGATCAACCGGGCAGTCCAGCACCAGGGGCACAAATAGCGCGCCGTGCCGGACCGCCAGCCGCTCCAGATCATGCCGGTCGGCGGCGCGGGCCAGTGTCATGCCGTCAATGACACTGGAACGCCCGAGGCAGCAGTTGACCTCCAAGGCAAGATGCACGGCGCGGTTGGCCGCCCGCTTTTCCCGCTCACTGAAGCGGCAGACCGGGAACATAGCCGCGCGAATCGCGTCGCGATCCACAATCGCCAGATTGCACAGCTCCGCAAGCCGCCGGGCCAGGGTCGACTTGCCACTTCCTGGCAGGCCGATCAGCGCAATGACCTGCAAGGGCGTCACCGGCCGCCTACCACTCGCCGGTGTTGGGCATCGACTTCCAGGGTTCTTCCGGTGTCAACGCCTCGCCCTTCTGCAGCAACTCGATGGAGATGTTGTCCGGGCTGCGCACAAACGCCATGCGTCCGTCCCGCGGCGGGCGGTTGATGGTCACACCGGCGTCCATCAGGCGCCGACAGGTCGCATGAATGTCGTCCACCCGATAGGCCAGGTGGCCAAAATTGCGACCGCCCCCGTACGCCTCCGGATCCCAGTTCCAGGTCAGTTCAACCATCGGGGCCCTGTCGCGGCGCGCGGCCGCCTCGTCGTCCGGCGCGGCCAGAAACACCAGAGTGAACCGGCCCTTTTCGTTGTCCGCACGACTGATCTCGACCAGGCCCAGCTTGTTGCAGTAGAAATCGAGCGACTCATCCAGATCGCTGACCCGCACCATGGTATGCAGATATTGCATGGGTTCCTCCCGGCAATTGGTTCAATTTTCGCGCCCCGGCACGACCGCTGTCCGGCCTGTATCACGGGGCAGTGACATTGCAGGGTGGCCAGGCCCTGCGGGTGGACGCATGACTCAGCCAAGCAACCGCGCAAGTCTTGGCAATGCCTCGCCGCAGCGCGCTGTCACCCGATGAGTGAGCAGCGGCTCGGCCCGGGTCCGCCCGAGATTCACGGCCATCACCGGCAGCCCGCGTTCAGCCGCTGCGCGTGCGAAACGGTAACCCGACCAGACCATCAGCGAGGAACCGGCCACCAGCAAAGCATCCGCCTGCTCCATCCAGTGGCGGGCCTGCGCGTTGCGCTCGCGGGGAATCTGTTCACCGAAGAACACCACCCCCGGTTTCCAGATGCCGCCACACGCAGGACAATCCGGCACCCGGAAACCGGCGAAGCTCACACCTTCCAGGTCGGCATCGCCGTCCGGTGCCGAATCCGCCTCCAGGTTTCGCCAGTCCCGGTTGAGAGCTTCCAGCTCATTCTGGAACGTGCTCCGGGGCCGTCGCGCGCGACAACCCAGGCACTCCACCACATCCAGTCTGCCGTGCAGATCGATCACCCGGCGGCTTCCGGCCTTGTTGTGGAGTCCATCAACATTCTGGGTGACCAGGCAATCAACGTGGCCGGCTTTCTCCAATGCCGCCAAGGCCTCATGAGCCCGGTTCGGTCGCGCGCCCTCGATGCGTTCCCAGCCAATCAAGCTTCGAGCCCAGTAGCGGCGGCGCGTCTGCAGGCTGCCAACAAACTCGCGAAACTGCACGGGCTGGCGGCGCTTCCATTGACCGCTGTCGTCGCGGTAATCGGGAATTCCGGAATCCGTGCTCACGCCGGCCCCGGTGAGCACCAGCACGCGGCGGCTCATCGCGATGCGCTCGGCCAGTGCCTCGATCGCGGTCTCGGCGGCTGTTGGTGATGTATCCCGGCAACCGTTTGCGGGAGTCGCGTACTGCATGGCGGGCTCCGTCATTCCCTGATTTCATGGTAACGCCAACCCGGCACCCGGGCACGCTTGCCGGCTCCCCCGGCGTGGTCCATGATGAGGCGAGTCGCCCAAAGAGGTTGCCCGGCAATGGATTTCCAGGACATTTTCCACAAATTGGTGGGCAAACTGGATACCTGGCTGACGGACTTCATTCTCCACCTGCCCAACATCACGGCCGCCGTTGTCGTCTTCGTTCTCTTCTGGGTAGCCGCGCGGCTGATCCGTCGCGGTCTCGGCGGCGTGATGGACAGGCTGGGCAACAGCCACCAACTGCATTTCCTTATCACTCAGGCGATCTACATCGCCGTCCTCGTGACCGGCATGTTCGTCGCGCTGGGCATCGTGGGCGCGGACAAGACCGTCACCTCCCTGCTTGCCGGCGCCGGCATCATCGGTCTGGCCCTGGGCCTGGCCTTCCAGGCGTTGGGCGAAAACTTCGTTGCGGGAATCTATCTCGCCATGCGCCGACCCTTCGCCGTCGGTCAGATGATCGAAACCAATGGCTACTACGGCATGGTGGAACATCAGGACCTGCGGGCCACCTGGCTGCGGGTGCCGGAAGGCCAACTCGTGCTGGTGCCCAACAAGTCGGTGTTCACTGGCGCCCTGGTGAATTTCAGCGACACTGGCCTGCGCCGCGTGGACCTGGCTGTGGGTGTGACCTACGGCTCGGACCTGCTGAAGGTCCGAGAAGTGGCGACCGGGGCCGTGGAAGGGATCCCCGGCCGTGAGAGGAATCGTCCGGTAGAGCTGTTCTACAAGGAATTCGGCGACAGCTCGATCAATTTCGAAATCCGTTTCTGGATTCGCTTTCGTGAACAGATCGAATTTCTGCACGCGCGCAGCGAAGCCGTGATCGCCATCAAACAGGCCTTTGACGACAACGGCATCACCATACCTTTCCCCATTCGCACGCTGGATTTCGGAGAAGTCGGCGGCGAGCGGCTGGCGCAGACCTTGCGCAATGCCGGGCTCGCGAAACCCGATTCCGAAGACCTGGAATCCTGACGCCCGACAATGCGTGGCCCGTGCCACAAGCCCGAAGCGGCAGCGGCCATCGTCCTCCTTGATCTCCGTCAGCCAGAGCGTGGAAAAGTCTTGCTTTCGCCACTGGCTGAGCGATGCTGTGCAAAGACCTGAAGCAATCCCCCCGAGGGGGCCGGATGAATGTGGCGTATCTGTTTTTTTCTGCTGATCGTCTGCAGCATGACGGCGAATGCCGCTTCCCTGCCGGAGGCCCTCCGCGCGGAGCTTGAACAATCCCGGCATGTATCCGGTGCCGTGGATCTAGACCGCCTTTACCTGCCCGGTGTGCTCGGCCGGTTTTATGGTGCTCGCGGCGACATCCCGGGATGGGTCGATGAACAGGGGGCACTGCCGGCCGCAAGGACCATGCCCGCGATCATTCGCGCCAGCCGCGAGGACGGCCTGCGACCCGAGGACTACCACTTGCAGGCCATCCAGCAATTATTGGCCCTGACGGGGCGGAGCGCGGCCCCCGACCACCGGCAACTTGCCACACTGGAACTTCTGCTGAGCGACGCATTTCTTCTGCTCGCCCAACACGAGCTCGATGGCCGCGTCGATCCGACCGTGATCAATCCGCTTCTCAGCGTAAAACATCACAGCCGGGACCTGTCCGGCCTGCTCACCAGCGTGCTGGCCGGCGCGGATCCACGGACGACACTGGCCCGGCTGCTGCCCGACGACCCGGGGTATCGGGAATTGCGCCGGGCACTGGCGCGGTACCGTTCGCAGGCCGCCAACGGCGATCCGGAGCCAGTGGCAGACGGGCCGCCGCTGAAGCGCGGCGCCACCGGACCACGTGTACTGGCATTGATCAGACATCTGGAAACGGAAGGCGACCTTCAATTGGGCGACACCTCAGGCGACTGGTACGGACCTGCGGTCGAAGAGGCCGTCGCCCGTTTCCAGCTACGGCATGGCCTGACCACCGACGGAATTGCCGGCCCGGTGACCCTTGCGGCAATCAACCG
>JASFQN010000152.1:0-6325 GCA_050115425.1 Gammaproteobacteria bacterium | reverse complement strand
CCGTGGAAGCCGCCCACCCCTACGCCGACAACGCCACCGCCGCCGCACTGCGCTGGCTCGCCGACGAACCCGAGTCCGACATTCCCGACTTTCCCGAGTGACGCGGTCGGAATGCCCGACCCGCGCCGGTATAATGGCCGCCTTTTTGGACGGAGACAGACATGCGACCCAGCGGACGCTCGCCCGACGAATTGCGCCCCATCCGGCTGACCCGGCATTTCACCAGGCATGCGGAAGGTTCGGTGCTCGCCGAATTCGGGGACACCCAGGTGCTGTGCACCGCCAGCGTGCTCGACCGGGTGCCCGGGTTCCTGCGCAACACCGGTCGCGGCTGGGTCACGGCCGAATACGGCATGCTGCCCCGTTCCACCGGCAGCCGCATGGACCGTGAGGCGGCCCGCGGCCGTCAGGGTGGCAGGACACAGGAAATCCAGCGGCTCATCGGCCGCTCGCTGCGGGCCGTGGTAGACCTTGCCGCCCTTGGCGAGCGCTGTATCACGCTCGATTGTGACGTCATCCAGGCAGACGGCGGCACCCGCACGGCGGCGATCACCGGCGCCTACGTGGCGCTGGCGGACGCGGTCCGGACCATGCACGAGAAAAAGATGATCAGCGCAGACCCGCTGCATGGCCAGGTCGCCGCGGTATCGGTCGGCATCTACCGCGGCGAACCGGTTCTGGACCTGGACTACGCGGAGGACTCGGAAGCCGAGACCGACATGAATGTCGTGATGAACGAGGCCGGCGCCTTCATCGAAGTCCAGGGCACCGCCGAGGGACACGCATTCCACCGCAGCGAACTGGACCGGCTGCTGGAACTGGCCGGCCAGGGCGTGAGCCAGCTCATCGAAGCGCAAAGGACAGCCTTGAATGAGTGAACGCATCCAGGGCCCGGTGGTGCTGGCCACCGCCAATCCGGGCAAGGTCCGGGAACTGGCCGAGCTGCTCGCGCCGAGTGGCATCGAGGTGGTGGCCCAGTCCGAATTCGACGTCGAACCCGCCGAAGAAACCGGCCTGAGTTTCGTGGAAAACGCGCTGCTCAAGGCCCGGCACGCCGCTTCCGCGACGGGCCTCGCGGCAATCGCCGACGATTCCGGCCTGGCCGTGGATGCACTCGGCGGCGAGCCGGGTATCTATTCGGCCCGTTACGCGGGCGTAAACGGCGATGACAGCGCCAATATCGACCGCCTGCTGCGGGAGCTGGACGGCCTTCCGGAGAAAGACCGTACGGCGCGATTCCACTGCGCCATGGTCTTTGTCCGGCGCGCCGAGGATCCGGTACCGATCATTGCCCAGGGCGCGTGGGAAGGGCGGATTCTGACAGCACCCCGCGGCGACGGTGGATTCGGTTACGATCCCGTGTTCTGGGATCCGGAACTGGGCCGCTCCGCCGCCGAACTCACTCCCGAGGAAAAACACGCGCGCAGCCATCGCGGCCAGGCCCTGCGGGCCTTGCTCGAACAGCTTGCCGGCTGAATCGACTGCTAGACTCAGGTCATGAGCACGCCGGTCCCGCCGCTCTCGCTCTACGTGCACCTGCCCTGGTGCGTGCGCAAGTGCCCGTATTGCGATTTCAACTCCCATCAGGCCCACCAGGCAATCCCGGAACGCGCCTACGTGGATGCGCTGCTCGCCGATCTGGACACCGAGCGGACCGATACCGGCGGGCGGGAACTGATCAGCGTGTTCCTCGGCGGCGGCACACCGAGTCTGTTCAGCGCCGAAGCCCTTGCCCGACTGCTTGAAGGAATCCGGGCCAGATTGCCCCTGGCACGGGACGCGGAAATCACCCTTGAGGCCAATCCCGGCACGGTCGAGCGCGGCCGATTCACGGAGTATGCGGCGGCCGGCATCTCGCGCCTTTCCATCGGCGTGCAGAGCTTCGACGAGACCTGCCTGAAGGCCCTGGGCCGCATTCACTCGGCCTCCGAGGCCCGGCACGCGGCCGAGGAAGCGCATGCCGCCGCGCTGGGCAATTTCAATCTCGACCTCATGTACGGTCTGCCGGGCCAGGGGGCCGCCGGAGCGGCCCGGGATGTGCGCGCGGCACTGGCCCTGGAGCCGGCACACCTGTCGCACTACGAACTCACCCTCGAACCCGGCACGGTGTTTGCCGCACATCCGCCGCGCCTGCCGGACGAAAATGTCATGGCCGACATGCAGGAAGACTGCCAGAACGTCCTTGCAGAAGCAGGGTTCAGACAATACGAAATCTCGGCCTGGGCGCTCCCGGGAGCCCGCTGCCGGCACAACCTCAATTACTGGACATTCGGCGACTACCTCGGCATCGGCGCCGGCGCCCATGGCAAGCTCACACTGGGCAACGGCCGGGTGCGACGCCGCTGGAAGCTGCGTTCGCCACGCCTTTTCATGGAGGCGGCCGGCACGCCTCGCGCGCTGGCCGGTGAGGAGTTGGTGCCTGCCGGGCAACGGGCCTTTGAATTCATGCTCAATAACTTGCGCCTGCGTGAGGGCTTCACCCTCGACACGCTGCGGGGCAACGCCAACCTGACCGAAGCCGCACTTGAGCCGGGTCTCGGTGTGGCCCTGGAAAGGGGACTTCTGGAGCAGCCGGAACCCGGGCGCTACCGGGCCACTGCCACGGGCTGGCGGTATCTCAACGATCTTCAGGCCCTGTTCCTGCCTGATGACACCCGGGATGGCCGAGGCGCGGCGTGATGCCCGGCGAGCCGCTCGAGGAGAGATCGGTGGCCTGCCCCTACTGCGGGGAACCCTTTGCTGCGCTGCTTGACCTGAGCGCGGGTGACCAGCGGTATGTGGAGGATTGCCCGGTCTGCTGCAACCCGATCGAATTTTCACTGACCGTGAGTCACGATGGACACGTCGAGGTCCGCCTGGAGCGTGGCGATGACTGACTACAACCCCATCGACTGCCAGACCTACAGCCGTTACGAGCTGGCCATACTCCACCAGACGGCACTTGTTCTCTGCTGGCGGGACACCTCCGGGATCGCCCATCTCGAATCGCTGATGCCGCTGGATCTTGAAACGCGCCGGGGAGAAGAATTCCTGATCGCCCGGACGCGTGCGGGGCGATCCATTTGCCTGCGCCTCGACCATATCATCGAAGCCCGCAACGCAAGCACCACCGAATGGCTGCAGCCGCCTCGTACAGAGGCCTGAGAGTCGCCCTGTCAAGCCCTTCGGCAAGGCTTTATTCACAGGAACGGGGATTTGCATCGACTCCGGCCGAATTGCGCAGCCAGATGTTGGCTTTACACCACATCCGTCTCAACATATTGTTTTTAGACGGTTTTTTTATTGGTGATTTTTTAACCGTTTTGACACAAATCCAGTAGTCACGGGGATTTGCTGCCAGATTCCCCGATTCATCCACAAAGTTATCCACAGGTTTTGTGGATAATGGAAGTTCTCGCGGGGATACAGTCAGTTAGGCGCAATAGCTCAAAGATCGTGTGACCGAGTTCACGTAACTGGCAGTACCCGCCTGTATCGGTCCATGCAGGGAAGCCGGGACGTCGCCGTCCCTTGTCAGCGGCCGAGATTGTCGTTAATATGCGCGGCTCGACGAATGCCCGGGCCCGCCGGGCCAGACGCTATATCCAGAGCAGAGGCGCACCATGAAAGCCGACATCCATCCTGCGTACACCGAAATCAAGGTGACCTGCAGCTGCGGTAATACCTTCTCCACGCGTTCCACGCTGGGCAAGGAACTGCACGTTGAAGTCTGCTCGCAGTGCCACCCCTTCTACACCGGCAAGCAGAAGATCATGGATACGGCCGGTCGGGTGGACAAGTTCCGCCGCAAGTACGGGCGCAAGAGCGCCTGAGTGCGGAACTGCTCAGCAGTTTCAACAAGGGGCGCCCTCGGGCGCCCCTTGTTGTTTGGATTGGCCGCGCTGGCCTTCGCCGCCGCTGCGCCGGCCGCCACCTCCACCTGCAGCCCACCGGCTACCGGGTCCCTGCATGCCGTGCGCTATGTCATCGACGGCGACACAGTGATCCTCGACGACGGCACGCACGTTCGCCTGATCGGCCTGAACACCACTGAACTGGGGCATGGACACGGGCCCGACCAGCCCCTGGCCCGCGCGGCCCGCGAGCAACTGCACAAATGGCTCTCGCGGGCCGGCAACCGGGTCCGGGTGGTGTCCGGCCGTGAAACCCGCGACCGGCACGGTCGGCTGCTGGCCCACCTCTACACACCGGGTGGGCAGAATCTCGAGGCCGCATTGATCCGAGCAGGACTGGGTTACGCCGTCGCCATCCCTCCCGACATCACACGGCTGCAGTGCTATTTCGATGCGGAGGCGGCTGCCCGCAAGGCCCACCTGGGCCTCTGGGATGGCTCAAGCCTGCCGGTGACGGGCGCTGAAGCCGTGAGCTCCGGCGCGCGCGGCTTTCTGGCGGTCCACGGGCGGATTGCCGGAACCCGGCAGGCCGGTGGTGGCCTGGTGCTCACGCTGGCGGACAGTCCGCTGCGGCTCTGGGTCGCCCCGGCCAGCCGCCATTTTTTTCCTGCCGACATCACGGACTGGCGCGGCCGGCGGGTTCTGGTCCGCGGCTGGATACACAGCTACCGGGGACACCCGGAAATGAGTCTGCCGCATCCCGCCGACATCCAACTGCTCGACGGAACGGACGCTGCGCCCCGCGAGGGAAGTTGATCTTGGGGGTTCCCTGTCATTAAGGGCCCACCTGCCCTATAATCAGGCGGCATCCAGGGTACCGTTTCGGCGGTCCCGCCATCCCGTCCGGTGCATTCTCCGCACCCGGCCTCACCCACGGACGCAGGGAAGCCGCCTGCCCGGAGGGCGATGCGCCGCCGGCATCGGCCGGGGAGCCCGGCTTCACCGTTACCGGGCCAGTCTTGGTCAAATAACAATCCGCCGCCATTGACCTGGCGGGAGCAGGGAAACGCCGGTCGTCCGCGGGACTGGCGGGACGCTCCCCCGGCTGCATCACCCGATGCATGGCGCATGACATATCAGGAGCAAGCGGCATGAGCGACAAGACCTACAATCTTGTGGATTCGAACGGCAAGGGCGCCGAACTCCCGCTCAGGGAAGGGAGCATGGGCCCGGCAACGGTGGACATCGGAACGCTCTACAAGGAACATGGAATCTTCACCTTCGATCCCGGCTTCGTATCCACCGCCAGCTGTCGCAGCGAAATCACCTACATCGATGGCAACAATGGTGTGCTGCTCTACCGGGGCTACCCCGTCGAGCAGCTCGCGCAGAAGAGCAACTTCATCGAGGTTTCCTACCTGCTGCTCTACGGCGAACTGCCGACCAGGGACCAGCTGGAAGCCTTCCAGAACTCGATCCTCTATCACACGATGATCAACGAGTCGCTGCTGCGCTTCTTCAACGGCTTCCATTACGACGCCCATCCCATGGCCATGATGACTGGCGTCGTGGGTTCGCTGTCAGCCTTCTACCACGACTCTTCGGCGATCCGTGATCCGCGCCAGCGCGACATCTTCGCGCACCGCATCATCGCCAAGATGCCGACCATCGCGGCGGCTGCCTACAAGCATTCCATCGGCCAGCCCTTCATGTATCCGCAGAACCGGCTGGACTACACCAGCAACCTGCTGCACATGTTCTTCTCGGTCCCGGCCGAGGATTACGATGTGGATCCGGTGGCCGCCGAGGCGCTGGACCTGCTGTTCATCCTGCATGCGGACCACGAGCAGAACGCCTCCACCTCGACGGTGCGCCTGGCCGGCAGTTCGGGAACCAACCCCTACGCGGCCATCGCCGCCGGCATTGCCTGCCTCTGGGGTCCCGCACACGGCGGTGCGAATGAGGCGGTTCTGGCAATGCTCAACCAGATCGGGCACAAGTCCAACATCGAGAAATTCATTGCCAAGGCCAAGGACAAGGACGATCCCTTCCGTCTGATGGGCTTCGGCCACCGTGTTTACAAGAATTACGACCCGCGGGCCAAGATCATTCGGGAGACCTGCCACAAGGTACTCAAGCGGCTGGGCCGCGAAGATGATCCGTTGCTCGAACTGGCCATGGAACTCGAAGAGATCGCACTCAACGACGACTACTTCATCGAGAAGAAGCTCTATCCCAACGTCGATTTCTATTCGGGCATCATCTACAAGGCGCTGGGCATTCCCGTGAACATGTTCACGGTCATGTTCGCGATCGCACGGACCGTCGGCTGGGTAGCGCACTGGAGCGAAATGATCAGCGATCCGCACATGCGGATCGGCCGTCCGCGCCAGCTCTATACGGGCCCGGAAAAGCGCGACTACGTGGATGTGAACAAGCGCAAGTGACCGTTCGGCACGCGCTCCGCGGTCGCTAGGCTTCGAGAAGCATAT
>JASFQN010000151.1:0-6335 GCA_050115425.1 Gammaproteobacteria bacterium | reverse complement strand
GCAACCCGTCCAGCAGCATGCTCCAGTTCATTGCCTTGTAGAGATCGGCATTGAGCATGGCGTAGAAGTGCACGCGGGGAATCAGCCACAGACCGATCAGTCCGACAAAGAGCACGGCGGCAATGATCGGTTGCTGGAGTATCCGGTAGGCAACCGCCACCGGCCGGGAGTGCCACAGGGGTTGCACCACGCGGCGCCCGAGGCTTTCCGGCAAGCCCTCGCGCAGCACCGCCTGCGGCAGCGAAAGCGTGATCAGGAAGGGCGCCAGATGATGCAGCACCAGGTGCTGGATACGGTGCATGAAAAACATGTGCTGGGCCATGTAGTCATAGTGTGTCTGCAGCACGACATAACTCAGGCCGACGCCAAGCAGAAAGGCGGTTGATCGCCAGAAGCCGACCGGTTCCGATATCCGCCGCATGCCGCGCACATAGGCGAACACGGCAAAAGCGCATGCCACCAGCACGGTGGGCGAAAATTCATAGGGCAGCAGAAACTCGAAGAAGGGCACGCGTCAGCTCCGGAGAATGGACCGGTGGCGGCAGGCGACCCGGGAAGGGGCGCGCGGGACTTGCGCCGACCGGCGCGGAGGCATTTTACCCAAGGGCGGTGAGCATGACCAACCGGCGGAGGCAGGGCATACTGGCCGCATGAGTGTCATCGGGGAACAGAGGGCACGCTGGTCCGGGCTGAGCGCGCGGCAGCGTGCCCTGGCCGCCCGCGTGGACCGGCGCCACCGCCCCGGCCGGATCCGCCTTGTTGCCGGCCTGGACGTGGGCTTTCCGTCGGGCGGGCGCATGGCCCGCGGGGCGGTGGCGGTGCTCGATGCGGAGACCCTGGAACTGGTGGAGTCAGCGCTTGCCCTGCGGCCGGTCGAGATGCCCTACATTCCGGGCCTGCTGGCGTTCAGGGAGGTGCCGGTTCTCATGGAAGCCCTGGCGGCGCTGCGTACGCGCCCCGACCTCCTGCTGTGTGACGGGCAGGGTCTGGCGCATCCAAGGCGTTGCGGTGTGGCCTGTCATCTGGGGGTCCTCACAGGGCTTCCGGCGATTGGTGTGGGCAAGAGCCGCCTGCTGGGCCGCCACGGCGAGGTACCGGACGAACGCGGCGGATGGGTTGAGCTGATCGATGCTGGCGAGGTGGTGGGCGCGGTCGTGCGCAGCCGTCCCGGCGTGAAACCGATCCACGTATCGGTTGGCCATCGACTGGACCTGGCGGCGGCGGTGGACTGGGTCATGCGCTGCACGCGTGGTTTTCGCCTGCCGGAAACCACGCGCATGGCTGACGCGCTGGCGTCCGGGCGTTGCTAGATCAGTCCGCGGCCGCCTGCAGCCCGGGCTCCCATACGACCACCTTGCCCCGGCCCTGCTGCTTGCCGAGATAGAGGGCGGCGTCCGCTGCCGCCATGACATCCTCCACCGTGGGAAGCTGCCCCCTGTCCAGTGTCGTCAGCCCGATGCTGGCGCCGACCCGGTAGGTTCCGCCCTGCCAGTCGAACCGGAACGCTTCAATGGTTTCCACCAGATCCTCGGCGATCCGCCGGCCGTCTTCGAGCGTGCAGTTGCGCAGAATCAGGGCGAACTCGTCGCCTCCCAGCCGACCGGCGGTATCGGCCGTACGCAGGCGGTTGGCCATGAGTTGGCCCACCTCCCTGAGCATTGCGTCACCGGCCTGATGCCCGGCCGAGTCGTTGACCTGCTTGAAGCCGTCGAGATCGACATAGCAGAAACAGTGTCCGTTATCCGCGGTCTCCTGCTTCAGCAGGCGTGACAACTGGTATTCGATCTCCCGGCGGTTGGGCAGACCCGTCAGGGGGTCGTGCGCGGCGCGATGGCTCAGCGCATCCTGCACCTGCTTGTAGGCGGTGATGTCGGTGGCCATGGTGAATACGCCGGGTATCGAGCCATCCGGGCGCCGGTCGGGCACGTACTGAATGCTGTACACCCGCGCCTCGCCGTCTCCGATGGCCATGGACAGCTCGAACTGCTGGACTTCCCCCGCAAGCGCCTGCTGCAGCCGGCTGCGAACACGCTTGAAAACCTCCTCGCCAAGAACCTCATCCACGCGCTGATTCAGAAAATAGGCTTCCGGCTGGCTGAACGCCTCGAGATAGCTCCGGTTCACGAAGCGATAGCGAAATGTCCTGTCCAGGTAGCCGAGAAACACCGGAACCGCGTTCACCACGGTCGCCAACTGATGTTCGCGGGCGCGGATGGTCTGTTCCGCCGTGTCGCGTTCGCCCGCGGTGTAGCGCCAGCGCATGGCGCCGATGTTCAGGATGACGAAAAACACCAGGATGAGCAGGCCAAGCAGGAGTTCGACTTCTTCCCCGGTGCCGGTCAGCCGGATCAGGGAAAGCAGCACGATGGGCACGGCCAGTGCCTCGAAATACCCGGCCGTGCGATAAAGCGACATCATGGCGCCCGCCATCACCACGATCTGCACCACGGCGACAACTGCCTGCGAGCCGAGGTCGAAGACCGGATAGTCCAGGAAAGACGCCAACCCCCAGACCGTTCCGGAAATGGCGAACATGACCATCAGGGCCACGCGCAGGAGGGTCGGCGGAATCTCGCGGTGCTGTTGCCATTGACCCACCAGCCAGAGGCGAATGGCAATCGTGGCCAGCAGCAATACCAGCCAGCTTCCCGTCCGAACAGCGGGGGCGGTGGACCACAGTGCCAGCACGACGATCAGGCCATAGATCACCGCTGCCGCGCTCACGAAGCGCAGATCGCCGCCGGTCAGCCCGGTCAGCGACTCGCTTGCGAGCGGGTCAGTTCGCGGCGAACCTCCGGGAAGAAACAGAACAGAAGAACCCGCCGGTTCCTCTGCCCCTTCTTCGTCGCGTTCGTTGCGGGCATTCTGTCTGTCCAAGCCTTTCTCTGGTGCGCTGTCGCAAGGCAATTGATCCGTTTTCACCGCACCTTCGCGGCGCGGCGTGTCGGAGGGTATCTACCAAGCTTAGGCAGCCTTTGGATAACTGCCAATCGCACTGCGGCATCGGGGGCAGAACTGCTATTCTTCTTGCATGCGGCGGCGTATTCCCACGAGGCGGCAGGATGTCCACAGGCATTGGTGAAGGCTACCGCGGCGAGCAGGGCCGCATGAGTTACCTGCTGCGCCAGCTGTGTTTCGCACTCGACCGGCGGGTCGAACGGGTCCTCGCGCCGCATGGCCTGACCCTCCCTGACTATCTGATCCTCAGCGTTCTGCATCTGGAACCCGATCTCGACGAGTCCCGTCTGGCGGGTGCCTGCCAGACCCACCCCGGGATGCTGCGCTCACAGCTCGTCAACCTGGTCCGCGACGGACTGCTCCAGCATCCGCGTGATGCCAGCGGACGCGTCCAGAGGCATTGCCATCTGACCGAGCGCGGCCAGCAGGTGCTGGCGCGGGTCGATCCGCTGGTCCGTGAGGCGGAATCCGAACTTGTCCACGGCCTTGGGGGCGACCGGCAACTGGCACTTCGTCGATGGCTGGCAGCCGCCGCCCGGCGGGTCACGGAAGACTGAGCGTTCCGGCAGGATTGGCTCGTGCCGCCTCGCGGCAGGCGGCACGAGCACCTTCACGGGACGTTGGTGAGGAGATCGAGGACGCGGAGCGAACCGCCGCAAGCCCGGTTTGACACGTCGCAACAATCCGATATGCTCTGGCCGGAGTGGGCTGCACAGCCCAGTTTCAGGAGGCCGGCATGAGCGAAGCAAGCGGACCAATGCGCTCTCTCATCCGGAACAACCCGCTGGGCCGACGCATCCTGATCGCAATCCTGGTCTTCAGTTCCGCGTTCACCGCGGCCGCCACGGCCGTCCAGCTCTATGAGAGCTATCAGTCGGATCTCCATCGCATCGATCTCCGCCTGGACGACCTGCATCGCACGCTGGTGCCACGCCTGGAAGACAGCGTGTGGGCGCTGGACTCGCGCGGCATCCGGCTGGCGCTGGGCGATACGGCGACCTTGCCGTATGTGGCCAAAGCCAGTGTCCATGACGACCAGGGCGAAACCTATGCGGCCGGGGCGCTGCCCGCGGATGGCAAAGTGTCCGTACGGCAATTCGATCTGTCCCATCCGGCGGGCGACGGCCGGCCCGTTTCCCTGGGGCATCTGACCATTGCCGTTGATCTTCACCCGGTCTACGAAAAGCTCTGGGGTCAGTTCGAGGTCATTCTTGCCACGCAGGCGGTGAAGACCTTTTCGGTTTCCATGTTCATTCTTCTGGTGATTTCCGTGCTGGTGCAGCGGCCACTGCGGGCGCTTGCCGGCTACGCGGACCGGCTGAACCTGGAATCGCTTGGCAAGGCGCCGCACATCCCGCGCGCCTTTCGTTCGCGCCAGCCGGACGACCTGGACCAGATCGCCGACGCGCTGGATCGCATGCGCCAGCGTCTGCTCGAAGACATCGCCCAGCTCGACCGCGCCCGCGAGACGAGCGAAAAGCTGTCGCGCGCGGTGGAAGCCAGCCCCGCGCCCGTGCTCATCGCCGACGCGAGCGGACGCGTGGAATACGTCAACCAGGCCCTCACCACCGTGACCGGATTCGACACCGAGGATTGCATCGGCATGTCCGGCCTGGGCCAGGGGGTGGGCCTGCTGCCCGATTCGGTGCCCGGCCTGCCGGCGGGCGAAAAAATCGTGACAGCCGTTCGTCGCGAGGGCGAATGGCGGGGGGAGTTGCTCTGCCGGCGCAAGGACGCCAGCACCTACTGGCAATATCTCTCCGTGTCCACCATCCGCAACGAGCAGGGCGACATCACGCACTTCCTTGCGGTGATGGAGGACATTA
This sequence comes from Gammaproteobacteria bacterium, assembly GCA_050115425.1. GTDB lineage: Bacteria > Pseudomonadota > Gammaproteobacteria > Natronospirales > JASFQN01 > JASFQN01. Next base: position 1,551 of record JASFQN010000151.1, on the reverse strand, counting down.
CCGCGCTCAAGCAATACGAGGACCGGCTCCTCCAGCAATCCAGTTTCGACCAGTTGACACGCCTGCCAAATCGCCTGCTGGCCTATGACCGTCTCTCCCAGGCCCTGCAGTTGAGCGAGCAGGACGGCGGCGGCGTGGCGGTGGCCAGCATTGCGCTGGACGACTTCAGCAATCTCAATGCCAGCCTCGGGCTGGCAGCGGGCGACGCCGTGCTGGTGCAGGTGGCCGAGCGACTGCGGCGCACCGTTCCGGAAGGGGCAACCGTTGCGCGGATGGGCGGCGACGAGTTTTTGGTCCTGTTGCCCGATGTCCATTCCAGCGTAAGCGCCGAAATCCTGCTCAAACGAACGCTGCTCGAATTTGCCAAGCCCTTCGAGGTCGATTCCGAACAGATCACCCTGCACGCCAGCGCCGGGATCGCCATGCATCCCGGTGACGGTCACACGCCCGACGAACTGCTGCGCAACGCCGCGTCCGCCATGCATGAGGCCAAGCGCCAGCCGGGCCTGAGCACGCATTTCTATCAGGCGGGCATGAATGCCGGCGGTCGTTCCCGCATGCTCATGGCCAGCCGTCTGCAGGATGTGGCGCGCAACGGTGAGCTGCAATTGCACTACCAGCCGATTGTCGTGCCGGCAACCGGCGAGACTGCTTTCATGGAAGCGCTGGTCCGCTGGCAGAGTCCGGAGTTCGGCGCGGTGTCGCCGGTCGATTTCATCGATCTCGCCGAACGCAGCGGCGCCATTGTCGAAATCGGCGAATGGATACTGAAAAAGGCCTGCGAGGATGCCGTCACCTGGCGCGCGGCCGGCAAGGGCTGGGGCGTGTCCGTCAACCTGTCGCCGGTCCAGTTTCGCGAACCCGGCTTCCACGATGTGGTCAAGCGCGCACTTCAGGAAAGCGACTTGCCCGCGGCCGCGCTCAAGCTGGAGCTGACCGAACAGATGCTGCTGCACGACAGCGAGGCCGTGCTCGAGCGTTTCCAGCGCATCCGCGAGATGGGCGTGCAGTTTTCCATCGACGACTTCGGAACGGGCTACTCGTCGCTGAGTTATCTCAAGACCTTCCCCTTTGACTGGCTCAAGATCGACCGCGCCTTCATTCGCGACCTGCCCAACAGCGAGTCGGACCGCGTATTGGCCCAGGTCATCATCAGCATGGCGCATACCTTCGGCATGCAAGTGGTCGCGGAAGGTGTGGAGGACCACGAACACGTGGAATTGCTCGGCGAATACGGTTGCGACTTTCTGCAGGGTTACTTCTTCTCCCGTCCCCGGCCCCTGAATGATTTCCTGTCCGCGGACGAGGATCGGGCCGGGTGAGATGAGAGCCGCAATTCTCGTTGTTGTCTTGCTGGCCGCGGCCATCGCGGCCCCGGCGTGGTGCGCACCGCTGGTGGTGACCTATCGGCCCCCTTCGGATCCCCGCGACAGCCGGCCCGCGTATTTCATCGGCCTGCTGCGACTGGCGCTGGAGGAGACGCGCGACTCCGACGGGCCATTTCAGCTTCAACCCGCGCCCATGGCGCTCCCGCAGGCGCGCGCGCTGGCG
>JASFQN010000150.1:0-6344 GCA_050115425.1 Gammaproteobacteria bacterium | reverse complement strand
CTCAGGCGGTGGACGAAAGGCCCTCCCCCTTCGACGGAAGGGGGAAACAGAGGGGGATGCGCCAAATCCCGTTCCGCGGGTTACGGGATTCTGTTGCGCGCCATCCATCCTGTTTTGGTTCGATGCGCCGCGTCCGCGCCGCCACCCCTCTCTCGGGAATGCCAGGTGCGGCTCAGAGAAGGCCGCACCTGGCATTCCTGGCTCCTCGCGGGCAAGGGGAGAGGACGTTCTTTTCACTCGGTAGCCGATGCAGCCTGGATGGAGCGAGGCTGAATCCGAGCCAGAATTCGTTGGATCAGGAGGTGCCGCCGACGGTGAGGCTGTCCACCTTGAGGGTGGGCTGGCCGACACCGACGGGGACGGACTGGCCGTCCTTGCCGCAGGTGCCGACGCCTTCGTCGAGGCGCAGGTCGTTGCCGACCATGGACACGCGGGTGAGGACGTCCGGGCCGTTGCCGATGAGGGTGGCGCCCTTGACCGGGCGGGTGAGCTTGCCGTCCTCGATCAGGTAGGCCTCGCTGGCGGAGAAGACGAACTTGCCGGAGGTGATGTCCACCTGGCCGCCGCCAAAGTTGGCGGCATAGAGCCCGCGCTTGACCGAGCGGATGATTTCGTCCGGATCATGCGGGCCATTGAGCATGTAGGTGTTGGTCATGCGTGGCATGGGCAGGTGGGCAAAGGATTCGCGCCGGCCGTTGCCGGTGGGGCTCACACCCATGAGGCGGGCGTTGAGCTTGTCCTGCATGTAGCCCTTGAGGATGCCGTTCTCGATCAGCGTGGTGCAACTCGTGGGCGTGCCCTCGTCGTCCACGTTGAGCGAACCGCGACGGTGTTCGAGCGTGCCGTCGTCGACCACGGTGCACAATTCGCTGGCCACCCGCTCGCCGATCCGGCCGGAGAAGGCCGAGGTGCCCTTGCGATTGAAATCGCCTTCCAGTCCGTGACCGATGGCCTCGTGCAGCAACACGCCCGGCCAGCCCGGACCCAGCACGACCGGCATGCTGCCCGCCGGCGCATCGGCCGCCTCCAGGTTGAGCAGTGCCGTGCGCACGGCCTCGCGCGCGAAATGCAGCGGCTGTTCGCCGACCATGAGTTCGTCGTAGCCGAATCGTCCACCGCCACCGGCATAGCCCTGTTCGCGGCGACCGTTCTGTTCGGCGATGACCGAGACATTGAGCCGGGTCAGCGGCCGGACGTCGGCGGCCAGGGTGCCATCGCTTCCGGCGACGAGCACCACTTCGTGCACGGCGGAGAGGCTGACCATCACCTGCCTGATGCGTGGATCCAGCCGGCGGGCTTCGGCATCAAGCCGCTCCAGGAGTTGCACCTTGTCGACGTCGGTAATGGTCTCCAGCGGATCCACCGGCAGGTAGAGCCGGTGACCGGCATGCGCGCGCCAGGCCTGCAGGCGTTTGTCACCGCCCTCGCGGGCGATCGCGCGGGCCATGTTGGAGGCCTGGGTGAGGGCCGGGAGAACGATTTCGTCCGAATAGGCGAACCCGGTCTTCTCGCCGCTGATGGCGCGCACGCCCACACCCTGCTCGATGTCGTGCGTGCCTTCCTTGACGATGCCGTCGTCCAGCGCCCAGGTCTCGTGCCGGCTGACCTGGAAATAGAGGTCCGCGGCATCCACGGCGTGACCGAGAATGTTGTCCAGCAGTCGGGACAGGTCGCCGCGATCCAGCCCGGAGGGCTGCAGGATCCGGTCGGTGGCAATCTGGAGTGCGTCGGGCCGGGCAGTCATTTCATCCATTCAGCGAGAAGCTCCTCGTCAGGGACTGGATCGGTCAGGCGGCCGGATCCGGTTGTCTGTCGATTCTTGGGAATAGTGTACCGCGCCGCTGGCGTCGGCGCATTGCGAACTTTACTTGAAATGTGGGCAGATGAGCGGGAAATCAATCCTCGGCCATCCGTCCGGCGAATCGTCGGTGCCGCAACGCAGGAAATCGGTGGCGCAGTTCCGTCACGCGACCGGAATCCACCTCAGCCACGACCAGACCCGGGCCCTTCTCCAGCCGGCCAAGGACGGTGCCCCAGGGATCCACGATCATGCTCTCGCCGTGCGTTTGGCGGCCGTTCACGTGCCTGCCGCCCTGGGCTGCCGCGATCACGAAGCACACATTCTCGACCGCCCGCGCCCGGACCAGGATCTCCCAGTGGGCCTGGCCGGTCACGGCAGTGAACGCCGAGGGAAGTGCCAGGGTCTCCATACCCTGATCGAGCATGGCCCGGAACATCTCCGGAAAGCGCAGATCGTAACAGACGGCCAGTCCCAGGCGGCCCACTGGGCTGTCCAGCACCGCCAGATCCCCGCCGGGGCGAGTGGCGGCCGATTCCCGGTAGGTTTCGTCCCGCTCGGGCAGGTGGACATCAAACAGGTGAATCTTGTCGTATCGCGCCACCCGGCGACCCTGGTCGTCGTAAACAAGGCAGGACGCATACACCCGATTGGGCTGACCGCAGGTCAGGGGGATCGTCCCGCCGACGATCCAGAGACCCAGCTTGCGGGCCCTGTCGGCAAGGAAGGATTGCAGCGGGCCCTCCCCATCGGGCTCGCCGTGGCGCACCCGGTCGGCATCCGCCATGCCCTGCAGGGCGAAATTTTCAGGCAGCACGGCCAGCGTGGCGCCTTGCTCCGCGGCTTGCGCGAGCAGGCGCCCGGCATCCTCGAGATTCGTACCAACGTCCGGCCCGGAGGCCATCTGGATGGCGGCGGCCAGTGTAGTGTGTGTCATGCCTGGCACCCTCAGAGCCCCCTCACATGCGCGAGATCAGGGCGCAGTGCGCAGGCAATGGCCGGCGCCCCTGGCAAGCACTGCAATGCGCAGCTGGCGCTTGTGAGGGGCTCCCTTCGGGCAAGCCGCCGAAAGTGCCAGGCATTACGTACACTATACGGCCCATTCAGGACTCGACCGACAGCACGATGCGGTCGTCGGAAGGCCCGCCGGCCCGCACGTCGAGGTCTTTGGAGGGGATGCCGAGGGCCACCAGCCAGTCCCGGACTTCCAGCGCCCAGAGATTGCCGGCATCGCCGCCCGCGTAGAGGATCACGATATGCGCGTCCTTTTCGCCGCGCCATTCCTGCACGGCCGCCTTCACCGGCTTCATCGCCAGCAGCGCCTTTCCCGACCGCGGCCGGGACCAGTCTTCGGCGGTAATCACGTGATCGGCCGCCAGCACCGGCGCGGCGACCAGCCACCCGGCCAGGATCAAGAACAGCCATCGATGCATGCGCGTGCTCCGCTCCTCAGGGCTTTTTTGCATCCGCCTTTTTCTCGGGCCGGATGCGTTCCACCGTGGGGTCATTCCAGTTTCCGGTGATGTGGTATTCGATGCGGCTGAGGTCTTCCAGCGGGTGCTTGAAGAGCTTGGAGAGCAGATAGACTGCAGCACCCACGCCCGCGCCGCCGGCGATCGCGCCGACCAGGGGCAGACTGGAACTCAGGCTGGCATCCACCACCGCCGTCTGATCGTAGTCATGATCCACCAGGCCGGTGCGTCCGACAAGGTGGATGCGGGCCGCCGGGCCCTTGAGCTGAAGATTCGAGGTATAGGCATTGCCGCTGTCGAGCAGAAAATCGCCGGAGAGCTCGTCGAAACTGAAGCCCTTGCTGAATACGTCACTGAAATCCAGCAGCAGCCGGCGCGGCAGGGCGCTGATGCTGAGCAGGCCGAAGATGCGCCCGGCGCCCGGCGCCACGTCCAGCAGGCGCCCGTCGCTCATCTGGATATGTACCGTGCCGTTGAGACGCGGCAGAATCGCCCCCACCGGCGGTCCGGGCACGGACAACTGGGCCGTCAGGCTGGCCTTGTCGGCATCCAGGCCAGCCTGGTAACCGAGCTGTTTCAGCGTGGCTTCCGCGTCGGTGCTGTCCACACGACCGTCCAGCCGCGTGACCTGTTCGCCGCCGCTCACCACCCACTCGCCGGCCAGGTGCCCGGTAAACGTGCCGCCAGCCGCGTCCAGACCGAGAAGGTGCAGCCCGTCGTTCCGGTGCTGCAGGGTCGCTTCCACGCTGCCGAAATCAGTGTCCCCCAGCAGGAAGCGGTTGGCGCGCAGGTGAACAGAAGGGAAATCCCTGGGGTCTGGCGGTGTCTTGCGAGTGTTGTCCGTGTCCTTGTCCGCGGCAGGCACAGCGACCTTCACGCGCTGCATATCCATGAGTACAGCCTGTGAGCCATTCAGGGAGGCCGGCACCCATACCAGGCCTTCGAGACCGGGGCCGTCGAGCGCCAGTCGCCAGCCGGCCTGCGTGGACCGGGCCAGTACCTGCTGGTCGTGGAAACTCTGATTCAGCCAGTCAAGTTGACCAATGGTCACATTCACCCGGCCGATGCGCCCGGCGAGTGCGCCGGCCGTCGCGCCCTTTTTCGTCTGTTTGTCAGCGAGGGCCAGCCATTCCTCCACCACCAGCCGGTCCAGCTTGCCGGTGACGCTCAGGCCCTGAAACCGGGGCCACGCGGCCGGCTCCGGCCCGAGATGCAGGTTGCCCTTCTGCAAGGCAAGGGGCGTGGGCCCCTTGCCTTCGTGGGCAAAGATCAGCCGCGCGCTGGCCGCCTCGCCATAGGCGGCACTGACCTCCATGCCGCCGCCATCGGGGAACCGCAGCGTCGCTTCGGATATGCGTGCCGCATCTTCCGACTTGCCCAGCGGGGCAGGCAGATGCACGGCGACGCCCTTGAGGTCGGAATGCACGGTGACGGACAGTGGCTCCGCATTGGACTCGCCATTCCGGCGGGGAATGCTCGCCGTGACGCGCCAGTTCGTCTCGCCCGTCACCCGGCCGCCGACGGGGAGCTTGAAAGCATCGGTCACGGTCTTGACGGCGTGGCGTCCGGTGACATCGACTCGCGCGCCCGGGTGCGGACCACCGACCGAACGGATGCTGCCCCTGATCGGCTGACCGAGGAATCGGCCCTCGAGCTCGGGCGCATCGAGACCGTCACGGGTGAAGCCGAGATCACCGCTGACTTGTTCCAGTGGCGCCGGCAGGCCATCGAGCTGCGCCTGGAAACCGTCCAGATGCACTTGTCCGTCCACCTCTGAATCGGCGATGTGCTTGAGTGGAAGCGTCAGGGACAAGTCGACCGGGGCGTCGCCCTGCATCTGCAATGCCTGGAGGTAGCCGCCGAATCGCGCATTCAGGGGGCTGTGGCGGATGAAATCCAGCATCTGCGAGGCGCTGCCCTGCGCATGACTCTTGATGCTGAGGACAGCATCATGAAAGTCGGGAATTTGCGCGCTGAAAGACTGCACAGCAAGTCCCTCGGTCGTGCCGTCCGTTCCGCTTGCCGTCAACCCGTTGCCCCGGAATTCCGCATCCAGGGAGAGTCCGGTGACCGCCGGCCAGTCTGGCTGGTAGGCCAGATGCAGTCGATCGACGTGGAATTTGATGTCGAACAGGCCGCCGCCCTGCTTCCACGGGAACTTGTCGAGCGGACCCCGGATGATGGCATGGCCCTCGGGTACGGTTCCGCTGACGATACTGTTGTCCAGCCACTCCACCAGCGGGTCGGGCATGATGCCCACGGGCAGGTAGGTGGATTTGGATGCCGCGTCGGCGTCATGGATGTCCGCCTCCAGGTCGATCACCGGCTTGCCGCCCTCGCCCGGAAAGCGCAGCGAACCGTGCGCATCCACGCGGGCATCCCTGTTCGCGATCTTCACCTTGTCGGCGCTGACCCACCAGTCCTCTCCGCGGCGCTCCCACTGGAGCGTGCCGGCCAGCTCGCTGGCCTGGAGCGGGTCACGAAACAGTGTGGGGAATACCAGTTGCAGGTCGTTGCTGGTCATCTGCAGGCGGCCGCCCGCCTGGTTGGCGGTCAGCTCGCCGTTCAGGCCGCTGACACCCGGCACTTTTCGAAACGCCCTGACGCCCGCATTGGCCAGTGACGCATGGCAGGAGTACACCGGCACGGCGCCGTCGGCGACACGCATCTGCAGGGCCAGGTCATGCATCTCGCCCTGGGGCGCCAGACCAACCAGCCAGTCGTTTCCGGGCAGCAGGTCAGGCGGCAGCCAGCCCGCCACCAGCGCCACATCCTGCAGGCGCGCGAAGCCATCGTTCGCGTAGTAGGTGGCGCCCGCCGCGCCCGGAGAGCGGACCTTCTCGAGGCTGAACTGTGTCGCCGGCCAGGTCACCTGCCCGCGGGTCACCTGCAGATGGGTTGCCGCCAGCCGCCAGCCCGTTGCCGTGGCATGCCAGTCCAGATCGCGCAGCGTGAAATCGACATGATCCGGCGGTCCGCCGACGCCGGCCATCACCGCCCCGTCCGGGCGCTCGCCCAGACCGGTGACGGTGGCGTTGCCGCCGATGGCCTCCGGCTCCAATCCCGTGGCGCGC
>JASFQN010000149.1:0-6393 GCA_050115425.1 Gammaproteobacteria bacterium | reverse complement strand
GATCACCCAGCATGACGCCGGCAAAGCTCGCGCCGTCGGGCGGATTCACCCGTCCGGAAAGTGGCTCGCCCTGCCCGCGCGCGGAAGGCAGCGTGTGCGCGGGGATCGAATAGGCCCGACCCGTGGAATCAATGATCACGGCAAGCTGGTTGCTGCGCCCGCGGGCGGCATGCCGATAGCCGTCACCGGCCTTGTAGTTGAGCGTGGCGGGGTCGATCTCGTGCCCCTTGGCGCTGCGAATCCAGCCGCGTTCCGAAAGCACCACGGTCACCGGCTCACTGGGCACGAGTTCGGTGACGTCCATCGCCTGGGCCGGTGCCCGCTCGACCAGACGCGAACGCCGCTCATCGCCGAATTTTTCTGCATCGGCGGCCAGCTCCTTGCCCACCAGCTTGCGCAACCGGGCCTTCGAACCCAGGGTCTTTTGCAGGCTGTCGCGCTCGGCACTCAGTTCATCCTGCTCACCGCGGATCTTCATTTCCTCGAGCCTGGCCAGATGCCGCAATTTCAGCTCGAGGATGGCTTCCGCCTGTTCTGATGACAGCCCGAAGCGTTTCATCAGAACGGGCTTGGGCTGATCCTCCTGACGAATGATGGCGATGACCTCGTCGATATTGAGGTAAGCGGTCATCAGCCCTTCAAGGATGTGCAGGCGCTTTTCGACCTTGTCGAGACGGAATTGCAGGCGGCGGCGCACCGTCTCGATCCGGAATTCCAGCCATTCGGAAAGAATCTCGCGCAGGTTCTTGACCCGGGGACGACCGTCCAGACCGATCATGTTGAGATTGACGCGATAGGTCTTTTCCAGATCGGTGGTGGCAAACAGATGTGCCATGAGCGATTCCACGTCGACGCGATTGGAACGTGGCACGATCACCAGGCGGGTCGGGTTCTCGTGATCGGACTCGTCACGCAGATCCTCCACCATGGGCAATTTCTTGTTGCGCATCTGCGCCGCGATCTGTTCAAGCACTTTGCTGCCGGACACCTGGAACGGCAGCGCGTTGACGACGACGTCGCCGTCCTCTCTCTCGAAACGCGCCCGCATCCGAATGCTGCCGTTGCCGGTCTCGTACATTCGCCGGATGTCTTCGGCGGGTGTGATGATTTCGGCTTCCGTGGGAAAATCCGGTCCCAGTACGTGCTCGCAAAGCTCCTCCACGCCGGCCCTGGGCTTGTCAAGAAGATGGAGACAGGCATCGGTCACCTCCCGCAGGTTGTGTGGCGGGATATCGGTAGCCATGCCCACTGCAATGCCCGTCGTACCGTTGAGCAGCACGTTCGGCAGCCGCGCCGGCAACACCAGGGGTTCGTCGAGCGTGCCATCGAAATTCGGGGTCCAGTCGACCGTGCCCTGACCGAGTTCCGAAAGAAGCACCGATGCATAGGGCGCCAGGCGCGCTTCGGTATAGCGCATGGCGGCGAAGGACTTGGGATCGTCCATCGAGCCCCAGTTGCCCTGCCCGTCGACCACCGGATACCGGTAGGAAAACGGCTGGGCCATCAGAACCATCGCTTCATAGCAGGCCGAGTCGCCGTGCGGATGGAACTTGCCCAGCACGTCGCCGACCGTACGGGCCGATTTCTTGTATTTGGCGCCGGCGTTGAGGCCCAGTTCCGACATGGCATAGATGATTCGCCGCTGCACGGGCTTCAGGCCGTCGCCGATATTCGGCAGCGCGCGATCCAGGATGACGTACATGGAATAGTCCAGATACGCCTTCTCGGTGAATTGACGCAGCGGCTGTTTTTCGAAATTTTCGAAAGCCTTGACGTTTGAGTCCGCCATGAAACGCTCCGTGGGTAGGCGGGACACTGCCCGCCGGATTATTCAGTAGCCGGAAATCACCGAACTGTCGATCAACCGAGGATATCGGCCAGGTTGCCCTTGGACTCCAGCCATTCGCGCCGGTCGGCGGCACGCTTTTTGGCGAGCAGCTTGTCCATCAACTGGTCGGTGTCATCACCCGCCTCAATGGTGAGCTGCACCAGCCGACGTGTGTCCGGGGAAATCGTGGTCTCGCGCAGTTGCAGCGGGCTCATCTCGCCGAGCCCCTTGAAGCGCGTGACACTCACTTTGCCCTTGATCTTTTCTGCGGCGATGCGATCGAGAATGCCTGTCCGTTCGGCATCGTCCAGCGCATAGAACACCTGCTTGCCCACATCCACACGGTACAGCGGCGGCATCGCCACGAATACGTGCCCCTGCTCCACCAGCGGGCGGAAATGACGCAGAAACAGCGCGCACAGCAGGGTCGCGATGTGCATGCCGTCCGAGTCGGCGTCCGCCAGGATGCAGATCTTGTGATAACGCAAGCCTTCAAGCTTGCTGGAACCGGGTTCCACGCCCACCGCCACGCTGATGTCGTGCACTTCCTGGGAGCCCAGCACTTCGGCCGGATCCACTTCCCAGGTATTGAGAATCTTGCCACGCAGGGGCATCACCGCCTGATACTCACGATCACGTGCCTGCTTGGCCGACCCGCCGGCCGAGTCACCCTCGACCAGAAACAGTTCGGTGCGCGAGGGATCCTGCGCCGTGCAGTCGGCCAGCTTGCCCGGCAACGCCGGACCGCTCACCACCTTCTTGCGAACCACCTTGCGATTCGCCCGGAGACGCCGGTTGGCGTTGCTGATGGCCAGCTGGGCAATCGCCTCGCCCGCGTCGGTGTGCTGATTCAGCCAGAGCGCAAAGGCGTCCTTGACCACACCGGAAACGAACGGCGCACATTCGCGGGAACTCAGCCGCTCCTTGGTCTGCCCCGAAAACTGTGGTTCGGCCAGCTTGACCGACAATACGTAGGCACAGCTCTCCCACACGTCGTCCGGCGTCACGCGCACCCCGCGCGGCAACAGGTTGCGGAATTCGCAGAACTCGCGAATCGCCTCGGTCAGCCCCGTGCGCAATCCGTTGACATGGGTGCCGCCCTGCACGGTAGGAATCAGGTTCACATAGCTTTCCGCGACCGGTTCGCCGCCATCGGGCTGCCAGACCAGGGCCCATTCAACCGCTTCGGAGCGGCCCTCGAAACTGCCCGTAAAGGGCGGCTCCGGGATGATCGCCGCTTCGCCGACAGCTTCCAGCAGATAGTCGGAAACCCCGCCGGTGTACTGCCATTCGTCCTTCTCTCCGGTCTGTTCGTTGTTCAGCGTGACCAACAGTCCGGGGCAGAGAACGGCCTTGGCTCGCAGGGCATGACGCAGCTTGGGCAGGGAAAATTTCGGCGAATCGAAATACTGCGGATCGGGCCAGAAACGCAGGCTCGTTCCAGTGTTCGTCTTGCCAACCTTGCCGACGGTTTCCAGTTCTGACACCTTGCGGCCGTCGGCGAACGCCATGTTGTATTCCTGGCCGTTGCGCTTGACCCAGACTTCCAGGTGTTTGGACAGCGCGTTGACCACCGACACGCCCACGCCATGCAGGCCACCGGAAAACTGGTAGTTCTTGTGCGAGAACTTGCCGCCGGCATGCAGGCGGGTGAGGATGAGTTCAACGCCGGGCAGCCTCTCCTTCGGATGCACGTCCACGGGCATGCCGCGGCCGTCGTCCCGCACTTCCAGGGAACCGTCCTTGTAGAGCGTGACCTCGATCTTTTTGGCGTGCCCGGACATGGCCTCATCGACACTGTTGTCGATGACCTCCTGGGCCAGGTGATTGGGTCGGGTGGTGTCGGTATACATCCCGGGCCGGCGGCGAACCGGATCCAGACCGGAAAGAACCTCGATATCGGCGGCGTCGTAACTTCTGGCCATGAAAAGTTCTTCAGCATCCGTGGGTTGGGTGGGGACGGCCCGCGCCGGCGCGGGAACGGATGCGGCATTCTAACGTGTTTGCGCCGATTTATTGAGAGGGATGTCGAACTTCAGCAGGTCCGGGCCCGACAACAACCGCCCGTCCGTGGAGACGGGCGGCTCAGGCTTCGGGCGCGGCCTGCCGAAGCGCTGCTCAGTCCAGATCCCGGGCCAGCGACTCGCGGATGGCATCCGGTACGGGGCTGACCTCGTGGCGGTATTCGTCGTGATCGATGCCCACCGAGAGTTCGGCGCCGCCCTTGAGCGCCTCGGCCATCTCCGGCGTCAACTCGAAGCGCATGAAATGCACTGCCGAAGTCTTTTCCGCATTATCGCGTTCCAGGTCCTCGTCGGCGATGGCGAACACGCGCTCGTGGCCATTCACCTGTACCCAGGTGCGATCCTCGATACCCACCAGTTTCGCCAGTGCCTCGCGTCGGTCCCCGGGGTTCTCGAATTCGATCAGAAAGCTCGCTTTCCAGTTGCTGCCGTCGGGTATCAGCGGATTATAGGCATCCAGTTCGTCCTGAATCCCCGCGGCCTCGAAAATCCGCTCGACACGCAGCATTTCCTGGATCTGGTACTGGATGGTGAGTCGATCCTCGAAAATAAGAGTGGCATTCGGCCCGACGCCCAGGCGCCGATGCTTCTTGTGTTCCAGCACGCGGCCGCGGAACTCCGGCCGCTTGGCGGCGTAGGTTTCGAGCGAATAGAGGTCTTCGCGATTCAGCTTGTCCACAATTCATTTCTCCCCGCGGGGCCCGGCCGGGCACCGCGTCAGTGTTCCTCTACTTCCAGAATGGGCTTGTCGGTGAAGAGATAGGTACGCAGCTGCCTGTCCACCTGCTCGTTGTGCCGGCGCATCCATTCCAGCACCATTGCGGCGTGCTCCATTTCCTCGTCACGGTTGTGCGCAAGAATGGCAGCCAGCTCGCTGTCCTTGCAGGCAGCGACTCGCTGGTTGTACCAGTCCACCGCTTCCAGTTCTTCCATTAGCGAGACGGTCGCACGGTGAAAATCGCGTACCTCGTCGCCAAGTTCCTCGATTGGCTCGTGATAGCCTTCGCTAGCCATGGTGCCTCCTTGGTTGTACTGGACGGCGGACCGGCCCGAAGCAGCCGCGCCCGCCCTGGTCAGATGCCATAGGCCCGTCGCAACAGGCTCATGGGATGTTCGGCCGGCGGCGCTTCGGAACCCAGCCCGTTGCGAATCTGGTCACCGGCCATCGGGCAGTCGCTCGAATAATGGGCCGCCTCGGCCTTCCTGACCCGATTGACGACCGGTTTGCCTATCTTCATCGAAATGTCGTGAAACTCGCTCTTGACCGCATAGGTCCCGTCATGACCCGAACAGCGCTCGATGGTGTCCACTTCCGTATCGGGCACAAGCTGGAGGATATCGCGCGTCTTGTAGCCCAGGTTCTGAACACGCAGGTGACAGGGAATCTGGTAGGCGACCTTGCCCAGGGACTGGCGGAACTCGGTGTTCAGCAGCCCTTCCCGGTGCCGGAGCATCAGGTACTCGAAGGGATCGAAAACCGCATCACGCACCTTGGCCACTTCCTCGTCGCCGGCAAACAGGAGCGGCAACTCCTGCTTGAACATCAGAACGCACGAAGGAACGGGCGCGACGATGTCCCAGCCTTCGTCCACCAGTCGGGAAAGCATCGGTATGTTGTGGTCACGCGCCCGCTTGACGGCCTCCAGATCGCCAAGTTCGAGCTTGGGCATTCCACAACAACGTTCATCCTGGATCGCACGCACCGGTATGCCGTTGTGCTCGAATACGGCCAGCAGGTCCTCGCCCAGTTCGGGGCGGTTGTAGTTGCCATAGCAGGTGCCAAACAGGGCGACGCGCCCGCGTGTCCTTCCGGCAGGCCTGACCTCGACATCGGCCGGCTGGTGACTGGCCAGACGCTTGCGCAGCGTATTGCTCGTGTATTCGGGCACCACGGCGTCCGGATGCACGCCCAGCGTCTTGTCCATCAGCTTGCGAACCGCGCCGTTGCGGTTGGCCGAGTTGACCGCCTGAACCACGACCGGGATGCCGGCCAGTCTGCCGACCCGATCGGTGGAGGTGAGCATCCGGTCGCGGCGCTTCACATCGCCATTGCGGAACTTCACTGCCTTGCCACGCAGCATCAGATGCGGGAAATCGACATTCCAGGGATGCGGTGGCACGTACGGGCATTTCGACATGTAGCACATGTCACAGAGATAGCAGTTGTCCACCACGTCCCAATAGACTTCCCGTTCGACCCCGTCGACCTCCATGGTCTCGGACTCGTCCACCGCGTCGAACAAGGTAGGAAAGGCATTGCAGAGACTGAAGCAGCGCCGGCATCCATGGCAGATGTCGAATACCCGCTCCATCTCGGCGAACAGCGAGTCTTCGTTGTAGAAATCGGGGTCCTGCCAGTCCACCGGATGGCGCGTGGGCGCTTCAAGACTGCCTTCCCGCCGACTGTCGTTGCTATCGGCCATGATCGCCTCCCCTCATGCGATGGAACGCCCGCGAATTGCACGCGCGTGCGCTACCACCCGGCGCGGCGGTCGCGGTCGCGTCAATCAGCGAGAGATTTGTCGAACGACACGGCGGGGC
>JASFQN010000148.1:0-6429 GCA_050115425.1 Gammaproteobacteria bacterium | reverse complement strand
CCTTGGCATACGCGCCACCGTTCCGCTGGAAGGCAGCGCGAACAGCTCTCGGCCTGCGGCTTATTTCCTCGTCGAACGACGAGCCGCAGTCTTCTTCCGACCCGCGGTCTTCTTGCGGGTAGCGGTTTTCTTCTTCCGCGTAGCCGCCTTCTTCTTGCGGGTAGCGGTTTTCTTCTTCCGCGTGGCCGCCTTCTTCTTGCGGGTAGCGGTTTTCTTCTTCCGCGTAGCCGCCTTCTTCTTGCGGGTAGCGGTCTTCTTCTTCCGCGTGGCCGCCTTTTTCTTCGAGGCTGTCTTCTTCCTCGCTGCAGTCTTCTTGCGCGTAGCCGCTTTCTTCCTGGCGGCAATCTTGCGCGCCGTGGACTTCTTGGCAGCCGTCTTCTTGCGTTTGGCGGCGACCTTCTTTCTCGTCTTTGCTTTCTTCGTCGTAGCCATGAGTTTCCTCCCGGAACCGGATTACTCGCAGTTGAGTATATACGACAAAAAACAGATTTCCAGCAAAGTCAATTATTTCGCGCGAACGTATGACACGTGATCGCGACTAGTGTCGAAAGCACATGTCGCCAAATGGCTTTTTCAGGGAGTGATCGTGCGAGTGCGTGACCGTCGTCTGCTACTTGCGCTTCGCCAGTTCGGTAATGATCTTCCAGTGCGGCGGATTGACCGGCGTGATCGAAAGACGGTTGCCACGACGAAGGATCAGCATGTCGGAGAGCGCGTCACAGGCTTTCATTTCCCTGAGCGTCACGGTTCGCGGGAAGCGTTCCCTGAACCGCACGTCGACCATGTACCAGCGGGGCTTTTCCGGGTCGCTCTTGGGGTCGTAATGGGGGTCTTCGGGATCGAAAGCCGTGTGATCCGGGTAGCCTTCGCGGACGATTTCCATGATCCCGGCGACCCCGGGCTCTCTGCAATTGGAATGGTAGAAAAGTGCCAGATCACCGCGCTTCATCTGGTCGCGCATCATGTTGCGGACCTGGTAGTTGCGCACCCCATCCCAGGGTTCGGTCTGCGCGGGACGCTGCATGAGGTCGTCAATTCCGAACACGTCCGGTTCGGATTTCATCAGCCAGTAATTCATCTGTCGGTCTCCTGCCGGCGTGATAGGTCGGTAAGGATTCGATGGTGCAGCCGTTGATCGGTCGCCACGCCCCACAGCGGGATGTCCCACTCCGCAGCGTCGATCGCCGCGACATGCTGGAATTCGTAGCCGAGACCCAGCAAACAGGGCTGTTCCGTTGTCGTCTCGCGAAGGAAGGCGAACGTCCGATCATAATAACCGGCGCCCATTCCGAGGCGGTTGCCATGCGTGTCAAACGCCACGAGTGGCACCAGAACCAGATCCAGTGCCTGCGGGGGAATCCGCAAGTCGGGGTCGTCCGGCGGCTCGGGTATGCCGTAACGGTTGGCTACCATTCGCGTTTCGGGCGTGTAGCGCAGGAATTCCATGGCGATATCAGGCGGGTCGATCAGACGCGGTAGGTAGACCTCCTTGTCCGCGGCGAAGGCGCGCTCAAGCAACGGCCCGGGATCGAGTTCGCCGCCCACGGGTATGTAGCCGGCCACACGTTCAGCCCGCCGGAATGCACTTGTTGTCGAAACCCGGTTCGCTGCTGCCAGTGCGGCCGCACGCCGGTCACCGGGCGTCAGGCGGGCGCGCTGGAGTCGCAGTTCGCGCCGCAGTTGATCGCGGGTGGTCATGAGGATGGCGGTGCCTGCAGAAAAAGGGCATCTCCCGCCTGTGCCGTCACGGACTTTCGCCCTTGAACCGATGGTTCAGGTGGGGTCTTCCGACTTGCCTTAGGCTTTCCGCTGCAAGGCGGACCTGCACACCAGCAAGAGGGGTGTCGACCCCTGGGTAGGTTATTAGGCTCAAAGAGAATACCCAGCCCGTGTCGAACACCGCAGGAGATGCCGTATCTGACTCGCTACAGGGTCCATGATGCCGCAGGGAGGCGTCTTCGCCAAGGGGGTACGGTGCGTTTGTGGAAGACTTGCCCTAGAAGGAGAATTGCTGCTCCCTGCCAAGCACGTTGTCCACCTTCTCCTGCATGAGGCGCAGGCGGCTGGTGATGTGCTCGATGTCGCCCTCCTGACCGCCACGGATCTGGAGAAGCTCGTTGGCAAGATTGAGGGCCGCCATAACGGCGATGCGGTCCAGTCCCACAATGCGCCCGCTGTCGCGGATTTCCCGCATCACGCCACTCAAGTAGTCGGCGGACTGTATCAGGGCCTGGCGTTCCTCTTCGGGGCAGGCGACCTGGTAGTCCTTGTCGAGAATCCGGACGGTGACCTGGGTGGTAGTGCTCATGTGCCATGCTCCAGCGCCTTGAGGCGTGTGATCATGGCTTCCACGCGGCTCTTGACCTGTTCATTCTTCTGCAGCAGGCCAGCACGCTCGCTCACCAGAGCGTCCTGCTGCTCGCGCAGCGAGCGATTTTCCTCGCGCAGCCGTTCGCACAGCGCGGCCAGTTCGTCCACGCGTCCTTCCAGCCGCTTGAGCTGTTGCGAAATTCGCTCGAAAGAGTTTTCCTGCGCCATGCCGACAACTATAGGACCGGCCCGAAGGGCGGTCAACGGGGGCGCGTTGGGCCGGTTCGGCCCGGGTGATAGAATGCGCGAACAGTCGCCCGGAGATCTTCCATGCCCACGAGTCCCGCCTACGCCGAGCTTGCCGACGCGCTCAAGCGCATCGGTGCCGCTTCCGAGGCCGCTGAATGCCACGGAACCCTGGTCGGAATGCTCAGTGCGGGCGGTGGTGACAATCGCGAGAGCTGGATCGCCCAGACCCTCGGCGAGGGCATGGATCCCGGCAATGCTCTGGTCCAGGAATGCCGGCGCGAGTTGGTTCGTCTGCACGACGCGACACGCAGCGCGCTCCTAGATCCCGGTATGGGGTTTCGGCCCCTGCTGCCGGACGACCGCCGCGCACTGGCGGTTCGAACAGCAGCGCTGGGTCATTGGGTCCAGGGTTTTCTCTTCGGGCTGACGCTGGCGGGGTTCAAGTTGGGTACCGGACAGAGTCCCGAGGTCCGGGAAATTCTCGCCGATTTCGCCGAGATTGCCCGCGCGGGCCTGGAAGGCGAGGAAGCGTCCGAAGAGGACGAGCAGGCCTATGCCGAAATCGTTGAATACCTGCGCGTGGGGGCCCAGTTGATGCACGATGAGTTGAATCCGGTCACCGGCGATGAGCACCTGGCGCCGCCCGGATTGCACTGACCTATCCAGCAACAGGGGCGTGTGGCACAGGCAACGGGCCCCGGGGGAGATGCAGCACCCATGAATCAGAGGGAATTTGCCCGCCGGCGGCGGCAGCTCATGCAGGCGATGGGGCGCGATGCGATCGCCATTGTGCCCTCGGCGCCAGAGAAGATTCGCAACCGCGATGTGGAGTTTCCGTTCCGGCAGGACAGTGATTTCTACTATCTGACCGGTTTCCCCGAGCCCGAGTCGGTCGCGGTTCTCGTGCCGGGGCGCCGCGAGGCCCAGTACATTCTCTTCTGCCGCGAGCGGGACCCCGAAAAGGAAACCTGGCACGGGCGACGCGCCGGCCAGGAGGGGGCCTGCGAGACCTATGGCGCGGACGATGCCTTTCCGATCGAGGATATTGACGACATCCTGCCCGGACTCATGGAGCAGTGCGACAAGGTCTACTACGCCATGGGCCAGTATCCGGCCTTTGATCAGCAGGTGATTGGCTGGGTCAACCGTTTGCGCGCCCAGTCCAAGACCGGCGTGCACACGCCGCAGGAATTCGTGGCGCTGGATCATCTTCTCCACGACATGCGGTCCTACAAGAGCCGCGCCGAGATCAGTGCCATGCGGCGCGCCGCGCGAATTGGCGCGGATGCTCATATCCGCGCCATGCGGGCCTGCAGACCCGGGATGCGCGAATTTGAAGTGGAAGCCGAGCTTCTTCACGAGTTCCGCCGGCACGGCACAACGCCTTCCTATAATCCGATCGTGGGCGGCGGCGGGAACGCCTGCATTCTGCACTACACGGAAAACGACGCCGAATTGAATGCGGGTGAGCTGCTGCTCATCGACGCCGGCTGTGAATATGACTATTACGCTTCCGACATCACGCGGACTTTTCCGGTGTCGGGCAAATTCAGCGCGGCGCAGAAGGCCGTCTATCAGGTGGTGCTGGATGCCCAACTGGCAGCCATCGATGCGGTTCGGCCGGGCAATCACTGGAATGCGCCGCATGAGGCAGCCGTCAAGAAACTGACCGCGGGGCTGGTCAAGCTCGGACTGCTCAAGGGGCGCGTGCCTACCCTGATCAAGGAGGAAGCCTACCGGCGTTTCTACATGCATCGGACCGGGCACTGGATCGGCATGGATGTGCACGATGTCGGCGAATACAAAGTGGACGGCCAATGGCGCGTACTCGAGCCCGGCATGGTCCTGACCGTGGAACCGGGGCTCTACATACCCGCGCACAGTCGCGGCGTGGACCGCAAATGGTGGAACATCGGCGTGCGTATCGAGGATGACGTACTGGTTACCGAGCAAGGCTGTGACGTGCTCAGCAAGCATGCGCCAAAGGACATCGAGAGCATCGAAGCGCTGGTGGGGGCGGCGTGAGCGCGTCTCCGGCGAGGGAGTGCGACGTCGTGATCGTCGGCGGTGGAATGGTTGGTGCCTCGCTCGCCGTCGCCCTGTCGGCTCTTCCGTTGCGCATTGCGGTGATCGAGGCCTTTGAACTTCGTTCCCGCGCCCAGCCCAGCTATGACGATCGCTCCACAGCACTTGCCTTCGGGAGTCGATGCATCCTCGAGGGCCTGGGTCTGTGGCCGTTTGTGGCACCCGAGGCCGAACCTATTCGGCGTGTGCACGTCTCGCAACGGGGATATTTCGGGATTACGCGGCTCAGTGCGGCCGAAGAGGGCGTGCCGGCGCTGGGCTATGTTGTGCCCAATCGTGCCCTGGGCGCGGCGCTGGCCAGCCGCCTGGATGCACTCGACAATGTTGAACTCATCTGCCCGGCACGTGTGGAGCGGGTGGTGACAAGCTCCGATCTTGCCACGCTGCGTATTTCCGCCGGTGCTGAATGGTTCGATCTGCACGCCCGATTGCTGGTCGCGGCCGATGGTGCGAAATCCACCGTGCGCCAGGCACTGGGCATTGGCGAGGCGCACCATGACTACCATCAGGCGGCGATCGTTGCCAATGTGAACACGGAGCATCCCCATGACGGACGTGCCTTCGAGCGGTTCACGGCGGAGGGGCCGGTGGCGTTTCTGCCTCTGACCGAAGACCGTTGCGCCGTGGTCATGACGATCGCCGAAGCACGGCGCGAGGAACTGCAGGACATGCCGGATGCCGATTTTCTTGCCTACCTTCAGCAGCGGTTTGGTCACCGCCTCGGGCGCCTGCTCCGGGTCGGCAAGCGACAGACTTATCCGCTTCGCCAGACACTGGCGGGCGCACAGCACGCGCAGCGTGCGGTCATTATTGGCAATGCGGCGCATTCCCTGCACCCGATTGCCGGCCAGGGATTCAATCTCAGTCTCCGTGACGTGGCAGCGCTCGCCGATCACCTGGCGGACGCGGTACGCGCCGGAGACGATCCGGGAGCTGCCGAAATACTGGCCGCCTATGTGGCTGAACGTCGACGCGATCAGCGCCGTACCATCGGATTCACGCACTGGCTGCACGAGATTTTCTCGCCCGGCCTTTCCGCCCTGTCGCACCTTCGCGGTCTGGGGCTTGCGACTGTGGAAGTCTGTCCGCCACTGCGGCGCCTGCTGGCGCGCCGGAACATGGGGCGCGCCGGTCGGCTGCCGAGGCTCGCGCGAGGGTTGCGGCCATGACTCGGCGCGCTTTTGACGTGACCGTCGTGGGCGCTGGCGTGGTCGGTGCCACCCTCGCGCTCTCGCTGGCGCGAGGCGGGATGCGCGTCGCGGTAGTCGAGGCCGGCAGACGCGCGCGTTTCGATCCCGACCGCACTGACTTGCGCGTGCTGGCGATATCGCCGGGGAGTGCGCGATTGCTCGATCATCTTGGCGTGTGGGACTCGATTGTTGCGGCGCGGGTGTCGCCTTACCGGGAAATGGAAGTCTGGGATGCCGGGGGCTTTGGCAGCATCCACTTTGACAGTGCGGATATCGGCGAGCCGGCACTTGGCCATATCGTTGAAAACAGCCTGATTACGTTCTCCCTTCAGCAGGCGCTTGAACAAATGCCCACGGCCAGTCTGTTGTTCGAGTCGCGTCCGGAGAGTCTGGAGCTGACTGAAGAGGCCGCTGTCCTTCGTCTGGAGGATGGCCGCAGTCTGGATGCCGGACTGGTTGTTGGCGCTGACGGGCGCGATTCCATCCTGCGGGAAATGGCGGGTCTGGACGTTCGCGGCTGGGGTTACGCGCAGCGCGCCATCGTGGCCTGCATCGATACGGAGAAGCCGCATCGTGAGACCGCCTGGCAGCGATT
>JASFQN010000147.1:0-6543 GCA_050115425.1 Gammaproteobacteria bacterium | reverse complement strand
CTCCAACACCTTCAAGTCGGGTCGGCCGCCGAGAAAGACTCCCTCGGCAGAAACGGGGCGGTCGCTCCGGGATTCCGCAAACAACGCCATGCACCACTCCTTTTGCCGGCCCGCTCTGAATATCTAGCCGATGCAGAGCCGATCGGCCATGGGTGATTTCACCCGGTGGCGCCGCCGTCACGGAAAAACCGGTTCACCGCCGAGATGATCCTGTCGACGTCGTCGCGACCGATATCCAGGTGCGTGACCAGTCGCATCGGCGTGCCGGATGGCACGATGATGTCATCCCTGCGCAGCGCGGTCGACAGCCGCTCGGCGAGCGCCGCTTGCGGATAGGCGAACAGCATATTCGTCTGTACGCTCCGGGGATCCACGCGGAGTTCCGGAAAGACCGCGAGACCCTCAGCGAGCCGCCGGGCATTTTCATGGTCCTCGGCGAGGCGCTCGACATGATTCTCCAGAGCGTGGATGCCACCGGCAGCAAGAATGCCGGCCTGGCGCATGCCGCCACCCAGCACCTTGCGCCAGCGGCGGGCCTTGTGGATCAGTTCCGGCTTGCCGCAAAGCACGGACCCGACCGGGGCGCCCAGGCCCTTGGAGAGGCACACCGAGACCGTGTCGAACAAACGGCCGATGCGTTCCACCGGCACACCCTGACTGACAGCCGCATTGAATACACGGGCACCGTCGAGGTGCAGGCCCAGCCCCCGCTCGCGGGCAAACACCACAGCGCGATCCAGATAGTCGAGAGGCAACACCTTGCCGCCCTGGGTATTTTCCAGACAAAGCAGCCGGGTCCTTGCAAAGTGCGCGTCATCCGGCTTGATGGCAGCAGCCACCCGTTCGAGATCCAGGCTGCCGTCGGCCTCGTAATCCAGAGGCTGCGGCTGTATCGATCCGAGTACGGCCCCGCCCCCGCCTTCATATTTATAGGTATGCCCCTGCTGGCCGACGATGTATTCATCGCCGCGTTCACAATGACTCATCAGGGCCAGCAGATTGGTTTGCGTGCCGCTGGGCGCGAAGACCGCGGCCTCCTGGCCGAGTAAATCGGCGGTCAGCGCTTCGAGCCGCCGGACAGTAGGATCTTCGCCATAGACATCATCGCCGACTTCGGCACGGGCCATGGTCTCGCGCATGGCTGCCGTCGGACGGGTCACGGTGTCGCTTCTCAGGTCGATGGAAGGCATGAACGGCAAACCTCGAATCGGATCGGTTGAAACGCGCCCGCGAGGCCCCCGCTAGTTCTGATCGGAAACGTTCCTCAGACAGGCCCGCAGCGCGCCGGCCATTTCCGCGCCGGTCTGAAACCGCCCGGCAGCGTCCTTCGCCAGCGCGCGGTCGATGACCTCGGCCAGGCACTTGGGGAGATCGGGACGCAGGAACGTTACGTCAGGGTGGGCTTCGTTGGCAATCTTGTACATCAGCGCGGCAATCGGCTGGCCGGTGAACGGCAGCTCGCCCCGGATCAACTGAAACAGGGTAATGCCCAGCGAAAAGATGTCCGCGCGGCCATCCACCTTGCTGCCCTGCACCTGCTCGGGTGACATGTACGAGGGGCTGCCAAGGATGGTTCCGGTGCGCGTCTTGCTGGCATCGGTGAGGCAGGCGACACCGAAGTCGGTGACCTTCACGCGGCCGGTACGGCGATCAAAAATGATGTTGGCCGGCTTGACGTCGCGGTGGACGACCTGCTTCGTGTGGGCGTAATCAAGCGCCTCGGCGACTTGTACGCCAATGTCCAGCACCACATGCAGGGGCAGCAGGGCGCCCGGTGCACAGAAGCGCTGGAGGTTCACCCCGGACAGATAATCCATGGCGATGTAGGCGAGATCGTATTCCTCGCCCACGTCATAGATGGTGACGATATTGGGATGATTGAGCCGTCCGGCGGTCTCCGCCTCGCGGAAAAACCGCGCGCGCACCTCCTCCAGTTCCTGTCCGGCAAATTCCTGGGCGAGGTCAAGCGTCTTGATCGCCACCGTGCGCCCGATCTTCGGATCCTTGCCGAGATACACCACGCCCATGGCTCCGCGACCGAGTTCCTTTTCAATCTGGTAGCGGCCGAGCATCGGCTTTTGCAGATTGCCGCCGGTCAGCTCCACGGGATCCAGAATTCCCGGCCGGCTGCTGCCCAGCATCAACCGGCCCTCGAGATCCTTGATCCGGCGGATGCGGTCCTCCACATCGGAAAATCCCTGCTTGTACCTGCGGATCAGATTGAATGTGCTGACCGCCTTGCTGAACTGGCGACGGCGCTCGTAGTCCAGCCCCAGGTTGTAGAGTTGTTGTGCCAGCGCCTTGGAAGGCAGGCACCTGCTGTAGTAGTCCAGCGCCTGATCCAGTCGGCCGGCCAGTTGGAACGACTGGCCGACCATGCGGTTGGCCTCGGACAGTTCACCCTGGAAACGGCGGATGCGTTCCTGAATCAGATAGCGAACAGTGAAAACGACATGTCCCGCGACCAGCAGCATCAAGGGGAGCATCAGCTCCACCTTGACGAATTTCGCGCTGAGCAGAATGAATTCCACATTGACCAGCACCAGCAACAGGACGGCACTGAACAGCAACTGCAGACTGGGTCGCACACGCGGCAGGAGAAACATCAAATACAACGCGACCAGCAGGAAGGCACCGCGGCTCAGCCAGAAGGCCCAGGCAGGCACGGCATAGAGGTCGCCGTTGAGCAGCGCGGATACGTTGTTGGCCAGCACCGCCACGGGCGCCAGCAATTCCCCGCCCGGCGCATCGACCAGCGGCCGGTCCGGCGGACTGAGCGCGCCGAGCAGGACCACGTGATCGCGAAGCTCCTGGCTGCTCACGCGGCCATTGACCAGATCCACGAGGTCATGGGTCGGGAAGGGCGGACTGTCCGCCCAGGCGTAGTAATAGGGAAAGGCGTGCAGGCCCTGGTCGGTCGCCAGTCGACGGCCGCCAATCTCGACCGCACGCCCCTCGAATGCCGGTGTCTTCTGTCCGCTGGCCAGTGCCGCCACGGCCAGGGCCAGCGAGGGAATCAGCCGGTCATCCGACCGATAGACAAGCGGCAGCGTGCGGGGTGCCCGCAGGTCGGTCGGAGCAAGGCCGGTGATCCCGAAGCCTGCCGACGCACGCAGTACATCTTCGGAAACGGGCGCCAGGGGCGGTGTGTCGCTGATCGGCGTGCGTTGCAGGTAGCCGGGCAGGAACCGCGCGAATGATGAAGGTGCCGGACCCGACGCAGTGACGGTAATGCCGTTGTCGATGCCGGCCAGCGGATCATCGGCCGCCGCCACGGACGAGCTTGCTGGATCCACACCGACGATGACCGTGCCGGCGCGCCGCGCCTGTGCAGCCAACTGGGCCTCCACATCCAGACCTCCCGCCAGCCGCCGGGCCAGTGTGGCGCTGCTGCCACCCAGCCGGTCGGCCTGTTCGCGAAGGTAATCGACCGCGGCGGTCTCCGGTGCGGCCCGGCCGTCCAGCAGGGCAATCACCCGGGCACCGGCGGCGCGCAACCGCGCCACCGCAGCCGGCAGACGCGCGCGTGTTGTCGGCCAGCCTCGGCTGGACTGGCCGGACGAGGTGTCGATGATGACGACATTTTCGTTCGCCCGCCGATTGGCGGAAAACGACATGCCCATGTCGTAGGCACGCAACTCGATGCCGCGCAACCAGCCGGCGCCGGAGGCCAGCCCGAACAGCACGGCAAGAAAAAGCCCCAGCACCCAGTCTTTCTGAAGGAATTTCACACTTCACCCGGTGCAAAGCGAGGCCGCCGGCATCACTGTCGGCCTGCAATCGCTTCGCTCCAAATCACCTTTCCGCATTGGCACGCTTCCTGCCTGCCATCGTCGTGCAGAACCCCCGTCCGGCTTTCCCACGCCACACCTGGTGACATGCACGGCATCCCGCGGCCGTGCGGCTGTTGCCAAAGGATTCTTCTTCTGCGCCAACCGATGCGGACCTCGCCACAGCCAGTAACTGCATCGGTAACGCTTCATTGTTTGGGGATCAGCATACCGCAGATCGCGCTCCGCGTAGAGCGCCACGAGTCACGACCCCGACCCACCCTCACGTGCGTAGGTGGCCAACAGCTGCGCGGTACCCAGCACATGGCCGCGCATGGCCTCGCGCAAATCCTTCTGGGTAGGCTTGTCGAGGTCCAGCAGCGTGTCCAGGGCGTAGAGATGATGGAAATACCGGTGCCGGCCGATCGGCGGGCAGGGGCCACCCCAGCGACCGCGATGCCAGTCGTTCAGACCATGCTCCACGCCTGCGGGCAGGCCCCCGGATTCGGCGCCCTCGCGCAATTCATGCACGTCGCCCGGAATGTTGTAGAGAACCCAGTGCACCCAGGTCGTGGTGGGGTTTTCCGGATCCGGCGCATCCGGATCCTCGACGATCAGGGCGAAGCTCCGCGTACCGGCAGGCACGCCGGTCCACTCCAGCGGCGGCGACACATCGGAACCGTCACAGGTGAATCGCACCGGAATCTGGCCGCCGTCGACATAGGCGGAGGAATGCAGCTCCAGCGACATGGACTTGCCCCCAGTATGTCCCGCCAGTGCCACTCCGGACGCCGCCAGGAACAACAGGCAGGCGCGGAGCGGCCTGCCGAACCGATTCAAGAAGTGCTTGCCGTCCATCGCGCCACTCTCCCGAACTCGCTTGCCATGCCAAGTCTAGCAGTCTTCGGGATGTTCATCCCGCAAATCCTCCAGATCGGCGCGCATGCGCTCAGCCACGGCGCGCTCGGTTTCATTGCCGCCGGCCAGGGCCTCGATCACGCCGCGCCGGTCGGCCGTGCTGCGGTTCTGACTGAACTTCGCCTTGTGCCGGAGCGTGCGCACACGCAGTTCGAATCCAACGATGGCATCCAATTGGCGCTCCAGGTGGGCGGCGTGTTCCAGGGTCCAGGGCGCATCGGCACCCTGCTCCAGGGGTTCCACGGTCGCGACAAGAATCTCGCGCAGCCGGGCATGCCCGGTCACCGGCGACACGGGTCCGCTGACATGCACCGCTTCGTAGTTCCAGGTGGGCACCTCGCCTACGGTGGCGTACCAGCGCGGTGAGACGTAGGCGTGATCGCCACTGAATATCGCCAGGGATTCGCGTTTGCCGTCCCATTCGCGCCAGTGCGGATTGGCGCGCGCCACATGCCCGATCAGGACATCCTCGCCCGCCTGATTGCGCCAGAGCCGCATCGGCACGTGGGTCACCAGCGGCAGTGCGCCGGCCTCGGCGCCGGGACTGACCAGCACGCCGAAACCGTGGCGGCCAATGAGCTGGCCCGCGGCCGCCGGATCCCCGACACGAAATGACGCCGGACTGTACATCACGCCCGTCCCTCGTCTGCCGCCAGGTGTTGCAGCCGCTCGAGCAGACGGTCACCAAAGTAGCCGGGCGGGATCGTGCCCTGTTTCATGAATTCCATGTGGAAGACCTTTTCCGAGAAAGCGCTGCCCAGTCGCCGGCGGGCCTTTTCACGCAGTTCGCGAATGCGGTCCATGCCCAGCCGGTACGTGATCGCCTGGGTAGGCCACTGCGAATACCGATAGATGGCGTTCTCCGCGCTCTCGCAACTGGCGCGCTTGGCATCGCCGCGCAGAGCGGCGGGCTCGGCGCAGGAGCCGGGCAGGAAATCGGTCACGGTGGAGAACAAGTCCACGGACTTCTGCCATGACAACCTTCCGGTATGCAGGCCGGTATCCACATACACGCGCAGGTCGCGATAGAGCAGACCCTGAAGCTGGTAGAGATGCTCTTCAGGCGTGTAGAAGCCCTGCGGTGCGCCAGGCTGCGGCTCGGCCATCAGCGATTCCGCATACAGGGCCCAGCCCTCGGCCGCCATGCTGTCCTCCCACATGGAACTGGAATCCTCCACCGCACCGGGCGTCAGCCAGCGCACCAGGGGAATGGCATCGCGGTGCATGGTCATCACCTTGTAGTTCCAGTCATGCCCCGGGAAGCCCTCGTGGGCGGCCAGGTCGGCCAGTGCGGCGCGGTTGTTGGCCTGCAATTTCGCCTGGTCATTGCCAGTCGGCGAAACATAGAAGCGGCCGGTTCCGGACCGCTTGAAAGGCGGTGCCGGATAATAGGCCGCCCCGTCGATTGAACTCTGCAAGGGGGGTGGCGTACGCGTGACTTCCAGCCGGTAGTCGGCCGGTACATCGAACAGCCCGGTGCGGCGTGCGTAATCCACCAGCCGGAAGGCCGTCTGCCGGTACCAGTCGATCATCTGGTCGTCGTCTTTCGGATAATCGCCGGAAAGACGGTCAAACACTGCCCGGACAGCGGCGTTGCCGTCCTCCGGCAGCTTCCAGCCCTTCTCGGTGCCGATACGTCGTGCCAGCCGGATCATCTCCGTACGGGTGGCCTCGACCCGTGGCCAGGCGCTTGCGAACAGTTCGGCGGCGGTGCTGTCGACATGCAGGTTGTTGTGCAGTGCCCAGTCATACTCCTGCTCGCCCAGCATGTAGCGGTCCTTGCGAAAGGCAGGCTTCAACGCCTCGCGGCCGACCCTCGACGGGTCCTCGAAGTAGGTACGCGCCAGAAAATCGT
>JASFQN010000146.1:0-6557 GCA_050115425.1 Gammaproteobacteria bacterium | reverse complement strand
GGCACGGCGACGAATCTGCATATCACCGCCAGCGGCGGCATAACGGACTCGGCAGCGCTGTCCGTCGCCGGCATGACGACGCTGGACGGTGGCGGCGGCGACGTGCTGCTTGATACCCCCGCGAATGATTTCAATGGCGTTTCAGTCGGCAATGCCGGCGCGGTGACGCTGGTGGATGCGAATGCCATGTCACTGTCCGGTCTGGCCGCCAGCGGCGCCACGGTTCTGCAGGCCGGCAACACGCTCACGCTGACCGGCAACGTGAGTGCGGCCAGTCTTTCCGCCAGTGCCGCGCAGGTGGATATGGCGGGCGGCGTGAGCGTGATCACCACTGGCGGGCTTTCCGTCAATGCACCGATCAGCCTCACGGGTGGCTCGGGTACGGGGGTGAGTCTTGCCGCGGGCGGTGACGCGGCCGTTTCGCTGGGAGCGGTCACGGCCCTGAATGACGCTGACCTTTCGGTCAATTCGACAGGCGACCTCGCCTTGCAGAGTGTCAATCTCAACGGCGGCAGTCTTTCGCTGGCGGTGGACAGCGACAACGACGATGTGGGCACGCCGGGCGCGTCGCCGCGCACCTTGTCCGCAAGTTCGTTGAGTGCGGGCGATATCAGCCTGACATTCGGATCCGACGGCAACGACCGTCTGGCGGTCGGGACATTGACGACAAATGCCGGGGGCGCCAACAGCATTGATTTGTACAACGGGGCAAACCTGGCGGGCGATCTGGTGCTGGATACCTCGTCAACCTCCGGAAATGTCACTGTGCATGGCAGCCTGGATGGTGCCCATGCGCTCTCGGTGCAGGCGGGCAACGGCACTGTCGCGTTCAATGGCGGGGTGGGGCAGTCAACGCCGCTCAGTCTCTTCCGGGTGCTGGGCGTCGGCAATCTTGATACAGCGAGTGTAGCCGCGGATTCCATTGACGTTGCCGGAGTGTCGGGGACGGCAACCCTCGCCGGAATGCTGACGGCAGATGCAGGCGGCATATCACTGGCCGGCAACGGATTCGTGCTTTCGGGCGGGGTAACGACCACCGCAGGGGGGGCACTGCAAGTCGACAACAGCGGTGGCTTGACGCTTTCGGGTCCGGGAATCGGGCTCGACGGCCAGTTCAACCAGTATGGAGCCGGTCCGGTCTCGGTCCAGGGCGGGCTCACGACTTCGGGTGACACGGTGCATTTTGCGGCGCCCGTGACGCTCTCCGGGAATGCCTCGATTTCCACCACTGCAGGTGGAGCCGGTGCCGGTGGCGATATTCTGCTCGACGCGGCGCTCAACGGTGCGCATGACCTGAGTCTCGAAGCGGGCACGGCGGGCAATATCGCGATCAGCGACATCGGCCAGTCCACTCGCCTCGGCAATCTCTCGATTGCCGCCGTTCATGATTTCACGACGGCGGGAGTGCGTGCCGCCGGGATTTCCCAGCTGGCCGGAACCGGGCTGACGCAGTTCACCGGCAATGTGGATATCAGCGGAACCGCGGGTGTGGCCCTGATCGGTAACGCCGTGACCTTCCAGGGCACGGTAAACACGAGCAATGGTGGAGACTTTCACGTTACCCAGAGCGGTCAACTGACCCTGCAGGGCGGTCTTACGCTGTCGGGTGCTTTCCGGCAGGATGGCTCGGGGCCGGTTCTGCTGGGGGGAGATATCACCACCTCAGGCGGTGATATCGCCTTCCAGGGACCGGTGACACTTGCCGAGGGGAGCCACACGCAGCTTTCGAGCAGCGGCGGTTCAATGAACTTTGCGTCCATGCTGGACGGAAGTGCCGGCGGCGTGTCGGAAAGCCTCGACCTGGCCGCCGGCAGCGGAACCATCGACTTCGCCTCGGTCGGCAGTGGCGGTCC
The DNA here is from genome assembly GCA_050115425.1 of Gammaproteobacteria bacterium. GTDB lineage: Bacteria > Pseudomonadota > Gammaproteobacteria > Natronospirales > JASFQN01 > JASFQN01. The sequence continues at coordinate 4,704 of JASFQN010000146.1, read as the reverse complement.
GGCATCGCTTGCCGATCTCACCATCGGGAATTCCGGCGCCGTCACTGTCGGCGGAACGCTCAACCTCGCCGGCAGTCTCGTGCAGATCAGTCCGGCGACCGGGATGACGCTTTTTGCCGGGCCGGTTGCCCTGGGATCGGCCACATTGCGTGGCACCGGATACCGACTGGACGGCGGATGGACCACAGCCGGGGACGTCAGCATCGCGAACAGCCAGACCCTGACGACCCGTCCCGGCGCGTCAGTGGATGTTGGTGGCGCCTTGTCGATCTCCGGTCCGGCGGTGCTCAGTGCCGATCTGTCCGCTCAGGGCGATCTCACGCTCGGGGGCTCCCTGAGCATCGCGGACAGCGAGTCGGTCAATCTGACGTCCACAGCCGGCAACGTCACGCTCGCCGGCCCTGCCACCGGTACCTCGGGCGGCGGAAGCGAATCGCTTACCCTCAACGGCACAGGTGGCGGTGTTGATACCAACAATGTGTCCGGCCTTGCTGCGTTCACGGTCAACACGGCTGGATCCTGGCGGGTGGGGGGCGATGTGTCGGCGGGGAATCTGGCGTTTGCCGGAGTCACCGGTCCGGTCGTTCTGGCAAGCAACACCAAATTGTCGGCGACCACCGGGGACATCAATTTCGGGCACGCCGCTTCGATCGATGCGCAGGTCGCCGGCAGTCAGGATCTTTCGATGACTGCGCCCGGTACGATCACCCTTCCTGCCGTGGGCGGTGTCGCCCGGCCCGGCTCGATCATGATCAGCGCCGGCAACGTCAGCCTGCAGGGGGTCGCGACCACCGGTTCTCAGGATTACGCGGGTGCCGTGCAACTGCATGGCAACCTGGACAGCGCGGTTGGCGGAACCGTCCATTTCGCAGGTCCGGTGACGCTGCCGGGCTCCGGGACCATTGCCGTTTCCACAGCCGGCGGCAGCGCCGACAGCATCCGTTTCGATGCCGGCGTGAACGGTCCGGCCGGACTGGTGCTCGATGCCGGTGGCGGGAGCGTGAACCTTGCCGCGGCGGTGGGCGCGCAGGATCCGCTGGCCGGCCTGGATGTGCAGGCCGGCACGCTGATCTTGCATGATGTGGCCTCGACCGGCGATCAGACCTATTCCGCTTCCCAGGCCTTGGTTGCCGGTGAACTGCGCGCCAGTGGAAGCGGCATGATTTCCATGAACGCGCCCGTGCAGCTGACCGCTGACACGTCGCTCGATACGGCCGGCGGAGACATCCACCTCGGGGGGGCGGTGGATGGCGCCTTTGCCCTGACTCTGGACGCCGGTAACGGCGCCATCGTTGCAAGCGGCGCGATCGGGGCGGGTACTGCGCTGAGTTCCCTGGACGCCAGCGCGGCAAATATGCAGGTGGCAGACATCACGACCAGCGGGACCCAGAGTTTTACCGGGGCGCTGGCACTCAATGGCGACCTCACCACGCAAACGGCGGATCTGCAATTTGCCGGGCCGTTGACTCTGACGTCGACGCGGTCCCTGACTGCGGGCGGCCGGATTCGCGCCAGTGGCAGCATCGACGGGCCGGGTGGACTCGTCGCGAACGCCGGCAGCCGTATCGACTTCAACGGCCAGGTGGGGACCAAGCAGCCGCTCGGCAGCATACGGCTCACCGCACCGGTGATAACGGTTGCCAACATCGCTTCCCAGGGTTCACAGCAATACGCCGGTGACCTGACCTTGTCGGGCAATCTCGCCAGCAGCGCGGGCGGCATCCGCATTGCCGGCAACCTGGCGGTCTCCGGTACCACCGGAATCTCGAGTGGTGGCGCTACCGGTCAGGGGGTGGACGTCACGGGAACCGTTGACGCAGTCACGACCGGTGGCAGCTTGACCGTTGATGCGGGCGCGGCCAACGCCACGTTCGATGACGCTGTCGGTGCGAGCACGCCCCTGGATTCGCTGACCGTCACGGCAGGCGATATCGGTCTTCCTGCAGTCACCACCGCGGGTACGCAGAGCTATGCGGGAACCGCGACTCTTTCGGCGGATTTGAATGCGTCCGCGCTGGTCTTCGACGGACCGGTCGAGGTCACTGCCGACTTGCGGCTGGTAGCCGACGGCATGGATTTCAACGGTGGCGACGGGTCGGTGACCGGGGCCGGCATCCTTTCCCTGATGCCGGCGACCGACGGTGCCAGCATGGGTCTCGGTACCGGCAATGCAACCGTCAATCTCGATGCTGGTGCGTTGTCGGGCTACGATGCCGGTCTCGTGATCGGTGGTGACTTCAGCAGTTCGTCCATCACGCTGCATGCCGGCGATATTCTGGTCGGCGACAGTCTCGATGTCGGCAACGGTTCTCTGGTTCTCCTCGGGCGAGACAGCGTGGCCCTGCACGGCGGGGTAATCAGTGCGTCCGATCTCACGGTGGTTGCCGGCGGTGCGAACGGCCGGGTTCTCAACCAGGGTGGCGCGGCGGCACAGTTGCAGGCAGATAACCTGATTGTCGTGGCAGGGGATTTCGTGGGAGCCGGTAACGGCCAGGAAATTTATGTGAAGGGGCTCGGCCAACCGGACGTCATGGAGATCGCCGCGGGCAGTCCGCGCGCCTTTGTCATCAATCTTGACAACAATTTCACGATTCGCTCGAATTTCACGGCCGTCAATGCCATCGCCATCGCCAATCTCCTCGGCCTGAGTCCCAGCACCAATACGACGATTACCAATACCGGACAGGCGTCCGCCCAACGCGAGCAGGCCAGTAGTCTGACCGGGGGCGGATTCATCGATCCCAGCGTCTTCGAGGACATTTCTCTTTACGATGTGTCCGGCACCGGGATCGCCCTGCCGACCGATCAGAGCGAGGAACCGCCGGCACCCGATTGCGATCCGGACGATCCGGATTCCGTCTGCCGGAGCGGCACCAGCGCGGCGGCCGGCAGCTTCTGAAATCGAGCCGCATGACCCGCAAGAGGGCTACCGATAGATGGGTCTGTTTGCACGTCTGTTCAAGCGCCTGCATCCGGGACAGGCCATTTCCCACCTCAACCTGGATGAGCACCAGGTCCCGCTGGCATCCGAGCAGGACCTGGAGGCGCTCCTCAAGGTTCGCGTGATTCCCTCTGAGGCCGAGAAGAATCGCCTGCGAAATCTGGCGACATTCGAAGTGGAGGGCGAGTACCGGCTCGCGGACGAGGCCAGCCAGCGAACGCTGGACATGCTGGTCAAGACCATGGAAACCCGTCATTCTCTGGCGGATGCGTGGGCCGCCCTGGACATCAGCGCGGTCCCCGAAGATCAGCGCTGGCCGCAAATCCTCTTTCAGCTTGGTTCGGCACTGGACTGGCCGGACACCTATCGCCGTCTGGCACTCACCCGCTATCTGCAATATCTGAATGCGCGCCGGGACTGTCTGCGGCGGGTACTTGCAGGGCGCGGAGTCGAGACGGCGGAGATTGTCCGGGACAGGCTGGAGGGAGTGCCTCCGCAGGCGCGGCGGCCGGCACGTGCGCCGGGTTTCGCCCGGCTCCCGCACGGTCGGCCGGTGCGCCTCGAGCCGATGGCCCGCATGGACTTGTACCTCGGCCGCTATCGCCTCGCCGTGGTTCGCGAACCGGAGGGCTTCCGCATCATCACGGCCACGGGTGAAAGCCGGAACATTCCGACTTCGGGCGTGCTGCTGGGGCGCGGGAGTCAATGCGATCTGGTACTGGGTGATTCCGGCTCAGGGGTGTCGCGACGGCATGTGAGCATTCACCCGACGGCAGCGGGCGCGCTTGTCCTGACCGATCTTTCATCGCGTGGTACCTATCTGCCCAAGGAATACCTGCGGGCGGCACAATCTCCCGGAACGGAGGATTAGGTCGTCCCGCAGAAAAAAGGCAGCCCGGAGGCTGCCTTTTTTCGGTCACGAGCGCGTCGCTCAGCCAGAGGCGGCCGCGCGGCGTTTTTCGGCGAGTGCCTCGACCACGGCCCGGTGTTCCCGCTTGAGGCCTTCAGGCAGTCGTTCGCCATAGCTGTGCAGGTATTCCTCGATGGCCTGCATCTCGGCAAGCCACTGCCCGGAATCGATATCGAGCAGGGCGTCGAGCGTTTCTTGCCCGAGTTCCAGGTCGGCCACATCCAGGCTTTCCGGGGTGGGCAGATAGCCCACCGGGGTTTCCACCGCGTCCGCGCCATCGCCTGCCCTGTCCAGAATCCAGCGCAGCACGCGGAGGTTCTCGCCGAAGCCGGGCCAGATGAAATTGCCCTCGTCGTCCTGGCGGAACCAGTTGACGTGGAAGATCTGCGGCAGCGAATTCGAGCGTTCCTCGAAGCGCAGCCAGTGCGCCCAGTAGTCGGCAAAGTTGTAGCCGCAGAAGGGCTTCATCGCCATCGGGTCACGCCGTACGACGCCGGTGGCGCCGGTCGCGGCGGCGGTGGTTTCGGAGGCGACGCCGGCTCCCATGAGAACACCATGTGCCCAGCTCTTGGCCTGCATGACGAGCGGGGCGACATCCCGGCGGCGACCGCCGAAAATGATCGCGGAAATGGGCACGCCGCGGGGATCCTCGGATTCCGGCGCCCAGGACGGATTCTGCCGCGCCGAAACCGTGAAGCGGGAGTTCGGATGGGCGGCGGGTCCGCGTTTCGGGTCGTAGGCACGACCTTGCCAGTCGATGGCCGGTTCCCCGTCTTTCCTGCCTTCCCACCAGGGCTGATTGTCCTCGGTGACAGCCACGTTCGTGAAGATGGCGTCGTGGGTGATCATGTCG
>JASFQN010000145.1:0-6570 GCA_050115425.1 Gammaproteobacteria bacterium | reverse complement strand
CGGTGAATCGGGCGACCCGCAGCACGCGCACGGGATCCTCGACAAAGGCCGGCGACACGTGCCGAAGCACACGCGCTTCGAGATCCGCCTTGCCGCCATAGGGATCAATCAGACGGCCCTCGGCGTCGCGCGCCATGGCATTGACCGTCAGGTCGCGGCGCGCGAGATCCTCTTCGAGACTGACATCGGGTTCGGCATGAAAGGTGAAGCCGTGATAGCCCGGCGCGGTCTTGCGCTCGGTGCGGGCGAGCGCAAATTCCTCGCCCTTCGAATCCAGAAACACGGGAAATTCGCGGCCCACGGGCCGGTAGCCGAGCGCGGCCATTTCCTCGGGCGTGGCGCCCACGACCACCCAGTCGCGTTCAGCGACCGGCAGACCCAGCAATTCGTCGCGAACCGCGCCGCCGACCAGATAGATTTCCATGCCGCGATGTTACCAGATGCCCGCGGGCAGCCGGTGCGACTCACCGGGTCAGTGCGCACCGCCGGTCAGCGTGTGCCAGCCATAGGCGACCGCCTGGCCGCCGGGCTTGGAAACCCGCGGCGCCGGCTTGGGCATACTGCCATTGCTGCACTTGCCGGTGCCCAAATAGTTGAGCGCTTCGGCCAGTGAGGCCTCCGCCGTGTCGCCCAGCGGATGGGCGAGATCGTCGTCAGCGGCACAGTCCGGCGGGAAGCCGCTGTAGTAATCGCTCTGGCCGTCGGCGTTGACCATCTTGAAGGTGACCGGATAGACCACCTTCTGGCAGAAGTTGAACCCATTGAAACCGACCGGCTTGCCGAAGGTGGTGCTGCCCACCTTGACCACTTTCACATAGGGCCGCAGCCCGTTGATCACCAGTTCACTGGCCGAGGCAGTCGCCTCGGTGGTGATGACAACCACCTTGGTCAGCCCAAGCGCATTGGGTGGATTCTCCAGCGGGAGCGTCTGGTCCAGGCCCGCATAATTGGCGTTGTAGACCAGCGTGGCGAAGGCCTTGCCGGCATCGGCCGAGCCCGTGACAAGGCTTGCCAGGTGCCGGGCCACCGACAGGAGGCCGCCACCGTTGTAACGCAGATCAAGCACCAGTTCGTCCACGCCCTGCCCCTGGAACTGCGCAAAAGCCTGGTCGAGCGCATCGAACGAAGGGGTGACGAAATCCCGGAACACCAGATAGCCCACGGTATGGCCACCCACACTGAAGGTGGTCGCCAGGCTCACCGGCGGTATGGTCACCACGGCCTTGTTGATGACCGCACTTTTTGTGCCGCCGACACTGTTGGTCCAGGTCAGGGTGACCGGTTCGCCCACCACATCGGGCCCATAGGCGGTGGCCAGATCGCCGGATTGTTCGAGATCCGCGATGGTGCGGCCATTGATGGTCAGGATCCGATCGCCGCGCTTCAGTCCGGTCAGCGCCGCGGGGCTGTTCGGAAAAACCTGGGTGAGACGCAGGTCGCCGCTGGCCACGAGCTTCTGGCTGATCCCGATGCCGACGTACTGACTCTCGCCGTAAAAAGCCTGGTCCGACGCCTGGTCGGTGACATAGCTGAAGCGGTCCAGTTTGGAATACACGCCGGCGGCCAGCAGAGCGGACTGGCTGGGGTAGGCGTCCGGATCGAGCGCGGGCACCTGATCGGCCCAGTAATAGATGCCGGTGAGCAGATCGTAGACAAAGTGATTGCCGCCGGGGGTGGTGCAGCGGTAGTTGCTGACCGCCTGCTCGCTGGCGGCGGGCAATTGGCTGTCGGCACTGTTGCACCCCGCGGCGACCAGCAGGACAGCAGTCAGTATCCCGAGAAGCAGTCCACGCATCGGCGCACCCCTTTCTTTCCGGGCCGGATTCATTCCTCCGGCAACGAGACCAGAGTAAGACTTTCCGCGTCGCCGGCAAAGTCGCGCCAGTGCTCGGCCATGCTTCGGCCGGTGACGGGATGGCGAAGCTCGCCGGCAAGCTCCGCCAGCGGCTTGAGCACAAACGGGTACCTGAGAATCTCGTCGCGTGGCAGATGCAGTCCCGGTTCGTCCATGACGCAGTCACCGTACAGCAACAGGTCGAGATCCAGCGTGCGCGGCGCGAAGCGCGGGGCGCTGCGATCGCGTCCGCCGGCGAGTTCGATCGCGTCCAGTGCCGCGTCCACGGCGCGCACGTCGCGGTCGGTGTGAAAGGCGACCACCAGGTTGTAGAAATCCGCGCCGTCGAAACCGACCGGCGGGCACTGGTAGACCGGCGAGACGCGCAGCGCGCCGAAGGTCTCGCGCAGGGCATCCAGCGCCAGCCGCACATGCCGGGCCGGCTGGATGTTGCTGCCCACACCTACATAGACACTGACATCATCCGGCATAGTCGGCCCGCTCGCGTTCGATGCTCACGCCCACGTCACGGGAGCCGCGAACCGCACCCGGCTTGTTGAGCGTCAACTTCAGCCAGGGCACGTCGAACTCGCCGATCACCAGTTCCGCGATGCGCTCGGCGAGCGTTTCCACAAGCTGGAATTCGCTTTCCCCGACAAACTGGATGAGGCGCTTGGCCACGGCCTTGTAGTCCAGTGCGTCGTCGATGCTGTCGCTGGCCGCGGCCCGACGGATGTCGGCGGCCATTTCGATATCCAGACTCACGGTCTGGCGGACCCGGCGCTCCCAGTCGAAGATGCCCACCACGGTCTCGATGCGCAGGTCCCTGATGAAAACCGTATCCATGCTTTTTCCTTTCCGAATGTCCATTGATCAGGCGCCGGGCGGCTGCAGTTCGTCCAGCCGCCAGCGGGCGCGGGCAACGATGGCGGCCGGCTCGCGCTCCCCTGCCACCAGCCGGTGCCAGCCCGCGAAGGCGATCATGGCGCCATTGTCAGTGCAAAACTCCGGTCGGGGAAAATACACGGCCGCGCCCTCGTGCGCGACCATGGCTTCCAGCCCCTTGCGCAACTGGCGGTTGGCTCCCACGCCGCCGGCCACGACCAGCGCGCGGTAGCCGGTCTGGCGCAGAGCGCGGCGGCACTTGGCCACCAGGGTTTCCACAACCGCGTCCTCGAAGGCGCGGGCAGCGTCGGCGCGTACCTCGTCGTCCATGTCTTCCTTCATGAGTGCGTACTGCACCGCCGTCTTGAGGCCGCTGAAGCTGAAATCCAGTCCGGGCCGGTCGAGCATGGGCCGCGGAAACCGGAAGCGGTCGGGGCGGCCCTTGAGCGCCAGTTCGGCCAGTGCAGCGCCGCCCGGATAGGGCAGGCCGAGCAGCTTGGCGGTCTTGTCGAAGGCCTCGCCGGCGGCGTCGTCGATGGACTCGCCAAGCGTGTGGTAGCGCCCCACGCCACGCACGTCCACCAGCAGCGTGTGGCCGCCCGAAACGAGCAGGGCCACGAACGGAAAGTCCGGCGCGGGGGTCTCGAGCAGCGGCGCCAGCAGGTGGCCTTCCATGTGATGGACGGCCACGGCGGGCACGTCCCAGGCGAAGGCCAGGCTGCGCGCCAGACCGGCCCCCACCATCAGCGCGCCGATCAGGCCCGGCCCGGCGGTATAGGCCACTCCGTCGATGTCCGCCGCACCGCTGTGCGCCTCGGCCAGTGCCTGGCGGATGAGCGGCGAGAGCTTGCGGATATGGTCGCGGGAGGCAAGTTCGGGGACCACTCCGCCGTATTCGGCATGCATGGCCACCTGGCTGTAGAGCGCGTGCGAGAGCAGACCGCGCTGGCTGTCGTAGACGGCCACGCCGGTCTCGTCGCAGGAAGTTTCTATGCCCAGTACGCGCATGTCGCGTGACTCCGCTTGAAAATCAGGGTCTTACACCCCATCTATTCGGCAAGGACTGGCAATGATGACAGATTCCGCACAAACGCGTTGGCGGACGGCGGGCCGCGGTGTCTGGTGCGTTGCATTTGCCGCGGACGGCGTTTAGAATTCCCGCCCTTACGTCGCTTGCATTGACCATGCAGACAGCCTTTGTGAGGTGAGATTTTACATGCCCAGCGTACGAGTAAGAGAGAACGAGCCGTTCGAAGTCGCCCTGCGCCGCTTCAAGCGATCCTGCGAAAAGGCCGGCATCCTGACGGAAGTGCGCCGTCGCGAGTACTACGAAAAGCCGACCCAGGAACGCAAGCGCAAGCAGGCGGCCGCCGTCAAGCGGCACATGAAGAAGCTCGCGCGCGAAAACGCTCGTCGCCAGCGCCTCTACTGATCCCGGCTCCCTCGCATCCGGCGAGCACCCCGATGAGCCTGCGGGAAAGACTTCTGGAAGACACCAAGACGGCCATGCGCGCCCAGGACAAGGCGCGCCTGGGTGTCCTGCGCCTGATTTCCGCCGCCATCAAGCAGCGTGAAGTGGACGAGCGCATCACTCTGGACGACCCGCAGGTACTGGCCGTGCTGGAAAAGATGGTCAAGCAGCGCCGCGAGTCCATCGCCCAGTACGAGCAGGGTGGCCGCCAGGATCTGGCCGACAAGGAACAGGCCGAGATCGCCATTCTGCAGGACTACCTGCCCGAGCCGCTTTCCGAGGCGGAACTGGACGCATTGATCGACACCGTGATTGCCGATACCGGCGCCGAGTCCATCCGCGACATGGGCAAGGTCATGGGCGCCATCAAGAGCCGCGCCCAGGGCCGGGCCGACATGGGCCTGGTCGGTGCCCGCGTGAAGGCCCGGCTGGGCGGCTGATCGCTGCCCGCCACATATCGACTATCCTTTCCTGAGCCCACTCTGACACCCTGCCCCGGGGTTCTTCCGGGCCGGGCAAGCACCAAAGACCGTGTTTTCAGGCGAGGAACCAGTGTTTCCGGCATGATCCCGCAGCACTTCATCGATGATCTTCTCAACCGCGTCGACATCGTCGAGGTCATCGACGCACGCGTGCCGCTGAAGAAGAGCGGGCGTGAATACGCCGCCTGCTGCCCCTTCCACAACGAAAAGACGCCCTCCTTCACGGTCAGCCCCACCAAGCAGTTCTACCACTGCTTTGGCTGCGGCGCGCACGGCACGGCCATCGGCTTTTTGATGGAATACGAGCACATGGAATTCCCCGAGGCGGTGGAAACCCTGGCCGAAGTGGCCGGTGTGGAGGTGCCGAAGGAAGCACGGCCGGCCAATCGGCCCCAGGGCCAGCGCTCGCTGTATTCCCTGATGGAGCGGGTGGCGCATTTCTATCAGCGTCAGCTCAAGTCCAGCCCCGCGGCGGTGGAGTATCTCAAGGGGCGGGGGCTGTCCGGCGAGATCGCCGCAGAGTTCCTGATCGGCTACGCGCCCTCGGGCTGGGACCAGCTCACCGAGGGACTGGGCGCAGACGCCGGTGTGCGCGGGCAACTGGTCACCACCGGCATGCTCATCCGCAAGGATTCGAACAAGGTCTACGACCGCTTCCGCGACCGGATCATGTTTCCGATCCGCGACACCCGCGGGCGGGTCATCGCCTTCGGCGGCCGGGTCCTGGGCGAGGGCGAGCCGAAATATCTCAATTCCCCGGAAACCCCGCTGTTCCACAAGGGCCGGGAACTCTACGGTCTGTACGAGGCCCGCCAGGCGCTGCGCGAGATTCCGCGCCTGATGGTGGTGGAGGGCTACATGGACGTGGTGGGCCTGGCCCAGCACGGCATCCGCTATGCCGTGGCCACGCTGGGCACCGCCACCACCGTGGAGCACCTGAACCGGCTGTTCCGCGTCACCAGCGAGGTGGTGTTCTGCTTCGACGGTGACCGGGCCGGCCGGCAGGCTGCCTGGCGGGCCCTGGAGAACGCCCTGCCCGGCCTGCAGGACGGGCGCCAGATCCGTTTTCTCTTCCTGCCCGAGGGGGAGGATCCCGACAGCCTGGTCCGCAGCGAAGGCCGCGAAGCCTTCGAGGCCCGGCTCGCCACGGCGCGGCCGCTGTCGGACTTCTTCTTCGATCATCTCGCCGCCCAGGTGGACGAAAGCTCGATCGAAGGCCGCGCGCGGCTGGTGGAGCTGGCGCGTCCGCTGCTGGAACGGGTCCCGGAGAGCGCCTACCGGCAGATGCTCATGGACCGCCTGGCCCAATCCGCCCGTGTGGATTCGCGCCGTTTGGCTATGCTTATCAGGAAACCGCAGGTCTCGGCCGAGGATCTCGCCGGACCGCGGCCCGCGCGCCGGCTGGCCATGACACCGGTGCGCAAGGCAATTGTGATGCTGCTCTGCGATCCCGCGCTGGCGCAGACGGTGGAGACACCGCGCGAGCTGCTGGCTGCGGGCCTGCCGGGCCTTGATTTGCTGGTGGAGCTCGTTGAATTCCTGCGCGAGCAGCCCCATTCAACAGCAGCCACCGTCCTCGAGCATTTCCGCGAGCGGCGCGAGGCCGGTGCCCTGGCGCGGCTGGCTGCCGAGGACCTGCAACTGGAGGGCGAGGCGCTGGCCGGGGAGTTCCGGGGCCTCATCGGGCGGTTGCGCCGGCGGGTGGCCGAGCAAAGGCTGGAACATTTGACCGCGCGCGGACTCAATGAGTTGAGCGAGGCCGAAAAACAGGAATTGCGCGCCCTGCATGCTGCGCTGCGAGGATAGCGGCGGCCGGCGGCCGGAGCTTCTGGACGGGCAAAAACAGTTGATTTAACTGGAAAAAGCCCCATATGGCAAGTATACTGGACTGTTTCACT
>JASFQN010000144.1:0-6577 GCA_050115425.1 Gammaproteobacteria bacterium | reverse complement strand
GGCCAGTGCCAGAACCGCGATGCTGCCGGCCACCCAGGCGCCACCGCCCCGACGGGGCTGTGGTGGCGTGCGCTGACGTTCTTCACCCGCGCCGGTATTGTCCTTGCTGGTCTTGTTCTGCTGTTCCGCCATGAACACTCCCGCCGCGGCGCTCTGCCTCAGTCGTGATGGCCCCACCAGCGGGCCAGAGTCTGCACCATTGCCTGGTCGCCGGCGCCGCTGATCAGTGGCGGCCGTTCCAGGTGCAACGGAGTTGCCATTTTTACCACACGCGCCGATGGCACCACCAGTTGTGAGCCGGCAAGAAAACGGCGTCCTTCCTCGTTCAGCATGGAGACCAGGTTGGTCAGGGTCTCGCCGCTGGCCACTGCAATCGCCGACACTTCGCCCCGCCGCCACCACTCAAGCAGGGGCGAGGGATCGACCGCGGGCCGCTCGCGCCGGTACACCTCCACATAATGGACCCTCGCACCGCGCTCGGCGAGTGCGTCGCCCAGCAGCGGGCGGCCCCCCTCGCCGCGGACGATGCCAATGTCCAGGCCGGCCGGCCTGTCGAAGGGGGGCGTGGCAAGCAGTGACTCCGAGTCATGGCCGCCGGCTGGCAGGCAGTGGACATCCCGGCCCAGGGCGGCCAGCGCGCCTGCCGTGGCGCGTCCGATGGCCGCGCGTCGCGGCCGCTCGGGAATCCCGCCGAGCGAGTCCATGCCCTCGACGGCGTTGGTGCTCGTGAAAATCAGCCAATCGTCGCTCGCGGCCGCCCCGGCCGCTTCGCGGGCGGCGGCTGCGTCGGCGGGTGGTGCAATGAAAAGAGCGGGAAAGCGCAATGCCCGGCCTCCGGCGGCTTCGATCATTGCACAAAGCCGGTCAGCCTGGTGGACAGGGCGGGTGACGACGATCCCCGCGCCGGCGAGCGGGGCCGTCGTGGTCATTGCTCCAGTTGCGCCAGGATGTCCCCGGCGCCCCGGGCCAGCAGGTCCTCGGCCAGCCGGGTGCCCAATTGCTCCGCCTGGTCGGCGTCGCCCGAGATCTCGCCCTTGACGACCTGGCGGCCGTCCGGGCTGCCCACCAGGCCGCGCAGGTGAAGGCGATCACCGTCCAGTTCCGCATAGCCACCGATGGGCACCTGACAACTGCCCTGCAGGCGGGCGTTCAGCGCGCGTTCGGCCAGGGTCCGGGTCCAGGTCTGGGCGTGATTGAGCGGCGCCAGCAATGCCTGCGTCGCCGTGTCGTCGGCCAGGCATTCAATGCCGACCGTGCCCTGGCCGATGGCCGGCAGGCTGATGGCCGGATCGAGGTGTTCGCGAATGCGCTCGGCGAGCCCCAGTCGGGTGAGTCCCGCGCAGGCGAGCACGATGGCGTCAAACTGGCCGCCGTCGAGTTTGCCCAGGCGGGTCTGCACATTGCCGCGTACGAAGCTGACCTTGAGGTCCGGCCGACGCTGCATCAACTGGCACTGGCGCCGCAGGCTGGATGTGCCCACCCGTGCGCCGTCCGGCAACTCCTCGAAGCGGGCGCAGTCGTTGGACACAAAGGCATCGCGCGGATCACCGCGCTCCATCACCACGGGCAGCAGCATGCCTTCGGGAAGCTCGGCGGGCACGTCCTTCATGGAATGCACGGCGATGTCGGCGAGGCCGTCAATCATCGCCTTCTCGAGTTCCTTCATGAACAGCCCCTTGCCGCCAATTCTGGCCAGCGGCGCGTCGAGCCGCTCGTCGCCGCGCGTGGACATGGGCACGATCTCGACCCTGAGGCCGCGGTGGGCATCGCGCAGACGCGCGGCCACGTGTTCGGCCTGCCAGAGGGCGAGCGTGCTCTTGCGGGTGGCGATGCGAAGCGTGGCTTGGCTCATGGGGCAGCGTTCCTGGCTGAGTGGGACGGTGGATGGACTCGTTGCGCCGAACAATGGCGGCGGCCGGCGCCAATCTTAGGCGTCCTGCGGATTGCGGGCAAACCGTGGCTCAGCCGGCCTTGAGGCGTCGGCGGACGTCGGCGACCATCCGCCGGCTCACGTCCAGCAGTTCGCCGGTGCCGCGGATGCGCACCTGGAAGTGCCCGTCGGTGGCTTTTTCCAGGGCGTCCACGGCATCCACCGCCACCAGGGCGTTGCGATGGATGCGCTGGAAGCGTTCGTCGAATTCCTCCTCAAGCGCGACCAGCGATTCCTCGAGAAGAATCTCGCCTTCCGAATAGCGGGCCACGACGTATTTCTGCTCGGCGCGGAAATAGAGCACCTCGGCGACCGGCACCAGTTTGAGCTGGTGACCGATGCGGGCGGACAGATGCTGGCGGGCGCGCCCCCCCTCGGAGCGTCGCGACAGTGCGGCGAGCTGCGCGCGGTTGGGTTGCGAGGCGCGGCTCAGGGCTTCGGCGAGGCGTTCCCGGCGCACGGGTTTCAACAGGTAGTCCACCGCACGGGCTTCGAAGGCCTGGACCCCGAATTCGTCATAGGCGGTGGTGAAGATGACCGCGGGCGGTTGCTCAAGCTGGCTGAGATGCCGGGCCGCTTCCAGGCCGTCCATCCCCGGCATGCGAATATCCAGCAGGATGGTATCGGGCTCCAGTTGCTGGGCCTGTTCCAGCGCCTGGCGTCCGTTGGAGGCCTCCCCGGCCACGCACACGCCGGACATGGATTCGATCAGGCCCCGCAGGCGTTCGCGGGCCAGCGCCTCGTCGTCGACTATGAGTACCTTCATGTGCCCTGGTTCTCGATTGGCAGTTGAATGGTGACCCTGTAGGTCTCGTCGCCGTTGTCCACCTGCATGGTGGCGCGGCCCGGCCAGGCCAGCTCCAGGCGCTGGCGGATGTTGTCCAGCGCCATGCGGTTGCCGGGCCGCATCCCCTGGCGCCGGGCATTGCCGACCGGGTTCTCCACGCTCAGCGACACACTGTTCCCGTTGCGGGCCACGCGGATCCGCACCGTGCCGCCCTCCGGCAACGGCTCTATTCCATGATAGATGGCATTTTCCAGCAAGGGCTGAAGGACCAGCCGCGGTACGCGCAGGTCGGCCGGCGCGTCTTCCACATGCCATTCCACCTTCAACCGGTCGCCGAGGCGCAGCGATTCCATGCGTTCATAGAGGCGCGTGAACTCGATTTCGTCGGCCAGCGCCACCCGTTCGCCGGCTTCCGACAGGCTGGCCCTGAACAGTTCGGCCAGATCCTCGATGGTCTGTTCGGCCGTGTCGGGTCGGGAACGCACCAGTGCGGCGATGGTGTTCAGACTGTTGAACAGGAAGTGCGGCCGAATGCGGGCCTGCAGCGCCTCGGTCCGGGCGGCGGCCTCGCGCGTGACATTCTGGCGCCATTGATGCTGCACGTAGAAATAGCGGAGCACGAGCGCGTAGAGAATGGCGCTGATGGCCAGATTGCGGAGCAGGAAGTCGAGGTGGTGGCTGGGCACCAGTCCGCGGCCGACACCCGTGTGGCTGGCGAGCTGGAAAGTCAGTTCGCTGATGATGCCGCTGGTCAGCAGCAGCAGCACGTAGACCGCGGCCGTGGCCTGGTGCAGCGGCAGGCGTGCGAGCGAGCGCCCGCCGTAGCAAAGCACGGCGGCGCTGCTCAAGGCGATCCACTGCAGGAACAGCGAGATCACCGCGAGGTCCACCCAGAAGTGCCAGCTCAGCGGGGCGCGGCTCAGCGCCAGTACGAAGGCAACCAGCTCGGCGATCAGAACCACGCCCAGGGCGGCCTGGCGCGAGCAGAAATCCGGCAGAAAGGAGACCGCCGCTATGGAGGCTTGCTCTTTCATGCTCTGGGAACTCCCCCCTTGCCAATACTAATGCAACCAGAAGTATTGCCCCATTCAGCTTGCCTCCGGTTGCATCAGTGACCCCAGTCTCGGCCGCTGTCCGGGCTGAATCAAGCGCCGGACTTGTCTTTCGCTCCCTGGCGGAACAATTCCTGCTTGAGCGCGTAAAGCGCGGAGATGTCGTTGTCTCCGTAGCCGGCATCGATGACCCGCTGGTAATGCAGCAGCGTCATTTCGATCACGGGCAGCGCCACCCCCAGCTTGTCGGCCATTTCGCGACAGATTTCCAGGTCCTTTTCGTGCAGCGACACTTTGAAGCCCAGCGGGAAGCGGCCGCGCACCATGTTCGGACCGCGATGAGCGAGGAACCAACTGCCGGCAGCGCCGCCGCCCACCACATCGATGACCTTGTCCAGCGGCAGGTCCATGGCTTCGGCGAAGGCCAGGCCTTCGGTAACCGCCTGGTTGATACCGGCGACCATGATCTGGTTGACCGCCTTGGTCGCCTGGCCGGCGCCTACCGGTCCCATGTGCACGATGCGCCCGGCCATGCACTCCAGCACCGGCATGGCCTTTTCCAGGGCCTTCTCGTCGCCGCCACACATCATGGCCAGGGTGCCCTTCTCGGCGCCCTCGGTGCCTCCGGAAACCGGGCAGTCGAGAAATGCCGCTTCAACCTTCGCCAGCCGGTCGGCCGCTTCGCTTGCCGTATCCGACTTCACGGTTGAGCAATCCACCACGACCGAGCCCGGGCGGATGTTGCCGAGCATCGCATCCACCACGGCGAGCACGTCGGCATCCGCACTGACACAGGTCACCACGACATCGCACTCGGCGGCCAGTGCAGCGGGATCGTCGCAGGCCTTCACACCGGTCTCGGCGGCAAAATCCCTTGCCCGTTTCGCCGTGCGGTTGTACACCCCGACCAGCAGTCCCGCCGTGTGGAGGTTACGCGCCATGGGTTCGCCCATGGCACCCATTCCGATGAATCCAGCCTTGATGGTCACTTTATGCATCCTCCGTCAAAACAGTTCTGGCACGTCCCTATTTTTCGAGATAGGTGTAGCCGCTCAAGCCGTCTTCCAGTTCACGCAGGTACTGTTCGCGTGTCGCCGGATCCAGGTCGGCGGCGCCGGTCTTGGCCCGGTAATTGGCCAACAGTTCGGCCGGGTCGAAGTGCACATAGCGCAGCAGTTCGTCGGCGGTGTCGCCGCGCTCCTCGCCGGTGAAGCGCCAGCGGCCGTCGCCATCCAGTTCCACGTTGACCGAGTCGGTGTCGCCGAACAGGTTATGCATGTCGCCCAGGATTTCCTGGTAGGCCCCCACCATGAAAAAGCCCAGCAGGTAGGATTCGCCGTCGCCGATCTCGTGTACCGGAAGCGTTGCTTCCAGGCCCTCGCGGTCCACGTACTGGTCGATGCGCCCGTCCGAGTCGCAGGTCAGATCGCGCAACACGCCGCGCCGGGTGGTGGGTTCGTCCAGGCGCTGCAGCGGCATGATGGGGAATACCTGGTTGATGGCCCAGACATCGGGAAGCGACTGGAAAACGGAGAAATTGCAGAAAAACTTGTCGGCGAGCTTTTCGTTCAGTTCATCGAGGATGTCGCGGTGGCTGCGCTGGCCCGGTGTGAGGTTGTTCCTCACCCGGCGGCAGATCGCATGATAGATCCGGTCGGCGTGGGCGCGCTGCTCAAGCGTGAGCAGGCCGTGCGTATACATGGATTGCGCTTCGCCGATGAAGTACACCGCATCCTGATAGACTTCGAGCACCGTGCGCCGGCCGGCATTCTCCAGGGTTTCCCAGAGATCCTGCAGAATCAGCGGCTCATCCCCGGCGGGCGCAGTGGGTTCGGTCTCGGGTATGCGCTCCACGTCGGTGACGTCGGTGATCAGCACGGCGTGGTGGGCGGTCAGCGCCCGGCCGGATTCGCTGATCAGGTCCGGATGAGGCAGATCATTTTCATCCGCCCGTTCGCGGATTTCGCGCACGATGGTCTGGGCATACTGCTGGACCGTGTAATTCATCGAGCAGTAACTGCGCGAGCGCGTGCCTTCGTAGTCCACCCCCAGGCCGCCGCCCACGTCCATGACTTTCACCTTCGCACCCAGCCGGTGCAGTTCGGCGTAGTAGCGGCTGGCTTCGCGCATGCCGCGCTGGATGTCGCGGATATTGGCGACCTGCGAGCCCAGGTGGACGTGCAGCAGTTCAAGGCAGTCGAGCAGGTCCGCCGCGCGCAGGGTGTCGACGGCTTCCAGGAGTTGCGACGGCGACAGCCCGAACTTGGATTTCTCGCCGCCGGTGTTCTGCCATTTTCCCGCGCTCACGCTGGCCAGGCGCACGCGCACCCCAATGGCCGGGCGCACGCCCATGGCACGGGCCTCGCGTATCAATGTGCCCAGCTCGGCAGGCTTTTCGACCACAACATAGACCTTGTGGCCCAGTTGCTGGCCGATGAGCGCCACACGCAGGTACTCGCGGTCCTTGTAGCCGTTGCAGACCACCGGCATGCCGGGGCGGGCGATACCGAGCACGGCCATCAGTTCCGGCTTGCTGCCGGCCTCCAGGCCCACCCGCGCGTCGCCATGCGCGACAATCTCGCCAACCACTGCGCGCTGCTGGTTGACCTTGATCGGATAGACAGCCGTGTAATGCCCGCCGAAGGCCTGCTGTTCGCGGGCCTGTTCGAAGGCGCCGATCAGCGTATCCACCCGGTCGCGCAGGATTCCGGTGAAGCGCACCAGCACCGGCAGCGACAGGCCCTCGGCCTGGATGTCGGCGGCCAGTTGGGCCAGATCCGCCTGGCCGTGGGCGGCATCGCGCGATGG
>JASFQN010000143.1:0-6648 GCA_050115425.1 Gammaproteobacteria bacterium | reverse complement strand
GTGACCGGCAGTCTCGAAGTTCGTGTTGGATCCGGGACCATTCCACTGGCCGGTGAACGCGCCAAGGTCCAGCCGCCACTGACCGTCGCCTTGCTGGGCGTCGTTCAGGTTGTTGCGCCACACGACGCCGGGGAACCGCCAGCCGATCATGCCGGTGCCGAAACCCAGTGGAAAGGCGATGTGGGTGAGCGACTTGGGCACGGCTTCAATCGGGAACAACAGGTCCCATTGTTGACCGATCGTGACCGATGAACTGCCGGTCGGATTGGTCAGCGTGAAGTTGGCCTGACGCAGTCGCGGAATGGACTGGGAAGAACCGTACGGTCCGGTATTCAGAAAGCCGCCGAAGAAATCGGCTTCCACGCGGCCGCTGGTTTTCCATCCGTTGCCAAGATCCGGGCCTTTGAGCACCCACCAGACACGTGTGCTTCGGACATCAACGCCGCTGCTGTTGTTGCTGTCCGAGGTGATGGGCAGCACGGCGGCCTGTCCGTTGCCGTACAGGAATTCCTGGTCCTGCATGAACAGCGTCGTGCTTATGAATCCGTGCATTGATATGGACGCGTCCGCCGCCCTGGCCGCGGGTGCGACCGAGGCGAGCATGAGCAGCGCCGTGGAAAGGAAGATACTGAACTTGAGACTTCTCTTGTGCATGGCAGATACCCCCTGGGGTAAGGGACAGCCGCCGCTGTCGTCGTAAAGAATACGGCTGCGGAAGCTTCCTCGACTCACGCTCATCACCTCCATGCCAGAGGGATTTCGCGCACCTTCACAACAACCCGACCGCAGCGTTGCCGCTGCGGCCGGATAATCCGGTCTACTTGTGGCTCACCAGGTCGCGTATCTCGTCCACAACGCCGGGGTTGGCCAGCGTGGTGACGTCGCCGGCATCGCGTCCCGACGATATGGCCGCAAGCACGCGCCGCATGATCTTGCCGGAGCGTGTCTTGGGCATGTCGGGTACGAGCCAGACCCGGCGCGGCCGGGCAATGGGACCGATCTCGCTGACGATGGCGTCCTCCACCTTCTTGGCCACGTCTTCCTTGGCGTCCACTCCCGGAATGACCGAGATGTAGACTTCGGGCATCACACCCTTGACCTCGTCGGAAACCGAGACCACTGCGGCCTCGCCCACCTCGTGTACGGTGAGACAGGCCGCTTCGAGCTCCTTGGTGCCCAGCCGGTGACCGGCGACATTGATCACGTCGTCGATTCGGCCGAGAATCCTGAAGTAACCGTCAGGTGCCTGTATTGCGCCGTCCCCTGCGAAATACGGCCAGTCGTGCCAATCCTTGCTCTTCTTCTTGGTGTTGTAGCGGGCGTAGTAGGTGTTGACGAAGCGGTCGTCGTCGCCCCAGATGGTCAGCATGCGACCCGGCCAGGGGTTGCGGATGCAGATGTTGCCGGCCACGCCGCTCCCCGGTGGAATCTCCTTGCCTTCCTCGTCGAAGATCACGGGATAGATGCCTGGCAGGGCGGGGCCCGCGGACCCGGGCTTCATGGGATGCAGCCCGGGAACGGTTGAGCACAGGAAGCCGCCCGTCTCGGTCTGCCACCAGGTATCCACAATGGCCGCTTCACGCTTGCCAACCACTTCCCAGTACCAGCGCCAGACCTCGGGCTCGATGGGCTCGCCCACGGTGGTCATGTGCTTGAACCGGAAGTTGTATTTCTTGGGCAGGTCGGCGTCCGCCCGGCGCAGGGCGCGTATGGCGGTGGGGGAGGTGTGGAAGATGTTCACGCCCAGCTGCTCGGCAATCCGCCAGGGCCGGCCGGCATCGGGCACGTTGGGAGCGCCCTCGTAGATCACCGAACTCGCTCCCAGGGCCAGCGGGCCATAGACGATGTAGGAGTGGCCGGTAATCCAGCCGATGTCGGCCATGCACCAGTAGACGTCTTCCGGATGGATGTCCTGGATGTACTTGGACGTTCCGGTCACGTAGGACATGTAGCCGCCCGTGCTGTGCTGGGCGCCCTTGGGTTTGCCCGTGGTGCCGGAGGTGTACATCAGAAACAGGACGTCGTTGGATTCCATGGCCTCCGGTTCCACTTCCTCGCCGTGGTACTTGGGCAGAATCTCGTCGACGAAGAAGTCGCGACCCTTCTTCATGGGGGTTTCGCTGTGGTAGGCATCCGGATAGCGGCGCCAGACCAGGATCTTGTCCAGATTGAATCCTTCCTTGGCGGCTTCGTCCGCGGCGATATCCGCCTTTTCCTTGTGGTCGTTGATCTTGCCGGCGCGCTGGTAGGCATCCATGGTGATCAGCACGCGGCTTTCCGAGTCCACGATGCGGTCGGCGCAGGCCTTGCCGCTGAAACCCGAGAAGACCTGTGAGTGGATCACGCCCAGCCGGGCACAGGCCAGCATGGTGATCGGCAGCTCCAGGGTCATGGGCAGATGCAGCGTGACCCGGTCGCCCCGTTTGAGTCCGCAGAAATCGCGCAGCAGGGCGGCCATCTCGTTGACCCGGCGATACAGTTCCTGGTAGGTCAGGGCGACGGTTGGTTCGTCCTCGGGTTCCGGTATGAAATACAGCGCGGTCTTGTTGCGGTATTTCTCCAGGTGCCGGTCAACGCAGTTGTAGCAGGCATTGAGCTGGCCGCCGACGAACCATTTGAAGAAGGGCGGGTTGGAACTGTCCAGCGTGGTGTGCCAGTACTGGTACCAGTCCAGGAGATCGGCGTACTCACGGAAGCAGTCCGGGAAGTTCTCTTCCGAGAACCGCTCGAATACGTCCGGATCCGTCAGGTAGGCCTGACCGATGAAGCGCGGTTGCGGATAGTAGTAATCTTCTTCCCGCCAATGCGCGGCGATTACCGATTCATTCGCTTTTGCGTCGTCTTTGTTCATTCCTTTCACCTCCTTGATTGAATGGCGAGGCGAAAGACGACCCCCGCGCGGGGCCGGGGGGCCGCCGCCCGGGAACTTGCCAGGGGCTGCATGGGGGTCGCCCGCCTTCCGGACCTGCCCGCGGGGTGACCGTGGGCAGGTCCGCGTGTTCGGGCGCGGTGGTCTGCCGGTCGCCTAGGCGAGCGGCCCCACAGGCAGTGCATCCCTGCCCAAAGTCGCGTTGGTGACCAACGCAAAGCTGGTGTAACAGGCGAGCAGGCCGCAGACGAGGCCCACCCAGCCACCAGCATGGCTGAGCCAGGGCTTGCCGAGCAGCGCGCCGAAACCGAGCAGATAGAAAGTTATCCACAAGGTGAGGAACACCAGCCAGAGGGCTCTGGTGAGCCGGAAGGTTCCGACCCACATGTACATGGTGAACACGCCCCATGCGATCAGCGTGACCGCAATGGTGCTGCCGGCGTCCTTGAGGTCGATCACGCCCGTGTTGCCGAAGATCAGCATGAGCGCGAACCACCACCAGAACGCCCCGTAACTCAGGAAGGCCACCACCCCGAAGGTGTTGCCTGTTCTGAATTCCAGGATTCCGGCAATGAGTTGAATGAGGCCCCCGTAGGCCAGGGCCAGCGGAATGACGACGTTTTCGCCCCCCTGGGGCAGGACGCCGGCGTTGATCAGACTGAGAATGACCGTGGTCAGGCCGAAGCCGATGAGACCGAGCGGAGCGGGGTTGCCGAGAGGTGCTTCAGTATCGGATGCCATCGTGTTTCTCTCCCTTGTGGCGTGAGCCGGATTCAACACTGCAAACCGTATTTTTTTGTTCCCTCGTCCTAGCGTCTGTGCAACTGGCGCTCGACAAGCGAGGTTTCCAGGGCCAGTGGTGCAATTGTTACGCGCCGTTGGATGTTGGTGCGCTAATTGCAGGAAATTTCACAAATAGTGGTAAAGCTATAGCAGGCGGATTGCGGCTTCGCAAGGTAATTGCCCCCGTGCCCTGCGTAAAACCACCTATAGGCGGTTATTTGCTCCGAAATACGGGAAAGTGGTTTCGAAAAAATGGCGAAATGTTGGCATCCGGAAGAACGTGTAAATGCGTCTTCAGTGCATTCTCCACGCACGCGCTCCCTGCCGTCGCGCGAGGCGGCATGCGGGTCGGGTGCCGATGTGCACCCTCCGTTTTGAGCCCGCCGGTTTCGCACTGCATAATCCGGGCGACGTCCCGCGCCTTTGCGAGACTCCATGAAAAGGGAGCATCTGATGATTCGAAATGCATTGTTCATTCTGGCCCTGTCCGGCGTTGCCATGACATCCGTGGCGCTGGCCTCCGGCGGCGCGAGCCTGGAGCGGGGCAAGGCCCTGTTCAATGACGCCGGCCTGGCTCATTCGAGCAACGGGCGAAGCTGCAGCTCCTGCCATGCTGGCGGTGCGAAGCTCGAAAATGCCAACAGGAATCCGGACCTTGCCGGCCAGATCAACCGCTGCATCAAGGGTGCGCTGAATGGCAAGCCGCTGGACAAGAATTCGTCGGACATGCGGTCGCTGGTCATGTATGTGCAGTCGCTCGCTGACAAACAGAAGACCCGATAAGCGGAAAAAGAAAAGCCCGGCTGGCGCCGGGCTTTTTTGTGGCAGTGGCTACTGCCCTGACTGATCATCCACCTACTTGCGGCGACTGGCCGTCTTTTTTCGACGTGCTGCCGTTTTCCTGCGGGTGCCCGTCTTTTTACGGCTGGCTGTCTTCTTTCTTGCCGCCGTCTTCTTGCGGCCGGCGGTCTTCTTGCGAGTCGCAGTCTTCTTGCGGGTTGCCGTCTTCTTTTTCGAACTGGCCTTCTTGCGGCGGCGTGGCGTCTTGCGGGCCTTCTTCGCTTCTGCGCGCTCATGTTTGCGCTCGGCCTGTTGCATGCCCTTTTCCAGGGCCGTGGCAAGCTTTTCGGCCGCGCGCGCCTCATTCTTGTCGTTCCTGAGGCTGGCGGCAACGGAACGGTCTTCCTTCTGCATGTCGCGCAGGCCGTCGATTTCCTTGCGGATGGCGTCAAGCTTCTTGCGGTCCGCGGCCAGCCCGGTGCGGTCGAGGCGTGCCTTCTGGCGATCGCGCTGTTTCTGGAGCGTGGCAATCTTTTTCTGACGCCGTTTCGTTTCACGCTGAACTTTCTTGAGTTCGCGTTCGATGGCCTTCGCTTCCTTCGATGTTACGCGCAGCAAATCCTTTCGCGCGCGAGTGAAAGATTTCAATACATCGTTGATGGCTTCGGTCATTTATCTCCCCTTGCATTCGATAAGCCACGTAATGAGTCTAACTGCTTATGCGCGAAAGGCAAAAAAATATTCCCTGCGCGACTCGGACAAGAATTCCCTGAATTCACGATATGGCGATTGAAAATCGGACCATGTTGTTCTTGGCGTGTCCTTTCATGCGCATACCGGAAAATTCAGAAAGGAAAAGATTTGCTGATCCGCGACAGTGTTTGGTCGCAAATTCACAAGCAAGGTCATTTCTCGAAAAAATCGGGAAATGCTGACGCGGGCCTACAGGATTTACCTGATATGGAGCCTATATTCCCGGCCGCGATGGCGGAGTAGATTTTCTCTGACGCCGAGTGGTTTGGCGTGACCTATTGGGTTCGCAATCGGACCCGGGAGAAATCAATCATGGAAATTGCAAAACTGACCCGCGAGCACAAGCGCCTGGAGCCGCTCGCAGGAAGCTTCACCGCTTCGGAGATGATTTATCCGTCGGACTGGATGCCGGATGGCGGGGAGGCAAAGAGCAAGACCAGTTCGCGCCTGGCGCTGGATGGTTTCGCGATCATTCAGGACTACGAACAGAAGGTCGATGGAAACCCGCCTTATCGGGGTCATGGTGTGCTCCACTACAATGCGGACGCCAAGCAGTACGAGATGTACTGGTTTGACAACATGGACAGCCCGGTGACCGTTCTGCGCGGCAAATTCGAGGGCGACGTGCTGACGCTCTCGGGCCCTACCCGCGATGGCCAGATGCGCGTGGTCTACGATCTGAAAAAACCAGAGCATGTGCATGTGAAGACCCAGTCTTCCGAGGACGGGCGAACCTGGCGCACCCTGATGGAAGCGGACAACATCGTGAAGAAGGCGGCAAAACCCGCCAGGTCGGCCGCCAGGCCGGCTGCCTCGGGCCGCAAGGCTTCCGCGGGGCTGCGTACCAAGACTTCGAGACGTCCGCGTCCCCACGCCTGATTGCCAGCCACCCGGGGGAACCGGTCCCGTGCCGGTCCCCCTTTCTTTTGCTCAGTCCCGCATTGCGTGCAAAATGGTGTGGCGCTGTCACGAATTGAAGTCCGTGGCAGCCAACGGACTATCGAATGAAAGGGGAGAAGATGAAATCAATAGCGATGGGGATCGCCCTGGCGCTGCTCGCCGGGTGCAGTGGGATAACGCGATTTCATACAGCGACAGTCGATTCCGAGACCGGGTATTTGCCGGTCTCCAACGACCCGGAGGCCCCCGTGGCCGAAGTGAAGGTCATCAAGCATGCGGCAGTGGACCTGAAAGACTTCCACGGGCGCATTCTGGTGACGGCGGGCGACTTCGCGGTGGAACAGATGCGGAATCTGCATGTCTTCGAAAATGTGATGTCCGCGCGTGACATGGACAAGGCCCTGAAGTCGGCGGGTGTCGACAAACAGCTGCCGACTCCGCGCTGGCTGCTTGATCTCAGGGATGTCTATCGCCTGTACGGTCCGTTTCTCTGGTTTCATTTTGACGCAAAGAAGGTGCAAGACACCGTCTACGACTATTACGTGGTCACGGTTCCCTCCACA
>JASFQN010000142.1:0-6741 GCA_050115425.1 Gammaproteobacteria bacterium | reverse complement strand
CCTTCGTGGAAGGACTGGCGGCCGGCGTACGCCGATTGCGTGTCGGCCCGTCGGCGGCTTCGGATACCGACGTCGGCGCCATTTGCACCACTCGCCAGATGGAAACCATCCGCAGGCAGGTAGACGAGGCCCTGGCGCTGGGCGCCAGGATCAAGGCCCGCGCCGAACTGCCGGAAGGCATCGGACCGCAATATTTCGCACCCACCGTGCTGGTGGACGTGGATCACAACATGCGCGTGATGCGGGAGGAGACATTCGGGCCCGTACTGGGCGTAATGAAAGTCGCCGACGACGAGGAAGCCCTGCGTCTTGCCAACGACTCGCCCTACGGGCTCACTGCCTCGATCTGGTCCCGTGACCATGCCGCGGCCCGGCGCATCGCCAACCGTGTGCGTGCCGGCGCGGTGACCATCAACGATCATCTCATGAGCCACGGACTCACCGAGACGCCCTGGGGCGGTTTCAAGGAATCCGGCATCGGCCGCGGCCATGGCGTGTTCGCCTTCGAGGAGGTCACCGCCCCGCAGGTGGTCATAGACGACTGGCTGGGATTCGCGGCACGCAATCTCTTCTGGCATCCTTACAGTCAATCGGTCTATGACGCCCTCAAGGGCGCCCTGATAGGCCTCTACGGGACCGGTCCCGTACGGCGCCTGCGCGGCCTGCTGCGCCTCGCCGGCGCCCTGCCTCGCATGTTTCGGAGGTCATGAATGCGTTTTCCAGTGGCGCACGTGCTTTTGACTCCGCTGTTTGTCGTTGTCACTTCCGTCTCGTTTTCCGCCACCGCCGGCAAGCTGGCGGAAGCTCCGGTGCGCCCGACGGACAACGACGGCTGCAGCTTCACGGCCTCCGAGCAACGCTTTGTCGACCTGCTGCTCAATTCACCACGGCAGAAACGCTCCGAACTGCATTGCAGTCCGCAACTCCAGGCGTTCGCCCGGCATCGCGCGCTGGATATGGCCAAACGCAATTATTTCGGTCATGTCGACCCGGACGGTATCGGCCCCAACGCGGCACTCAAGCGGTTCGGCTACCCACTGCCCGGCACCTATGTCGGGGGCATCGCCAACAATGTGGAATCCATTGCCGCAGGCTACGCCAGCGCGCCCGGCGTGTGGCACGATTTCCTGCACTCGAACCAGCACCGCGAGCACCTGCTGGGCGATGCCAATTCCTACCGCGAGCAAAACGAGTTCGGCGTGGCGCACGTGCACATCCAGGGCAGTGAGTACGGAGACTACTGGGTGGTGGAAATCGCCCGACGCAAGCGGCCCGGTGAGAGCGACTACATCTGCACACCGCAGCCCGAGACCACCTGCTATCCGGTGCATCGGACCGGCAGAAAAAAGAGCGGGAGTGGAAAAGGCTCCGCCGAGAATCAGAAGGCCGGAGTCGGCAACTGACGCACCCACTTGGTGGCGAGCCATTTCTCGCCTGCCGTTACCGGCAGCCCGGCGTGCTGGGTGCGCGGGTCCACCTTGGCATCGGCGCCGGCATTGAAGAACATCAGCATGGAACCCGGCCGGGCCTCGCATGCTATCCCCAGTTTCGGGAAGGCCGTTGCACCACCGCCGGCCACATCATTCAAATAACACAACTGCGTCACCAGACGTTGCCCGCCGCGGCCCAGCGGCGTGGCGCTGCCGGGCAGCGCGGGATCGAAATAGTCCACGTGAGGGCGGTATTCATCGCCCGGCCCGTAATGCAGAACCTGCAACCGTTCGCCGTGGGCCACGGGCAGGCCCGCATACGCGGCCAGTCGTTCCTCGATGCGACGGACCACGACATCGCGCAATGGCCCTGCCAGGCGTGCCTCGCCGCTGCGCCGGCCCGCGCTCGCCTCATGCTTTCCGGTCTCGCGACTGAGCACCTGGGAGGGACGAATCAGGGGGGCCGCACGCTGGATCACGTGCGCGCATTCAAAGGCATTCAGAAAACCGGATACCCGCACAATCCGCGGCGACTCACAAAGGACCTCCACGCTGTCCCCGGCGACGGTCCCAGCGCGCCATGATTTCGATCCCGACACCGGGCCGCCGGGTCGAGGTGCAATGTTCATCTTCTCCAGTTGCGTGCGCGCCACCAGATGTCCATGGGCCGCCGCCCGGTGCAGCCAGGCCTCGGCCAGGATCGGGTCCGCTTCCACCACCTCGCCGCGGGCAAAGGCATCCGCCAGACGGAAACAGGCCTCGGGCTGTCCTTTTTCCGCCGCCGCCTGGTAGAGCTCGCCGGCCGTCCGCATATCGGTCTCGCGGCCGAAACCGGTTTCCAGGCAGTAGGCCAGTTCCAGCGCCGCCTCGGGATGCCCCTGAACGGCCGCGCGCTCCAGCCAGTCGAGACTCTCGGCGGACGGCCCGTCCGCGCCGTTGCGGGTTCCCGCCAGCAGGGAACCCAGACGCCATGCGGATTCCGCATCACCGCCCTCTCCAGCCTGCCGAAACCAGTCCAGCGCATCCTCGCGCGCCGCCGGCTCGTCCCATGCCCCCAGGGCGAGGTAACCAAGGGCACGGCGGGCCTCGTTCAGGCCCTGTGCCGCGGCCTGCTCGAACAAGGCCTTCGCACGAGCCCGATTCACGGGCAGACCGTCGCCACGCAGACAGGCCACCGCCAGGTTGTAGCGGGCCGCCGCGTTGCCGTCCTCGGCGTCGCGCTCGAGCCGGTTCAGTTCGTTCGCGGACAACTGCACCGCAGGGTCCGGTGCATCGCTCATTTGTCGGATTCGCCGCTGCCGCCGCCCAGCCAATCCACGCGGTACAGGTCCAGGCGCCGCTCGCGGTAGTTGCGCACCGAGCCCTCGTTGCGCAGTTCCTTGAGCTTTTCCAGATCCAGATCCACGATCAGCGTCATCTCCGTGTTTGGTGTGGCTTCCGAGGCGATGCCATCATGCGGGAAAGCGAAATCGGAAGGCGTGAAGACCGCCGCCTGGGAATACTGAATGTCGGCATTTTCCACGCGCGGCAGATTACCCACATTGCCGGTGATCGCCACATAGCATTCGTTTTCCACCGCGCGCGCCTGGGCACAGCGGCGCACACGCAGATAACCATTCTTGGTGTCCGTCCAGAAGGGTACCAGCAACACCTGCATGCCCTTGTCCATGAGCAGCCGGCTCAGTTCCGGAAATTCGCAGTCGTAACAGATCAGGATGCCGATGCGCCCCACGTCGGTGTCGAAAACCTTCAGTTCGTTGCCACCCTTCAGGCCCCAGTAATGGCGCTCGTCGGGTGTAA
Source organism: Gammaproteobacteria bacterium (assembly GCA_050115425.1). Taxonomy (GTDB): domain Bacteria; phylum Pseudomonadota; class Gammaproteobacteria; order Natronospirales; family JASFQN01; genus JASFQN01. Next base: position 3,511 of record JASFQN010000142.1, on the reverse strand, counting down.
TATGCAATTTGTACTGCGCATCCATGGTACCGTCCCGGCGGAACAGGAAGGCCACGTTATAGAGATCCGGCTCCTGGTATACCGGCATGCTGCCGGCCACGATGTTGATGTTGTAGCTCACCGCCAGTTGCTGAAGCTGTTCGCAGATCGAGTCGGTATAGCCGGCCAGGCCGCGGATCGCCTGCGCCGGATTGCTCTGGTCAAATTCGGCCATCAGCGGGGCGTTGAACAGCTCCGGAAACACCGCAAAATCAGCATTGTATCCGCCCAGCGCATCGACGAAGAACTCGACCTGCTGCATCAGGTCGTCCAGCCCGCTGACCCGCCGCATCTGCCACTGTACCGTACCCAGACGGATGGTGGTCTTTCGCTGGCCGATCAGCGGCGACTCGTGCTCCTCGTAGTGGATGTTGTTCCATTGAAGGATGGTGGCGAAGCCCCGGGATGCATCGTCATCCGGAATGTAGTTGCGAATGATCCGGCGCACATGGAAATCGTTGGCCAGCTGGAAACTCAGGATGGGGTCGCGCAGTTCCTTCTTCTTGACCAGCTCGATGTACTCCTCCGGCGACATCTCATCGGCATACTTGTGATAGCCGGGGATGCGGCCGCCGGCCACGATCGCGCGGAGGTTGAGCTTGCGGCAGAGTTCCTTGCGGGCATCGTAGAGGCGGCGACCGAGCCGCATGTCCCGGTACTCCGGATCCACAAATACGTCCACCCCGTAGAGAATCTCCCCATTGGGATCATGTGTGGTGAACTGGCCATCCGCCGTGATGCGCGCATAGGAATGGTGGTCGCCGAAGCGGCCGTAATCCACGATCAACGAAATCGCGGCGGCCACGATACGGCCGTTGTCCTCGATGCCGATCTGGCCCTCCGGAAACCGATTGAGCAGCGCGATGAATTCATCCCGCTCCCATGCACCACCCATGCCGCGATAGACCTTGTTCATGATCGCGCGCACATCTTCGTAGTCTCGATGGGTGAGATTGCGCAGTTTCAGGTGGTGTTCCTGACTCTCGCCGGGATTGCGTGTTTCCTCGAGCATGGGAACCTCTGGTGGACGTCTCGGCTCGCATGGCCGGTGCCGGACGGCGTGTCCTGGGGACCGGTGTCCCGCACCGGGTAAACTTTTTCGACTGATACCATTCTAACACTCATGACAACGGGCTTTTCCCGAGGAGGAAAAACACACGCGCAGAAACACCGAAAGGAGGATTCGCATGCGAATACTCTCATTCCTCAGTCTCACCGCCTTTGCCTTCTTCCCCGCGGTTGCCACGGCCGGGCCGGCCGCACCCTGGGCGCCATTGGCCAAGGACGCCCCGCACATGATCGTCACTCAGCACCGGAAGTCCCCGCCCTCGGCGGATGAACTTGATGCCCCCGCCTATCCGGGCGCCGAGGTCATTACTCTGGCCACCCGGGAAAGCGGCTTGCCCTATCTCGATCTGATCAGCAGCGACTCACCACAGAAAGTGATCGAGTGGTACAAGCAGAATCTGAACAAGGACTGGAAATGGGACAAGACGCTGAAGGTCTTCTACCAGGGCAATGACGCCATGGCCGCAATCGGCCGCAAGGCACCGATGATCAACGTGATCTCGACCTCCCGGCCCGCGCTTTCGCTGATGGGTCTGACCGATCAGGTTAAAAGCCATGCCCAGAGCCGGATACGCATCGTCTTCAGGCAAGCGTCCGGGGGCGGCGGCAACGGGGGCTGAGGGAGCCCGTTCGGGCTGCCGATAATGATGTGACCCGGATGCAGCCCGCGCAATCCGGGAATCGTCCCGGTCTGGTTTGCCGATTCCCGGATTGCGCCCTGCATCGGGGCCACACGGTTCCCGAGTACAAAGAGGCAGACGGGGAAGCGCCACAAACATACCACGCGCGTGCCTTTCACATCGGGCCGGCCAATGGCCTGGCCCACGGCGTTGCCTGGGCTGAATAACACTCAGCCGTCGAGCCCTAGAGCGCTTCGATGTTCTGTTCCCAATGCCGCCCGTCAAAAGAACGAATCCGCCGGGCCTCGAGAACATCGTCATCCAGGCATCTGGCATTGACACTGACACCGTCCGGATGGCTGCGGGGATAATAGAACGACTTGATTCCGCAATGGCGGCAGAAAAGATGTCGTGCTGTGCCCGTATTGAAGCGGTATTCGGCCAACGCCTCCTCACCCTTGAGCAGCCGGAACGCCTGCTTCGGCACGATCAGGTGCACAAAGCCGGACATGGCGCAGATTGAACAGTTGCAACTGATCAGCTCCAGGTCTTCGGCGACCTCCACCGCAAAGCGCACGGCACCGCAATGGCACCCGCCCCGGAGGCGTTGAAGCGCGTTGGTTGACTCAGTCATTTTCCACCTCCTGCAGGCACCGAACCGGCCGCGGTGGCCCCTGCCAGGCCGAGAGCTCCAGTTCGAAGGCCTGATCACAACGCGCAACGCACGGCTCGCCGACACGCTCGCGGAAGCCGAAGCGCCGGTACAGAATGATGGCCTCGCGCAAGGGGCTGGCGGTCTCCAGGACCATGCTGCGAAAACCCATGGCCCTCGCCTTCTCGATCATCCGTGCCAGCAGGGTGCTGCCCCAGCCCTTGCCGCGCACGGCCGGGGCAAAATACATCTTGCGCAATTCCACGGCGCCGGGTTCATCAGCCGGCGCCAGTCCCACTGTGCCAACAATATTTCCGTCGGCATCCACCAGCACCTCGAAAAGGCCATCGCGATAGACCTCGTCGATGTGGTCGAGATCGGCATCCGTTCCCTCGGGCTCCGGCTGCAGTCCATAGGTGGTCAGCGCGTCGAAAATCACCCGCTTGATGGCAGGGATATCGCCGGGAGCGGCCTGGCGAATCCACAAGCCGGCGTCGCGGCCGGATGGATCTGTTCCACTCATGGATCGATCACGCTTACCCGAAGAAAACCCGCCACAACTGGGTGCCGCCAAGCAACGCAGTGAGGGCCACTACCGCCGCACCACCCAGGTTGGCGGCCGCGCTGTTACGCTGGTGCCCCATGAAATCACGCCGGTTGACCGCTACCAGGAGAAAGACTGCGACCAGCGGCAGGAGCACCGCATTGGCCGCCTGCGCCGTGACAATGGCCTGCACCGGCCGGGTGCCTAGCACGGCAAATACCGTACCGGTGAGCATCACCACGCCCCAGATCACGCGAAAGCGCCAACTGGCCATGTCGGCTGGCCAGCCGAAGGTTCCACACACGGCATAGGCCGCCGCCAACGGTGCCGTGATTGCGCTGGTCAGGCCGGCGGCGAACAGCCCGACAGCAAAGAAAGAACTCGCCCAGGGCCCGAGCAGCGGTTCTAGCTGGCGAGCCATGTCGGCCGGACTGCTGATACCGGTACCGGCCAGGAACAACGGAAACGCGGTCACCAGAATGGCAAGCGTGACAAGTCCGCCGATACCCACTGAAATCACGGTATCGCGCCGTGCCAGCTTGACCGCGCTCAAGGTATCGGCAATCGAACCCCATTTTTCCTGCACGG
>JASFQN010000141.1:0-6766 GCA_050115425.1 Gammaproteobacteria bacterium | reverse complement strand
CTTCGGGCTCTTCATACTGCGTCTGGTACCGGTGTACCTGCAGTCCTACACCTTGAGCACGATCATGGAAAACGCCGCCAAGGCGGACGGCGACGAGAATGACATGCCGGGCGGGCATGCCAAGCTCTACGATACCATCGAGCGTCGGCTGGAGATCAATGACATCGAAATCGTGAGCCTGCATGACTTCAAGGTGGTACACGACAACGCCGGCGACCGCCTCACTCTGACTTATGAGCAGCGCACGCCGTTCATTGGCAACATCGATCTGATCGTGCATTTCGACAAGTCGGTACCGATCAAATAGCGGGGGAACGGGACAGAGGTTCCTGAGTTGAATCGACCGGATATTGGAATTCTTGCGGGCCGGCTCGGCCACGAATTCCGGGATCGCGACTTGCTGGAAAGCGCCCTGACGCATCGGTCGGCAGGGCGTTTTCACAATGAGCGGCTGGAATTCCTTGGCGATGCCGTGCTTGGCATGTGCGTAGCTGAAACGGTCTTCCGGCGGCTTCCCGAAGCCGAGGAGGGCGATTTAAGCCGAATGCGGGCAAATCTCGTCAATCGTGACGCGCTCGCACGGGTGGCGCGAGATCTCGAGCTGGGTGATTTTCTGCGGCTCGGCTCGGGCGAACTCAAGTCCGGCGGTTTTCGGCGCAAATCCACGCTCGCGGACGGCCTGGAGGCCGTGATCGGAGCGGTCTACCTGGATGCCGGACTGGATGCCGCGCGGGCCGTGATCGAGCGCGTGTTTGGTGAACGGCTGACTGACCTGCCGCCGCTCGATGCCTTGAAGGATCCCAAGACCCGCCTGCAGGAATATCTCCAGGGACGGGGCCTGGCTCTGCCCGAATACGAAGTCATCCGCGTGACCGGTCAGTCGCATGACCAGACCTTCGTCGTGCGCTGCCGGATTCCGGTCCTTGAAGTCGTGAAAGAGGGCGAAGGCAGCAGCCGGCGCCGCGCCGAACAGAGTGCGGCCCAAAGCTGCCTGGAGGCGGTACATGAATAGCGCGGCGGGATTCCGCAGTGGCCTGGTTGCGGTCGTGGGCCGCCCCAATGTGGGCAAGTCCACGTTGATCAACGCCCTGGTGGGGCAGAAGGTGAGTATCGTCACCCCCAAGGCGCAGACCACCCGGCATCGCATTCTCGGCATTCGCAGCACGCCGGAATCCCAGATCGTATTCATCGACACGCCGGGTCTGCACGGTCGTGAAAAGAAAGCGCTCAACCGCCTCATGAATCGCACCGCCCGGAGCAGCCTGGGCGACGCCGACTGCGTGCTTTTCGTGATCAAGGCGGGCGAATGGCGGGAAGATGATGAACTGGTCCTGGACGCGGTCAGAGCGGCGGGTCGCCCCACGGGACTCATCGTCAACCAGGTGGACCGCATTGCGGACAAGGCGCGCCTGCTACCCTTTATCGACGAGGTGAGCCGCCGGCATGCATTCGACTTTGTGGTACCGATATCCGCACGCCGTGGCTCCAATCTTGATGCGCTGGTCACCGAAGTGGCCACGCGACTGCCGGAGGGCCCGGCCTGGTATCCTGAAGACCAGGTCAGTGACCGGCCGGAGCGCTTCCTCGTGGCGGAGATCGTGCGCGAGAAACTGATGCTGCATCTCGGTCAGGAACTCCCCTATGCATTGACAGTGGATGTCGAGGCTTTCGCGGTGGAAGGTGGGCTGACACGCATTGCGGCAACCATCTGGGTGGAGCGTGACAGCCAGAAGGCCATTGTCATCGGGAGTGCCGGGCGCATGCTCAAGCGAGTGGGCCGGGAAGCCCGCCTGGAGCTGGAAAAGATGCTCGAGACACGCGTGTTTCTTGACCTCCATGTAAAGGTGCGCGAGGGCTGGTCTGATGACGACCGCGCGCTCCGCAGCCTGGGTTACGAACAACAATGAGAACCCGCGAGAGGGTTCATCTGCATCCCGCCTACGTTCTGCATCACTATCCCTGGCGGGACACCAGCCGCATGGTGGAGTTGTTCACGCAGCAATTCGGCCGCGTACCGCTGATAGCACGGGGTGCGCGCCGGGCCGGCTCCGCTCTGCGCCCGCTCCTGCAGCCGTTCCGGCCTGTCGTGGTGTCGTGGTCCGCGCGCGGTGACCTCGGCAATCTGATCGGCGCCGAGCCCGCCGGAGCGGCGGTCAACCTGGCCGGGGAAGCGATTCTGATGGCGTTCTACGCCAACGAGTTGATCATTCGCCTGTTGGTTCGGCATGACCCGCATCCCGCGTTGTTCGAACGTTATACCGCCTTGCTGCCGGCGCTTGCGGCCGGGCGGACCAGCGGCGAGCGGGCCGGGAGCCTGCGTCTGTTTGAAAAGGCTCTGCTGGAGGACATCGGCTACGGTCTGCTGTTGGAGACCACCGCCCGGGGCGAGGCCATCGAGGCCGGACGGCTTTATCAGTATCACCTGGAGGAAGGCCCCGCGCCGGCAATGGCCGACGCCCGCAGTCGGCTTGTCGTGTCCGGCCGCTCCTTGCTTGACCTTGCTGCCGGGCGTTTGGAAGATGAAACAAGCCTGGTCGAAAGCCGCCGACTGCTCCGCGCGGCGCTCGACCTGTATCTCGGCGGCCGCCCGCTCAAGACCCGGGATGTGACCCGCGCCCTGCGACGCCGGCCGGCCGATACCGATGACAAGGATCCCACCGATGAATGAAGACAAGACCTTGCGCCTGGGCGTGAATATCGATCATGTGGCGACGCTTCGCCAGGCGAGGGGTACCCGCTATCCGGATCCCGTCGATGCGGCTTTCGTTGCCGAGCGGGCGGGCGCCGACCTGATCACCGTGCATCTTCGCGAAGATCGCCGCCACATCCAGGATCGGGACGTGGAGTCACTTCGGCGGACCTTGCAGACGCGCATGAATCTTGAGATGGCCGTCACCGACGAGATGCTGGCCATTGCGTGCAGGCTGCAGCCTCACGACTGTTGTCTGGTGCCTGAAAAACGCGAGGAGCTGACTACCGAGGGTGGACTGGATGTCGCGTCACAGTCCGAGCGTATTGCCGAGGCGTGTGCGCGGCTCGGTGAGGCCGGTATCCGCGTGGCGCTGTTCATTGATCCGGACGAGGACCAGATCGAGGCGGCGCACCGCGCCGGCGCACCGGCCATTGAACTGCATACGGGCGCATTCGCGGATGCACCGGACGACGAGAGCGCAACAAGGGAATTGACCCGCATCCGCCAGGGGGCTCGCCATGCCCGCTACCTGGGGCTGGAAGTGCATGCCGGCCATGGTCTGCACTACCACAACGTCCTCCCGGTGGCCGCGATCTCCGAGATCGTGGAGCTCAACATCGGTCACAGCATCGTCGCGCGTGCGGTACTGGACGGACTCGACCGGGCCGTTCGTGACATGCGTTCACTTTTGGGGAGCGCCCACCGGTGATCTTCGGCATCGGCACCGATCTGGTCGAGGTCGCACGGATCGAAAGGCTGTGGGAACGACATGGCGAGACGTTCGCGCGCCGGATTCTCATGCCCGAAGAGTGGGCGCTGTTTCAGTCGACGCGACGGCCTGTACGCTTCCTGGCGATGCGATTTGCCGCCAAGGAGGCGCTGGTCAAGGGCCTCGGCACCGGGTTCGCTCACGGCGTCTGGGTGCGTGACGTGGGCGTCGTGTCCAATGACTGGGGCCGCCCGGTACCGATCTTCTCGGCACGCGGGCGCAGTGTGGCACAACGCCTTGGGGCGGGTGAGGCCCACGTGAGCCTCACCGACGAAGCCGGCATGGTGATGGCGGTTGCGGTTGTTCTGGTTGCCGGGGCAGGCGCCGGGCCCTAGCCGGAATCCTTCCTGCGGTGCCGGATGGAGCGCCGGACCACTTCCACCAGATCGTCTTCCTCCACGGGCTTGAGCAGGTAGGCGTCCATACCCGCCTCAAGCGCTGCACGGCGCGTCTTTTCCAGGGCATCCGCACTGACTGCCACGATCGGTACATTGCGGCTTTCGCTCTGGCCGGAACGGATGCGGGCGGCGGCATCCACGCCGCTCATGCCCGGCATGTGAACATCCAGCAGGATGGCATCGAAGGTCTGCTCCGCGATTCTCGCGAACAGCGTTTCCGCGCTGGCGGCTTCCGTGACCAGCGCGCCATTCTGTCGGGCCAGCGTCGCCAGCAGGTGCCGATTGACGGCATTGTCGTCCACCACCAGCAGTCGCTCGCCGCCGAGTGGCCCCTCGGTTGTCATCGTCCCGGACATCGAATGCGGTTCGATCGTGCCGTTACCGCCCACCGGTGCCAACGTCCGCAATTCATCAATCAGGGCGGCGGGGTCGATGCATTTGGGGCGGCAGCGGGTGTGCAACCGCTCTGAAAGAGCCGCAAGCTGGCGCAGTTCGAGCGTGGGCGCGACCGCGAGCACCATCTGTCGGGCATGACGCCGGGCGATGGCCTCGGTGATCGTTGCAGTGTGAGGTGCCTCCTCATGGGACAGTCCCACGATCACGGCATCGCAGGTCGGGGCGCGCTCGAGCAGGGCAAGGAGATCCCGGCGGTCGCGCAGTCGCTCCACATGACAGCCCAGGAAGCGCAGGGTGGAGACCAGGCTTTGCTGGAAGAGTGGATGTTCGTCGTAGACCGCGACCTGCCAGCCGTCCAGCTCACCTTTCAGGCTGATTTCGTTGGTCGCGGCCGGTACGCCCAGTTCGAGCTCGATTGTGAATGTGCTGCCCACGCCGGGGCTGCTTTCCAGTTTGAGCTCGCCACCCATGAGGTCGAGAATGCGCTTCACGATGACCAGGCCCAGCCCCGTTCCACCGTATTCCCTGTCGGTGGAGGTCTCCGCCTGCGTGAAGGCCTGGAACAGCCGGCCACGTTGTTCCTCGCTGATCCCGATGCCGGTATCGCTGATCGAAAGACGCAACTGCATCGTCGAACCATTGCGCTGGACCTGCTCGGCCCGGATCGTGACGCTGCCGTGGGGCGTGAACTTGATCGCGTTCGCAACAAGGTTCACCAGAATCTGGCGCAGTCGTACGGCATCGGTCTCCACAAACTCGGGAAGTTGTTCGTCGACGATGCAGGCAAGCACCAGGTCCTTGCTGTAGGCCACGGGAGCGAGCAACTCGAGCGTTTCGGCCAGCCACTCGCGAAGGTTGACAGTCGACTCCTCGAGCAGCAGTTTGCCGGCCTCGAGCTTCGAGTAATCCAGCACGTCGTTGACGATGGCCAGTAGCGTCTCGGCGGATTGGCGGGCGGTGCGCAAATAGGTTTTCTGCTCAGGCTTGAGATCGGCTTCGTGCAGCAGGCGGAGGTAGCCAAGAAGGCCGTTCAAGGGTGTTCGAATCTCATGGCTCATGTCGGCAAGGAACTCGGACTTCACACGCCCGAAATCCTGCGCACGCTTGTGAGCCACATCGAGTTCCACGTTCTTGATGCGCATGGCCTCCAGGCTGAGGCGCAATTCTTCGGTGGCCTTCTCGACCTGGTCCTGCAGCTCCTCCACGAACTGACTCTTGAGGCGATCCGCCTCACGCAGGCGCAGGTTGATCTCGCGTTCGCGCTGAAGTTTGTTGCGCTGGCGCCAGAAGTAGGCGAAGAGCAGGCCAAACGCCAGTATCGTATAGATGACATAGGCCCACCAGGTGGCCCAAGGCGGCGGAAGGATTCGGAAGTTCAGGTGGGCAGGTTCGCGTGGCGAGTGCCCAAAGGGATCCGTCCCGGAAATTTCGAGGTGATAGGTTCCCGGGGAAAGTCGGGTGAAGGTTAGGTCATTTCTGCTGCCAAGGTTTTGCCATTCGGAATCCGCAGTCGTCCCGAGGCGGTAGCGGTACGTATTGAATCCGTGGCTGAAAAAATTCAAAAGTGAAAAACGAATGCCTATGTTGTCGCGTTCGTAGGGAAGCGTAAGCAGACCGGACCTGGCTTGCTTCAGGCTTTCTTCGGAGCTTTTTCCCTGCACCATGAACGAAGTCACTGCTACCAATGGAGACGTATTCCGGTAACTGATTTCGTTTGGATTGAAATACAGCAGTCCCTCGGTTGTGCCAAATATCAGTGTGCCAGTTTTACTATCACTGCAATGGGCTCGCATGTTGAAGTTCAGATTCGGCACACCTTGCGGCGAAGCGAATTTGGTCAGCTTGCCAGATGTGGTCTGGACACGATAAAGACCATCATCCGAGGCTGCCCAGAAGATACTTTCTGTCTGTGGCTGAATATTGAAAATCGACATCAGTGTGTCGGCGGTGGCAGGGAAATTGTGGGTTGCAAGTTTATCGTTATGTGTGACACTCATTGTGAACAGCCCGGCCGCTGTGCCAATCACCATCTGGTCGGAATCTATTCCTGAACGGCCCAGGGAATAGACCGCGGGAAACGGTTCGGACTTTAACGGCAAGGGTACTCGTTGGCTGCGACCAGTTGATCGGTCGATAATTTCCAATCCGGACTCGGTACCAGCGGCGATGCGTCCGGTGGGCAGCAGCATTATTGGCGTCACTTTATCATCGTGGATAGAGTCTTCATCACCCTTGACATGTTGGAAGTGTCGATCGATCAAGCCGGCAGCCGTCAGATGAAAAACACCATCACCGAATGTGCTGATCCAGTAGCCATCGGCCCGGTCGGAGATGATGGTTGATATGCCCCGGTGTCGCTGGGAGAGCTGCTGCTGGTCGAGAACATTGCCGGTTGCAATATCGATGTTCGCCAATTGGCCCGTTCCCGTGCCTATCAGGATACGGCCTTCATGCACAAACATGGCGGTGTAGGGCACATGGGGCCCCTGGCCCCGCAACTTGGCGAGCGGA